>CBFHMO010000007.1:0-33434 GCA_965656925.1 Patiriisocius sp.
TTAACGGCTTTGGAAGAATTGGTAGAAGGGTCTTTAGGTTGTTGTTGGATCATCCAGGTATTGAAGTAGTAGCCATCAACGACATTGCAGATGCCAAAACACTTAGCCACCTTGTAAAGTATGATAGTATTCATGGAGTGCTACAAAAACAAGTACAGAGCACCCCCAATAGTATCAAGGTGGATGACAAATCATATTCTTTTACTTCACAAACAGAAATTTCAAAAATACCTTGGCAAGGGGTAGACATTGTTATTGAGGCAACCGGGAAATTTAAAACAAAATCTGCATTGCAGCAGCACATCTCTAGTGGGGCGAAAAAAGTAATTCTTTGTGTTCCTCCGGTTGATAATCAAATTAAAATGATAGTAGCTGGAGTTAACGACCAAATGTTAACACCAGAAGATTGTATTGTTTCAAACGCATCCTGCACTACCAATAATGCAGCTCCTATGCTCAAACTTATACACGATGCTTTTCAAATACAACAAGCGTATATAACAACAGTACATTCTTACACTACAGATCAAAGCTTGCATGACCAGCCCCACAAAGACCTTAGAAGAGCTAGAGCAGCAGGGCAATCCATAGTGCCTACAACAACAGGAGCCGCAAAGGCGCTCACTAAACTTTTTCCAGATTTAAATAACGTTATTGGTGGTTGCGGCATACGTGTTCCTGTTGCCAACGGCTCTTTGTGTGACATTACCTTAAATGTTAAAAAAGAGACCTCAATAAAGGCTGTTAATGCCTTGTTTGAAAATGCAGCGGCAGGACCTTTAAAAGGTATTTTACAATTCACACAGGACCCAATTGTATCTATTGATATTGTAGGAAACTCCCATTCTTGTGTTCTAGATTCAGAGATGACCTCAGTGATTGGCAAAATGATAAAAATTATTGGATGGTATGATAATGAAACTGGATATTCTTCAAGAATTATCGATTTAGTGTACAAAATGTCGAGGAAATAACTATATTTACCGACAAACTACATTTTTTAATGAATAAGTTTCTTTTCTGTTGTTTACAAATAGCGGTTGTTTTCACCCTTTATATGTCACCTTTTTTGCTGTCAGCACAAGAGCCAGACACAAATAATGCTGTAACAACACTAAACTCTATAAGGCTCGTTGAGCAATATAGAGAAGAGGCTTGTGGGGCTGTAATCTCCTTAGATTTTGCCTTGGCATTAGAAAAAATAAAAAAAGCAAACAACCTTACAAGCAGCCTAAAAGATGTATCTGGTAATGGAGAAATAATACTGAGTGGTGCCCAACTGCTTTATTACCTTGAAAGCTATGACAAGGCTGCCAAATTAAATAGTATTGCCATCGCAAAGTTAAAGGCTTCACAAAACACAGAGAAACTTGCTGGCGCTCTATCTCTACAAGGCTTTATTAGCACAAAACTATCTCAATTTTCTGCCTCAGAAAATTATTTTAAACAAGCCGCCGCTCTTTACAGCACACATAATGATGAGAGAGGGAAATCTTCTATTTTACTGGGTCGAGGAATTTTAGAATTTGAAAAAGATAACCCAAAAGTAGCTTTAAATTACTTAAATGCTGGGATTGCCAAATACACAGAGTTTACGATGTCTTTCCAACAAGCCTCTGGACTGTTATACAAAGCAAAAGCATTATTACTTCTTGAGGATGATCCCGCAAAAACCTATCTATTGCAAGCAATAACTACACTAGAGGATGCTTTGCAAATTATTGAGGACAAAAACTACAAAAAATTAAAAATTGATACGTATCAAATAAATGCAACTGTTGCCTTAAAACAGGGAGAGGGTGTCAAAGCAAAAAACATGCTAGAGGAATATACCTCAAAAATAGCTGCGCTAAAAGTTAAAAATAGTAGTTTAATTTCGGCAATTTATACTGCACAACCCACTGTTTTAGAAATCCAAAAAGAGACCATACCCTTAGATGAGGAACTTTTGGATGAAGAAAAAACTGAGAGTTTCAATGTAATTACAAACGGGCTTAGTATCGCCATTATCGCAATACTCTCTTTACTTACCCTATCGCTCTACAAAAACAACAATTTAAGGGCCAAGGCAAATACCTTACTTCAAGATAAAAATACAGAGTTGCAATTAGCAAAAGAAAAAGCAGAAAAAGCATCTTTAGCCAAGGCACAGTTTTTATCTACCATAACACATGAGCTGAGAACACCCCTTTATGCCGTAACAGGACTCACCCATTTATTGATGGAAGAAAATCCTAAAGAACACCAAAGAGAGCATCTAGAATCTCTTAAATTTTCTGGAGAGTTTCTGTTATCCCTTATTAATAACATCTTAGACCTTAACAAACTTGAAGCAAATAAAGTAGAAATTGAAAAAATATCATTTCATCTTAAAAAAAGAATTAATGATGTGCTTATTGCCCTTAAGAAATCTGCAAACGACAAACAAACAACCTTTAGAGTTGATTATGATGATACCATTCCGGAGAGCCTCTGTGGTGACCCAGTGAAGTTATCTCAGGTACTAATTAACCTTATTGGTAACTCCGTTAAGTTTACCCAAAATGGAGAAGTGGTAATTCGGGTTAGAAAAATTGATCAATACAATAACAGCATAAAACTTAATTTTGAAATTCAAGACAATGGTGTAGGAATCTCCAAGAAAAAACAAAAAACAATTTTCGAAACCTTCTCTCAAGGGTCACTGCAAATAAACAGAAAATTTGGAGGTACAGGCCTTGGGCTCTCTATTGTGAAAAACTTGCTTGAATTAATGAACAGTAAAATTCAATTAGAAAGTAAACTAGGAGAGGGATCAAAGTTCTGGTTTAATTTAGATCTTGACATTTCAGATGAGAAAGTAGGACTACAATCCAAAGTCAATAAAAAGAAGGTTATTGACCTGCAACACCTAATTGGCAAAAGCGTATTGGTGGTCGAGGACAACAAAATAAACCAAATGATTACCAAGAAAATTCTAGAGAAAAATAAGATGGTATGTCAAGTGGCAGATAACGGCACAGATGCTGTCGCACTGGTAAAAGAAAATGATTTTGACATTGTACTAATGGACATACACATGCCAGGTATTAGTGGTATTGAGGCTACACAAAAGATACGAGAGTTTAATAAAGAGCTTCCTGTTATTGCACTTACAGCTGTTACTATTGATGAGAATCTAGATGAGTTTTTCAGGGTTGGATTTAATGAGATTATACCCAAACCTTTTAAACCAGAAGAGTTCTTTGAAAAAATACACGACACTCTCAAACTAAGTAAAACACAAAACACCCCTACCCTTTCATAAGCGCTATTGCCTCCAAAATGGTTTGTTTAAAAAACGATTCTTGTTTGTTTAAAATAATGGTTTTTATAGGCAAATAATACAGCGCATATTTCCCTAAAGACCCTTGCAGACGCATGTAATCTTTCTCTGTGGTTATAATTAATTCTTCTTGTTTTAATTCAGAGATTTCAGAAGCAGAAAAACGATGATGATCTGCATATTTTTTATGGGTAAAAGAAAAACCCTGCTCTTTTAAAAACAAAACCAATGGATCGGGATTGGCAATACCCGTTACAAGTGTGAAAGACTTATCCTTTAAATAACCTAATGGCAAGCTCTCGCTAATCCCAAAAATAGTATCTGCATATCCTATTTTAGAAAAATATACTTTTTGATGAGATGCCAGGTTAAGCAAAAATTTAATTTCTTGTAATTTGGCATACGATACTTTGTCTGGACATTTTGTGACCACTATTACATCTGCGCGAGAGACTCCCTTTCTAGACTCTCTTAAATTCCCTGCAGGTAAAAAATAATCTTCAAAAAACAAATCATCAAAAGCGGTTAATAAAATAGAAAAACCAGAAATTACTTTTCTGTGCTGGAATGCATCATCTAACAAAATAACATCTGCCTGGGGCAGTAATTTTTCAATACCTGTTTTTCTATCCTCACAAACCGCAACTCTTAGGGACGGAAACTTCTGTTTAAATTGCAAGGGTTCATCTCCTGTTTGAGAGGCAGACAAATTTGGCTCCACCTCCAAATAGCCCGAAGACCCGCGGCCATAACCTCTACTTAGCACTGCAAGGTCATGGCTGTCTTTTAAATAGCTAACCAGAAGCTCTATCATTGGAGATTTTCCTGTGCCACCAACAGATAGGTTCCCTACACATATAATTGGCTTTTTATAGGAAACACCACTAAAACCAAGCCACTTTTTGTCATACAAAAAGTTACGCGTAGTAACTACCCAGCCATATACAACAGCAACCGGAAACAATAATTTTCTAAAGCGGTTCATGCAACGAAAGTAGTAATATGTTTGGGAAATGCTTGGTAAAAATTAAAATTTCAGAAAAAAAAAGAGATAAATTACAACTCAGATTCTAGTATATTTACGAAATAGTATGTGATTGATGACAACCTAAAGCAAAGGAGATGTTATTCTAAAAAAGACAATTATGAAAATAAAAGAAATTATTACATTACTAGATGAGTTTGCTCCACTTGCATATGCAGAGGATTTTGACAACACGGGTCTATTGGTTGGAGATCAGCAGGCCACTGTAACGGGTATACTTATAACCCTAGACACTCTAGAGGCTGTTGTAGAGGAAGCTATCGAGAAAAAATGCAACCTTATTGTTAGTTTTCATCCTATTATATTTAAGGGCTTAAAAAAACTAACAGGGGCTACTTATGTAGAGCGTGTGGTCCAAAAAGCAATAAAAAATGACATTCATATTTTTGCAATACATACTGCTTTAGACAATAGCTTTGAAGGGGTAAATGCTCAAATATGCAATGTCCTTAAATTAGTAGATAAAAAGATTTTAATTCCTCAGAAACAAACAATCAAAAAACTAACTACTTATGTACCCTCACAGGCGGTAGATGGTATTAAAAAAGCATTATTTAGTGTGGGTGGCGGAACCATTGGAAACTATCAAGAGTGTAGTTTTACCACTCAGGGCATCGCTACTTTTAAAGGTAATGAGCACAGCAATCCAGTTGTAGGCAAAAAAGGGGTCACACAAACTACCTCAGAGCTCATGATTACCATGACCTTCCCAAAGCATTTAGAAAAAATCATACTTAGCACCCTGCACACCAGCCACCCTTATGAGGAGGTTGCCTATGAAATAACCACACTTGAAAACACCAATCAACACATAGGCATGGGCATGATTGCAGAGCTTGAAAACCCAATGGTTGAAGATGCTTTTTTAAAGTATTTAAAAGAAAAAATGAATACACAATGTATTAGACACTCAAAAAGGACAAATAAATCTATAAAAAAAGTTGCCGTGTTAGGTGGCAGTGGCAGCTTTGCAATAAGCGATGCAATTGCCCAAGGAGCAGATGTATACATAAGCTCTGATTTAAAATACCATGACTTTTACACTGCAGAAAACAAGATTCTATTGGCAGATATAGGGCACTATGAAAGCGAACAATACACAAAAGAGCTTTTACATACCTATCTTACAAAAAAAATCACTAATTTTGCAGTCGTTTTATCACAAATAAACACAAATCCAATTAGCTATTTTTAATGTATGGCAACAAATAAAGAAATTTCTGTTGAAGAAAAGCTACGCGCTTTGTATGATCTACAACTAATTGATTCTCGCATTGACGAAATCAAAAATGTACGAGGGGAACTTCCTCTTGAAGTACAAGATCTTGAAGACGAGGTAGCAGGGATGAATACCCGACTTGAAAAATTAACTACAGACCTTGAGGTTATTGAAGAGAGTATCAAAGCAAAAAAGCTTGGTATTGAATCTTCAAAGGAGTTGATCAAGAAATACACAGCACAACAAGACAAGGTTCGTAACAACCGTGAATACAACGCTTTGAGCAAAGAGGTAGAATTTCAAGAATTAGAAATTCAATTAGCCGAAAAGCACATCAAAGAATTTAAGGTTCAAATCGAGCAGAAAAAAGAAGTAGTCGAGCAAACCAAAGAACGTGTTTTAGCTAGAGTAGAGCACCTAAAGCACAAGCAGGGTGAACTTGATGAAATTTTATCTGAGACTGAGAAAGAAGAAACTTCTTTACTCAAAGAATCTGAAAAATTTGAAAAGAAAATCGAAGACCGTCTAGTTATAGCATACAAGCGCATCCGTACCAATGTAAAAAATGGTTTGGCAGTTGTAGCTATAGAAAGAGGTGCCTCTGGTGGATCTTTCTTTACCATTCCTCCACAAGTACAAATGGAGATTGCTTCACGTAAAAAAATTATTACTGATGAGCACAGTGGACGTATCTTGATTGATCAAGAACTAGCTACTCAAGAAAAAGAAAAAATGGAAAAAGTATTTTCTAAAATGAAGTAATAAATTTTAGCATAACAATAACAAAGCCTTCACTCATCGTGAAGGCTTTTTTTGTTACTTTAGTTTTAGGATTATAAAACATTAAACCATGAAAAGAAATCTCTTATTTTTCACTGCAGTTATCCTTATGATATCTCAGGCATCATGTCAATCTAAAGACAACACAACAAACCAGCAAAGGGCATTAAAAGCGCAACAAACCATAACACCTACGCTAGTTGCACCCATAGACGGCTTGGACCGCGCTTATTTTGCAAGCGGTTGTTTTTGGTGTGTGGAGGCTGTGTATGAGAGTTTAAAGGGAGTTAAAGAATCTATCTCTGGATACAGCGGAGGACACACACAAAACCCTACCTACGCCTCCAGCAATACAGGAAAAACTGGACATGCAGAAGCCGTAGAGGTTATCTATAACGCTCAAGAAATAAGCTTTTCGGATTTGGTAGATGTGTATTTTGGATCTCAAAACATTGGGCAAGTAAATGGGCAAGGCCCAGATAGAGGTTCACAGTATCGCTCTATCATATTTTATCAAAACCAAATTCAAAAAGATATCATAGACGCCAAAATTAAAGCGCTAGAACAAATACTTGGCCAGGGTAAAGTAGCCGCCGAGGTACTCCCTTTTGAAAAGTTTTGGAAAGGTGAATCTTACCACCAAAACTATGAAAGGCTAAACCCTAGCAACCCATACATACAAAATGTATCTATCCCTAGGTTGAGAAAATTTCAAAAAAAATTTCCAGATTTATTAAAAACAAAAACACACTAGAAGACTTTTACTCCTAGAGTTACTTAGTAGCCTTTACTGCAAATAAAAGTGGATACAGAGAATTGGGTAGCTCATACATGCCATTATTGGTAATCTCCAAAGAGGGAAATACATTGTAAGGACTTTGGTGGTATTCTTCAAGATATTCTATACTAAGATCAGCACTAACAAGTGCGTTAACCACACTGCTCAGGCTATGATTCCATCCGTATTCTTTACTTTCTAGAGCGGCATTTGGCGCAGCATAACTACCCTTATACTGCTCATAGATCGCCTCTTTTTGATCATACCCATACCGCATCACTGGCGGAGAAACGCTATAGTCAAACATCCAGGCAATGGGATGAAAATCAACAATATAAAACGTGCCCCCTGGCTTTAATCGCTGGGCAATCATCTTAGCCCAAGGCTGTAAATCTGGCAACCACCCTATGGTGCCATAGCTTGTAAATACAATATCAAATGTTTGGCTAAGGTGGTTTGAGGTATCTAAAACATTACAACAAACAAAACTAGCATCAAGTAAAAGTTCTTTGTTTAAGTGTTTAGCAAAGGCTACCGCTTTTTCACTAAAATCAATGCCTGTGCACCGCGCCCCTAGCCTACTGAAACTTAAGGTATCTTGCCCAAAATGGCACTGTAAGTGCAACAGGGTTTTTCCTGAGACATCTCCTAAGGCTTCAAGTTCAAAGCTGTGCAGAGAAGACGCTCCTTTTTTAAAGGCTTCTAGGTTGTAAAAATCACTCTGGGCATGCACCGCAACACGATCATTCCAGGTTTGCTTATTTATCTTAAATGCTTGTGGTAGGTCCATGAGTTAACATCTACAGAGAAATTTAATTAGTGAAGGGGCTTGCTTGTTTATCCTTTATGTGCTCCGTCACAAAATGGCATGTTAGCACTTTTTTCGCATCTACAATACGATGCTCTTGATGGTTTAACCTCTTGGCTTCCGTCTGGATGTGTGATGGTGTGTTCTCCCACTACAACAAGAGGGCCATTGTCTATTAAATTTACTTTAGTCATGGTATTATTATTTTGATTTGAGTAAATATAAGCTATTTCTAAAATTCTAAAACCATTAATTTAGCCCATCAATCAAAAAAATATGGGAGCATACAGGCAATTTAAAACCCAAGGGGTTTATTTTCTCTTAAATCTTGCTCCAACACGGCAGTAATCAAATACTTTCTATATTTTTACTAAAATCAAACATCCTAGCATTAGGTGTAATTATAAAATTATAAATCCCTGGTGTTTAAACCAAAGAGGTACTATAATCTATTCGCTACTTATGATATTTAAAAATTCAAAAACTTTTGCCCAACAGTGTGATGATCAAGACCCCCTTTCAAGTTTCAGAAAAGAGTTTTTACTCCCCTCAGACACCCAAGGAAATGAATTAATCTATCTCTGCGGAAACTCTCTAGGATTACAACCCCTTAAAACAAAAAACTATATACACCAAGAGCTTGATGACTGGGCCAAACACGGTGTAGAAGGACATACAGAAGCCAAAAATCCATGGCTACCCTATCATGAGTTTTTAGCTCAAAATATGGCAGCTATTGTAGGAGCCAAACCAAGTGAGGTGGTCATCATGAATACCTTGACAACCAATTTGCATTTAATGATGGTAAGTTTCTATCAACCTACCGCAAAAAAGTATAAAATTGTAGTAGAGAGTGATGCCTTTCCTAGTGACAAATATGCCATGGAAAGTCAATTAAAATTTCATGGGTTTGACCCTAAAGAAGGGCTTGTTTTATGGAAACCTAGAGAAGGTGAAGATTTGTGCCGCTTTGAAGACCTGGAGCAAATTTTAGAAACACAAGCAGATGAGATAGCCCTACTGATGATAGGGAGCACCAATTATTACTCTGGCCAGCATTTCCCTTTAAAGAAAATTACAGCCCTGGGGCACAAGCATAATTGCATGGTTGGCTTTGATTTAGCACATGGGGTGGGTAACATACAACCAAATTTACATGAGATAGGGGCAGATTTTGCCGTTTGGTGTACTTATAAATACTTAAACAGTGGCCCTGGATCTTTAGGAGGCTGTTTTGTTCATGAGCGTCATCAGGACAACAAAAAACTCAATCGCTTTGCTGGATGGTGGGGACACAATAAAGAAACCCGCTTTAATATGCGTCATGAATTTGATGCAATCCCTGGAGCAGAAGGATGGCAACTTAGCAACCCTCCTATTTTATCAATGGCAGCCATACGCGCATCTTTAGACACTTTTAAAGATGCAGGTTTTGATAACCTTATTGCAAAAAGCGAGAAATTAACTGGATATCTTGAATTCTTACTAGATGAAATAGACACCGATGATATTAACATCATTACTCCAAGAAATAAACAAGAAAGAGGATGCCAACTAAGCATACAGGTTAAAAATGCAGACAAAGCGCTGCATACAAAATTAACCCAAGCAGGTGTTATTAGCGACTGGAGAGAACCAAATGTTATTCGTGTTGCCCCGGCGCCTTTGTACAATAGCTTTAAAGATGTATTTGAATTTGTATCACGATTAAAAAGTATATTATAACATGGAAAACAGTAATCAAAAATTACTAATCATTGGAGCAGGATTATGTGGTAGTCTATTGGCGCTGCGTATGGCACAAAGAGGATATCAAGTGCAACTGGTAGAAAAGCGACCAGATCTTCGTGATGTTACTCAAGATGCAGGACGTTCTATTAACTTATCTCTTAGTGATCGTGGCCTAAAAGCATTACGCTTGGCGGGCGTTGAAAAGCAGGCTTTAGAATTATGTATTCCTATGTATGGCCGTATGATTCATGATAAAAAAGGCAACTCTTTTATGAGTAATTACAGTGGTAGAGATGGAGAATATATAAATTCTATCTCACGTCCAGGGTTAAACATGTTACTTCTTGACCAAGCACAGGCAATGCCAAATATTGAACTAATTTTCAATAAAGGATGTACAGCTATAGACCTTGAACAAGGGACTGCTACTTTTACAGATTACAACACCAAACAAGAAAGTACCTTTAAGGGAGATCTTGTTTTAGCCACCGATGGTGCAGGCTCTGTAGTTCGAAGGGCTATGTTTAATAAACGAGAACTCTTGTTTAGTTTCTCTCAACAATGGCTCACTCATGGGTATAAAGAAATCACCATACCAGCCACCAAAGATGGCGGTTATAGAACCGAAAAAGGAGCACTGCATATTTGGCCTCGTGGAGAAGATATGCTCATTGCCTTGCCTAACCTAGATGGTAGTTTTACTGTAACGTTGTTTGCCCCTTATGCAAATACAAAATATTGTTTTGATAATTTAACAACTCCAGAAATGGTCCAGGAATATTTTACCCAAGAATATCCTGATGCTATTGCACTGATGCCAAATCTGGCTACAGAGTTTTTTGACAACCCAACAGGACCTCTGGGCACCATACGATGTTCTCCTTGGCACTGTTATGAAAAAGTGGTCTTACTTGGAGATGCAGCACACGCAATTGTACCGTTTTATGGGCAAGGCATGAATGCAAGTTTTGAAGATGTTTTTGTGTTTGACGAAATACTAAACAAACATCAGGGAAATTGGAAAACAGTCTTAACTGAGTATGAAAAAACACGTAGAAAAGATACCGATGCCATTGCAAATTTGGCCCTAGACAATTTTCATGAAATGAAAGAGCACACAGCAAGCCCATTGTTTCAAGAAAAACGTAAATTAGAAATGGCATTTGAAGGACAATTTCCAAAACAGTATTCTAGCAAATATTCTTTAGTTACTTTTAATGAAGATATTTCATACCACCAGGCAATGACAAGAGGAAGAGCACAAGACAAAACAATCTTAAAACTCTTATCTGGGGGCTTACTCCCTGATAGCATGCAAACAAAAGAGAAATTAAAATTAGTACAACAACAAACAAACGCACTGCTTCAAGAAAGTGAAGGAGCGGGAAAATTATAATACGTTATGGGAAAATTAGTAGCAGGAAAAGCAACACCAAGAGGTGCATATCCACATATTAAAAGAGCAGGTGATTTTTTATTTGTCAGCGGAACCAGTTCTCGCATGCCAGACAACACCATTGCAGGAGCCAATAAAATAGATGACATGGGCACAATTTTTTTGGATATAAAACAGCAAACCAGAGCTGTTTTAAACAATATAAAAGATGTCCTTGCCTCAGAAAACGCTACGATGGAGGATGTTGTTGATGTTGGTAGTTTTTTAGTAAACATGAATGATTTTGGAGGCTATAACCAAGTGTATGGAGAGTTTTTTAGCAAAGAAACTGGCCCTGCAAGAACAACGGTTGCCGTACACCAATTACCACACCCACATCTTGTTATAGAAATTAAAGTAACAGCCTACAAACCTTTATAAAAATTAATCTTTACGTTAAACAAGGAAAATAAAATCATATTAAATAATACCTCGCAATCTATGCACTATTTAAAAAATTACATAAACGGCATCAACTGTGACGCCCTCTCTGGTAAGTGGATAGATAATTACAATCCTAGTGATGGTAGTGTGTATGCTCAAATCCCAGACTCAAGCAAACAAGATGTAGCCAATGCCTACGAAGCTGCACAAGCTGCTTTCCCTGAGTGGTCTACTACTACCATAGAAGCTAGGAGTAAGATCATGTTAAAAATCGCAGACCTTATCCAAGAAAATATAGCTGTACTAGCCCAGGCAGAAGCAAAAGACAACGGTAAACCTTTAAGTTTAGCCACTGCAGTAGACATTCCTAGGGCAAGTGCAAATTTTAGGTTTTTTGGAAATGGGATAACCCAGTATGCAAGCCAGGCACATCAAAGTGTGGGATTAAATACAATGAACTACACCCTAAGACAACCCATTGGTGTTGTAGGTTGTATTTCTCCTTGGAATCTACCATTGTATTTATTTACCTGGAAAATAGCTCCTGCACTAGCCGCAGGAAATTGTGTGGTTGCTAAACCAAGTGAGGTAACACCTATGACTGCTTATTTACTAGGGGATATATGTACCCAGGCGGGGCTTCCTCCTGGAGTATTAAATATTGTTCATGGAACAGGTCCCTCCACAGGACAGGCCATTGTAGAACACCCAAATATTAAAGCAATATCCTTTACAGGTGGCACACAAACCGGTGCACACATCGCAAGAACTGCAGCTCCTATGTTTAAAAAACTCTCCTTAGAACTTGGCGGAAAAAACCCCAATCTAATCTTTGCAGATTGTGATTATCAAAAAATGCTAGCTGTAACCGTAAAATCTTCTTTTGCTAATCAAGGACAAATTTGTTTGTGTGGCAGCAGAATATATGTGGAAGAAACTATTTTCGAAGATTTTAAAAAAGACTTTATTGCCAAAGTTGCTGAGCTAAAAGTGGGCAATCCCTTTGATACAGACACCAATATTGGGGCGCTAGTGTCTAAATCTCATATGGAGAAAGTACAAGAGTATATTGAGATAGCCAAACAAGAAAATGGCACAATTTTATATGGAGGTGAGCCTGTAGAGGTTACAGGTAGTGAAAAGGGGTATTACCTGCAGCCAACAATAATTGAAATACAAGACAACCAATGCCGTGTAAACCAAGAAGAAATTTTTGGCCCAGTGGTAACCCTTATGTCTTTTAAAACAGAGACAGAAGCCCTCAAACTTGCCAATGATGTAAAATATGGCCTATCGGCAACCCTTTGGACCAGTAATATTGACAGAACCATGCGCCTTTCTAATGATATACAAGCAGGAATTGTTTGGGTTAATACTTGGCTCAATAGAGATTTGCGCACCCCATTTGGCGGGATAAAACAAAGTGGAGTTGGAAGAGAAGGTGGTTTTGATGCACTAAACTTCTTTACAGAAGCAAAAAATGTTTGTATTTCTTATCAAACAAATATATAACTAAACACATCACACCAGAGATACTATAAAGACTATGAATTTAGATTTAAAAAATAAAAACGCCATGATCTGTGGAGCCACAGCGGGCATTGGAAAAGCCACTGCCATGCAATTGGCAGCTATGGGAGCAAGCATTACTATAGTAGCTAGAAATGAAAACAAATTAAAAGCAACAGTAGCACTACTACCAACCCAAGACAATCAAACACATACCTACTTGGTAGCAGATTTTACAAATCCAGCACAATTAAAAGAACAAGTAACGGCGGCGGCCTTAAAAATAAACTACCATATTTTATTAAACAATACGGGGGGTCCAAAAGGAGGGCCTATTTTTAGCGCAGACACCTCGGAGTTTATAAGTGCGTTCTCCATGCACCTAGAATGTAATCAAATCTTAGTACAAGCATTAGCTCCTGCCATGAAACAAGACGGCTATGGACGTATTATAAATGTAATATCTACCTCTGTTAAACAACCCATTGACGGCCTTGGAGTAAGCAACACGATACGTGGAGCTGTAGCTAGTTGGAGTAAAACAATGGCTAATGAACTTGGGCAATTCGGCATTACAGTTAACAACGTTTTGCCAGGGTTTACCGCCACAGAAAGATTGGATAGTATTATTAGTAATGCTGCCAAGCGTTTTGACGGGTCTCAGGAAAAAGCTACTGCTTTTATGAAAAGTATTGTGCCTGCCAAACGTTTTGCAAAACCGCAAGAGGTTGCAGATGCAATTGCTTTTTTAGCGAGTCCTGCTGCTGGTTATATTAATGGTATTAATTTACCTGTTGATGGTGGAAGAACAAAAAGTTTGTAACTTTAACCTATCAAAATAATTTCTCACACACCAGATCATGAGCAAAAGAAAACTACGCATTAACGGTCATTCTCATTTACTTCCATATCCAGAGGACATCCCTCAGTTTATGAAAGATAAGGGTATATTTTGGGTAGATAAAGACCGAAAATTTATGCTACAGAAAGACTGGAGCCGCCCAGTGACTGATTCTAGTTTTTTCTTAGACGAAAAACTGGCATGGATGGAGCACAATAATATTGACCATGCAGTGGTACTTAATCTTTCTCAGCTCTATGGAAATGGGCTGCGTGTAGAGGAAATGAAACAAGCACTGCGTTTTCAGAATGATTTCAATGCTAAGGTACAGCGAGACCATCCCTCAAAATTCACCACTGGATTTGTGGTACACCCAGGTTTTGTAAGAGGAGCTTGTTGGGAGATAGAACGCTGTGTTGAAGAATTGGGCATGCAGCTGTTATGCCTACCTACTCACTATATGGACACCATTGGTACTTGGCGATGTATTTTTGATGAAGAAAACGAGCCTATATTTGAACTTGCCAATAAATACAACTTAGCCATTGAAATACACCCTTATGATGGTGAGAAGTTTATCAAATTAGAAAACACCTCTTGGCGTTTTCATTTAATATGGATGCTTGCACAATGTGCAGATGCCTATCACTTTTTAACCCTAAATGGGTATGCAGATAAATTTCCAAACATGCGTACCTGCTTTGCTCATGGCGGGCAATTGGCGCAAATGAATTTAGGAAGGCGCATACAAGGCTTTGATGGCAGACCAGATTTATTTGAAGGGAAAGAACACCCTAGAAAATCTGTAGGACATAAAAATATTTTCTTTGACACCTTGGTACATGACACTGGAGGTCTTGAGTTACTCATTAGAAATCAAGGGTCAGACCAAGTGGTTATGGGACTTGATGATCCTTACCCTCTGGGGGAGATGGAAAGTGAGCAACAATCCTCATACCCGGGTAAAATACTAGACCTAGCCATGGAAAGAAAGATCCTTACTCCTACCCAGTGTGATGCTATCTGGGAAGACAATGTGATACAATGGCTCTGTGGAGACAACCCAAAGGTGAAACAAAAATTAGTAAATAGAATCTTAGGTAACTCCTAATAAAAATATAAAGTGCATTTCCTACCAGAAAATATTGATCAGTACGCTGTAGACCATTCTGGGAATGAACCAGAATTACTGCAACAGCTCACCCGTGAAACTTGGCAAAAAGTATTGGCTCCCAGAATGAGTAGCGGTCATTATCAGGGGCGAGTACTAAGCATGATTTCTAAATTAGTACAGCCAAAAAATATTCTAGAAATTGGAACCTTTACAGGGTATGCTGCGCTGTGCCTTGCCGAAGGTATGCAAGTAAATGGAACCCTTGACACCATAGATATTAATGAAGAGTTGTATGACATACAGCGCACTTATTTTGACGCATCAGGCTATGGCACCCAAATTAAGCAGCACACCGGAAATGCCCTAGATATTATCCCTACACTGGCAAAAAAGTTTGATTTGGTCTTTATAGATGCAGACAAGAGTAATTATGTAACCTATCTAGAGCTTTTACTACCAAAGCTTAATTCTGGGGCAGTTATTTTAAGTGACAACGTACTTTGGAGTGGCAAAGTTGTAGAAAAAGTAAACCCAAAAGACCTCGACACAAAAGCATTATTGCAGTATAACAAAATACTCAAAGAGCACCCAAAACTAGAAACAGTGTTGCTTCCCATTCGAGATGGCCTAACCATCTCTAGAGTAAAATAACCTTAGTTTACATACTCGTTAATTGCTTGCTATCCTTTTTTGGAAAGAAATGCCGCTCCACCATGTCCTAAAATAGCTATAAGACTTCCAACCAGGGCCCCCACTATTATATCACTTGGATAATGAACTCCTACATAGATTCTGCTACCAGCAAAGAGTAAGGGCCATATAAAGGCCAAATACACCCATGTATTTAACTTTCTGATGCAAAGCACTAAATAAACAACAATACAAAAACTTGAGGAAGCATGCCCCGAAAAGAAACTATAGCTTGTTGGGTTTTTTAAAACACGAATAACACTAGAGAGGCTCTCTATGTTATTTGGTCTAATTCGCGCCGCATATATTTTTGTAAAATCTGTGATGGCTAGGGTAATGAAAAAGGTGATAATACCACCTAGCAAGAGAACAAGTCCCTTTTTACCTTTATAATAATACAGCAGTAGACCAATAAAAAAGAGAAAAAGTGGTGTCCAGCTTTCTATTTGAGTGACAAATATCCAAAAAGCATCATAGGGCTCAGTGCCAAGATTATTGAGCCAAATAAGAAGATCTTGATCCCAATATCTTAAAGAGGGAAGCATTAGAGGTTGCGTTTGATGGAACCTCCAAAGTCTTCAACATCATCTTTTATTTGTTTTAGATTTTTGGAAACATTTTTATTGATATCCTTGGTGATATCTAGATTAACACCCTGTTTGTCTGCACTTTTACTGATTTCAGATTTAATGTCATTGGTGGCATCTTTTACTTGACGAAGTCCTTTACCAAGGCCACGAGCAATTTCAGGAATTTTATCTGCTCCAAAAACAAGCAGAATAACAACCAAAATAAATCCTATTTCTACACCGCTAATGAATAATAAATGAAGCTGTATCATACCACAAAGATAGGGAGATTTGAGAATTTTAAATTGAGAATTTCAAATTAAATCCAAAGACACCTATAAGTTTTCTGTCAAAAGACTACTAAACTACAAAACCCGCTACATGTTTTGTAGCGGGTTTATATTGGCATTTTAAAAATTTAGAGTAGCCTAGTTTTTAACTTTATCTTTAAAGCTTTTAAATTCTCCAAGTTTTTTACGCTTTGGCCAAGCGTTATTATCTGTATCTATATCTGCAGTCTCTTCGTCTGGATCTACCATTATTTTGGTAATCTCCATTTCAGAAGCTACTACTTTGCGAACCTCTTTATCATTCTTTCTCCAGATTTGAGCTGGAAAGGTTTCACGTTTTGTACTACCATCACTGTAAGTATACTCAACGATGATTGGCATAGGAATTCCTCCTGGCTTTTCAAAAGTTACATCATAGAAAAAACTAGGACTCTTTAATTTTGCTCTATCTTCTGGAGAGATGTTATCCATAATGTAGCTTTGCAGTGTTGTAACATCATTAAGCGTTTGGGTTTTCATAGCTTCTTCAAAATCTTCTGCCCCTTCCTCTACAAGATATACTAGTGGCGGAAGATCGCTTTCTTTCATACCACGAGCCTCAATCATTTCTCGTACTTGTTTGTTCATTTTTGAACTTACATAGAATTTCTTTACGTCTTTTACACCAATGTCTGTGTAGTCTGTGCTATAAAACCATGCTCTCCAAAACCAATCCAAATCCACGGCAGAGGCATCTTCCATGGTACGGAAGAAATCTTCTGGGGTTGGGTGTTTAAACATCCAACGCTGTGAGTAGGTTCTAAATGCATGATCAAACAACTCACGACCCATGATAGTTTCACGAAGTATGTTAAGACCTGTTGCTGGCTTAGAATATGCGTTAGCTCCAAAGTTATAAGTGTTGAGTCCTTTTGTCATAATAGGAGCAATAAAGTCTTGATCCCCTCCCATGTAGCTCACTATTTTTTTGGCAGGTCCACGACGTGATGGATATGCTTTGTTAGGAGCTATGGCGTCTGGATACCATTCTCCAAAATCTTGTTCAGCAACATATTGTACAAAGGTATTTAGACCTTCATCCATCCAAGTCCATTGGCGCTCATCACTATTTACAATCATCGGGAAATAGTTATGACCAACTTCATGAATAATAACACTCATCATTCCGTATTTAACTCTTTCACTGTAGTTACCCTCAGCGTCTGGACGACCGTAATTCCAACATATCATTGGATATTCCATCCCTTGGCTTTTAGCATGTACAGAAATTGCCTTGTGGTACGGATAGTCAAAACTCATTCTTGAGTAAGACTTTAACGTACTGGCTACTACTATGGTTGAGAAATCTTCCCATAATGGATTTCCTTCTGGTGGATATAAAGACACAGCCATTACATCTTTTTCTCCAATTTTAACAGCCATCATATCCCAGATGTAACGTCTTGAGGTTGCAAAACCATAATCACGTACATTCTCTGCTTTATACTTCCAAGTTTTAGTTGCTTTTACATTTGTTTTAGAAGCAGCCTCTGCCTCTTCTTGTGTTACAATAATAACAGGAGTCTCATAAGATTGTTTTGCCCTGTTGTAACGGTTCATCATTGTTTTAGAAAACACCTCTTTTCTGTTGGTAAGAACACCTGTGGCGTCCATGGTGTGATCTGCAGGAACCGTAATACTCACATCATAATCTCCAAAAGGTAATGCAAACTCATCACGACCCCAGAACTGGCTGTTTTGCCATCCTTCTACATCACTATACACTGCCATTCGAGGGAAAAACTGAGCAATTACATATCCTTTATTGCCATCATCAAATACCTCATACCCACTACGGGCTCTATCTATGGTATGGTTTACAATGTTATACCACCACTTTATATCAAAAGAATAGGTGTCTCCTGGAGACATCGCCTTTGGCAAATCGATACGCATCATGGTACGATTAATAGTGTATGACAGGTTGTTTCCTTTGCGGTCTCTAACATAGTCTATTTTAAAACCTCCATCAAAGGCTTCTCCCATATAACTGTTCACAAAAGAACTTACCTGTTGTGCAGGAGCTGCTCCATTTGCCTCAATTAAAGAGGTTTTTGAATCTGAAGCGCGAACGTTTTGGTCTAGTTGTACCCAGAGATACGCTAAAACATCTGGAGAATTATTGGTGTAGGTAATTGTTTCTGTACCGTACAATACAGAAGTATCATCATTTAAGACAATATCCATTTTGTAATCTGCTTGTTGTTGGTAATAAGCAGGCCCTGGAGCTCCAGAGGCAGATCTGTACTGGTTTGGCGAAGAGAACTCTTGATACAACTGCTTGAAACGGTTGTTATTGAGGTGTCCTGCTTTACGCTCCTGCTGGGTTGATTCTGTATCTTGTGCGGTAGCTAAACCGGTAGATGACATTATTAAAATAAAGGATAAAAATTTAAGTAATTTCATGGTTGAGTTTGGTTAAATAAAGTATTCAAAAATAGCCTAATCTATGGCGTATAATGCGTGTTATTAAAAATTTAACAATCCTTTAGGATTTTCTTTATCTAAGACAAGACTGCGTCTTGCCTCAGGAGTTTTAACATGTATGATGTTTTGCTGATCCTCAAAGGTGTCAAACAAGATTTTATTTTCAATTTCTATCTGCTCCAGAGCCGACACATTTGTTATTTCTAGATACAATTTTACCCGGTCTACGTCATATTGTAAACCAATATAGTTATACTCTTGCTTTGTGCCGTTGACAAAAACCACAAGCTTTTTAAAAACATAGTTTTTTAATAATAAAAGGTCTGCCTGGGTCTGCTTTTTTGAGTCTAGATGTACCTCCCTTAAGTTTCTCTCAGACAATGCTTGCTGTATATCGTCTGTGAAAATTTCAGTAATTATTTGAACAGATTGCTCTTGTGGGACATATTCTATTTTTGTAGTGCTTGCGTAAAATTTATGAACAGTAGCTACCATAACTACTGGTAAAACAAGCGCTAAAATAAAAATGGTAAAAAATCTCATAAATGATATAATTGTATAAATTGGAAGGGTTTTTAATCTAAAGCAATAGTATTGTTTTTTGTTTCTTTATGCGTCAAAGATGATAAAAAATGTTAGTTTTCTTTTTCTAAAAGGCTTAACTGATACACATAGTCTGGAAATTTCTCCTTAAATGTGGTAAGCACACCGTTGTAATTTTTAATTTTAAAATCTTTCTCTATATCTGAGGTTTCTAGGCAAAGCATTATAAAATCATAGGTTCTGTTTTCTGGAACCCCATAGGCATCAAGAAAAAAAGAGGCCGTGTAATAGGTTAATATTTCTGTAGCAACGTAATCCTCAGATCGCCATTTACGCATCTTTTTTAGTACCTTATAATACCCTGTAATGTGTTTATACAATGCCTCCACATCTACATATAATGGCGTGATAACCTGACCTACCAAATTAGGAATTTTTTCCTGCGGCTTTCCTTTAAACCCTGGAATACCTACATCATCAAAATTAAAGTCTTTATTGGTGTTTATAGCCTCAACGTCTTTTAACAAATCTCCAGAGAGGGTATTTCCTAAAAATACTTCGTCCAGCTCATTTAATAAAATGATAAGAGAAACGGTAAGGTGCTTTTGAGCATACATCTTATCTGTAACTACTACCTTTTTTGAAAAATACTTTATTCCAGAAAAAACCAAGGTATCGTATCGCCTTGCCTCTATGGTAAACTTCCCTTCCTGATCTGTTATGGCATTATATCTTGAAGTTGTATTAAGCACATGAATATTTTCCACCTCATCAGGGTTTATGACTCTCCCCTCCAACAAAATAATTTGCGCTGTCGAAGCAGTGAAAAAACACAGAAAAAGTACGCTAAAAAAGCTTGCTTTACGGTTCATTTTTATTTTTATCCCATTTTTCAGAATTCAAATATATAATTTAATAAGAATAGAGTTGAACAAACAAGCCATAAAATATAATAACACATTGTGTACCTTTATGGTCTAACTCACTACCAATGAAAAAACTAATTATTGCGAGCACCTCAACCTTATATAAAGGAACCTATCTAGGGTATTTGCAGCAAGAGCTTGATCTGCTTTTTAGAGATGTTCAAGAGGTTTTATTTATACCCTACGCAAGACCTGGAGGTATTAGCCATGAAAATTACACCAAAATAGCAGCAAAAGCATTTGACAAGATTGGTAAAAATTTGCGCGGCATACACACCTTTGAAAATCCTAGACAGGCTATAGAACAAGCACAGGGAATCTTTACTGGTGGCGGCAATACGTTTTTGTTAGTCCAGCAATTACATGACAATAAACTACTTAGCCCCATCACAAATGAAATTATTAACGGAGCTCCGTATCTTGGTACAAGTGCTGGTAGTAATATTTGCGGTATCACCATGCAAAACACCAATGACATGCCTATTGTATACCCGTCTTCTTTTACCACCTTGGGTCTAATCCCTTTTAATATTAATGCCCATTACATAGACCCAGACCCAAAGACAACGCATATGGGAGAAACCAGGGCAACAAGAATAAAAGAATACCACACCCAAAACAACACCCCTGTAGTAGGCCTGCCAGAGGGTAGTTGGCTTGAAGTTATTGGAGATCGCATAACTTTAAAAGGAAACCATAGTGCACGTATTTTTGAAAAAGGGAAAGATTCTTACCTGCTTGAAACAGGAGCTATTTTAAGGCTCTAGGATAGTTGTTTTGTAAAGAAATAGTATATTAAAAAAACAAAGCAAGATTAAGACAGCACATACATGAAACGGAAAGACTTTTTACATCTCACAGGAATTTGCAGCCTAGGGCTTTTAACAATACCTCACATTGCCCTTGGCGCCGTGCAGTACAGGTTCACTCAGGCCCAACTTATCGGGAAAGGAAATCCTGATATTACTGGAAATTCTTACAGACAAAAAATGCACAAACAAACCAAAACTGCATTTTTAGAGATGAAATCTGCAGCGGCAAAGGATAACATTAGCATAGAAGTTGTGTCTGCCTACAGAAGCTTTGAGCGTCAAAAAGAAATATTTGAACGCAAGTACAAACGCTTCACCGGGCAAGGGTTATCACCAACACAGGCACTTTCAAAAATTATTGAGTACTCAACCATTCCAGGTACATCAAGACATCACTGGGGTACAGATATTGATATTATTCAGGCAAATACAGGTGCAAGACCCTCAAGTGTGTTGCAAGAAAAACACTTTTATGGTGTAGGCCCCTTTTGTGAGATGAAAGTTTGGCTTACAAAAAATGCAAACAGCTTTGGGTTTTATGAGGTGTATACAAAAGATGCTCAAAGAAAAGGGTTTTCTCACGAGCCGTGGCACTTTAGCTACAAACCTGTATCAAAACCAATGCTGATGGCCTATAAAAAGCTTGATATTAAAAGCATCCTACAGCAGGAAAAAATAATGGGTAGCGAGCACTTTAGTGACAGCTTTATTGCCAAGTATATAAAAGAACATATTTTGGATATTAATCCTGAACTGCTTTAAATTGTCAAGAAAAAAGACGCAAAAAACGGCTATGGTTTTAAATTTATTGAAACCTCCAGCAGTTTTATAATCGTTAATTACTCCCTATCTTTACACCATGAATAAAAAAGTTATATTACTTATCCTAGATGGATGGGGTAACACACAAGATCCTAGCATCTCTGCCCCTGCAAAGGCAGAAACTCCCTTTATGGATGCTGCAATAAAAAAATATTCGCACGCAAATCTGTTAACACACGGCGCGCATGTTGGCCTCCCAGATGGACAAATGGGAAACAGCGAGGTAGGGCACATGAACCTGGGGGCTGGTAGAATTGTATATCAAGATTTAGCAAAAATAAATCTGGCGATTACCAATGATACCCTTAAGGATGAAAAAGTGTTGCAAAAAGCCTTTACTTATGCCAATACCAACAATAAAAATATTCATTTACTTGGGCTTGTCTCAGATGGTGGAGTACATTCTCACCTAGATCATATAAAAGGAATATTAAAAGCTGCTAGTGATCAAGATTTAGAAAACGTTTTTGTGCATGCCTTTACAGATGGGCGCGATGTAGATCCAAAATCTGGCATACAACACATAGAGCAGCTACAGGCCTATATGCAAAAAACAACCGGAAGTATTGCAAGTGTAATTGGGCGGTACTTTGCTATGGATAGAGATACCCGTTGGGAGCGTGTTAAAAAAGCCTATGATTTGTTGTGCAGTGCACAGGGTACGCCAACCAAAAATATCTCAAAGAGCATGGAGAAAAGCTACCAAGAAGGAGTTACAGATGAGTTTATGGAGCCTCTTGTAGTAACCAAAGACAATGCACCAGTTGCAACCATAAAAAAAGATGATGTTGTAATTTTCTTTAATTTTAGGACAGACCGCACCAGGCAACTTACCCAAGTGTTAAGCCAGCAAGATTTTGAGGAGTATGGCATGAAAAAACTGCCTTTGCATTTTGTAACCCTTACAAATTATGATGCTTCTTTTAAAGATATAGAGGTGATTTACAACAAAGAAAACATCACCCAAACCCTTGGTGAAGTACTAGAAAAAAATAACAAAACCCAAATACGCATTGCCGAGACAGAAAAATACCCTCATGTAACCTTCTTCTTTAATGGAGGAAGAGAAGCTGCTTTTAGGGGTGAGAAAAGAATTTTATGCCCCTCACCAAAGGTTGCTACCTATGATTTAAAGCCCCAAATGAGCGCTTATGAAATTACAGATAGCATACTTCCAGAAATCAAGGCAGAAACAGCAGATTTTATTTGTTTAAATTTTGCTAATCCAGATATGGTTGGCCACACTGGAGATTTACAGGCAGCTATAAAAGCATGTGAGGTGGTAGATGCTTGCGCAAAAAAAATTACAGAAGCTGCACTTAATCATGGGTATACTACCATTATAATCGCAGATCACGGTAATAGTGAGACCATGTGCAATCCAGATGGATCACCAAATACGGCCCACACCATAAACCCTGTACCTCTAATTGTGGTAGATCCAGATATAAAAAATGTGAAGAACGGAGTCTTAGGAGATATAGCACCTACAATACTGCACATCATGGGTGTTGCCCAGCCAGAGCAAATGACACAAAAATCATTAGTATAAAAAATCATAAAGATGAACTATTTAAACACAAAAACAATCCTGATAGCCTTTGCCTTTATAAGCCTTGTATCATGTAAAGACCAAGCAAAACAGACCCAGCAAACTGTTAGAGAAAACACCCAAGAAAACTACATTAGTGATAAACTTGTAGTAGACCCAGAAAATGAAGGTGAAAAAATGCTGCTAGGAAAAGTAGACTATGTAGATTTTAAAAATGAAGTTCTATTTCCTTGGATGTCTGAAAATTTCAAGGCTTACAAACCAGATTCTATTACATTAATTGAACTTAAAAAAGAACTCAAAGGTGTTTACATCAAAGCCTTTATGGGCACTTGGTGTGAGGATAGCCAGCGTGAGGTACCTCATTTTTATAAAATATTAAAAAGCATAGGCATCAATGAGGAGCGTATAGAGATGGTAGCTGTTTCTCATGATAAAGACACCCCACAGGGCTATGAAAAAGATTTAAGCATTGGGTATGTGCCTACTTTTATTTTTTATAAGCAAGAAAAAGAACTGGGCCGTTTTGTTGAATATGCTCAAAGAGCAACACTTGAAGAAGATATACTCACTATAGTTACAAATAAACCCTACACACCGGCATACGCAGAATAATAAACTCTGGTGGTGATTTTCTTTGTAATTTTACCAAGTCAAACAGCAACAATTCAACATGAAAGACACCCTTACTGTAGCCATAGATTTTGATGGTACCATTGTAGAAAATGCCTATCCAAAAATTGGGAAGCCTATTATTTTTGCATTTGAAACTATCAAAAAATTACAAGAAAATAGACATAGGGTCATTTTATGGACCTATAGAAGAGGAAAAGAATTAGAGCAGGCCGTTGCATTTTGCGAAAAACACGGTATTACTTTTTATGCTGTAAACATGAGTTTCCCAGAAGAAGATTATGACACCTCTTTCAGCAGAAAAATAAATGCAGACCTCTTTATTGATGATAGAAATATTGGAGGAATGAAGAGCTGGGGAGAAATTTATCAAGAAATTATTGGGGAACAAAGCCCCCAAAAACCAAGCAAGAAAAAAGGTTGGTTTAACTTTTAAAAGGTACTATGATTATTACAAAATCTAGAGAAGAAATAGCACTGATGAGGGAAGCCGCATTAGTAGTTTCAAGAACATTAGGAATGCTTGCCAAAGAGGTAAAAGTTGGAGTAACTACCAATGAGCTCAATACCATGGCAGAGGCCTACATACGGGAGCAAGATGCTGTTCCAGGATTTTTAGGCTTGTATGACTGCCCCTCTACCCTTTTAACTAGTGTAAATGAAGCAATTGTTCATGGACTCCCTACAGACATACCTTTAAAAGAGGGTGATATTGTTAGCATAGATTGTGGAGCTATAAAGCACGGCTTTTATGGAGACCACGCCTATACCTTTGAGGTGGGTGAAGTAGCACAAGAAACAAAAAAATTACTCCAAGTAACCAAAGAATCACTTTATGTAGGTATTAAGGAATTAAAAACCGGAAACCGCGTTGGCGATGTAGGATTTGCTATCCAAAACTACTGCGAAAGCCATGGGTATGGTGTGGTGAGAGAATTGGTCGGTCACGGGCTTGGTAAAACCATGCATGAAGATCCAGAAATGCCTAATTATGGCCGTAGAGGTAGTGGCAAAAAATTTATAGAAGGAATGACCGTTGCCATAGAACCTATGATTAACCTTGGTACTCGCCGTATCAAACAACTTAAAGACGGCTGGACAATTGTAACTCAGGACGGAAAACCAAGTGCCCATTTTGAGCACAATATTGCCATTGTTGATGGACAGCCAGAGCTGTTATCTACTTTCGATTTTGTTTATGAAGCGCTTGGAATAAAAAGTAGTGAAGAGGATCCTTACAGAAAAAAATAACCTACAACGTCTTTTAGGATAATGTCTTTAATAGTTTAAAATTTCAATTATTTTTTCTTTTACTTTTTCTGTAGAAGGTATCATGGTTTGCTCCAGCACACTATTAAGTGGTATGGCTGGCATATTCTCAGAACCTATAATCATCACTGGAGCATCCAAAGACTGGAAACATTCTTCCTGAATACGTCCTTGCAAAGCTCTACTAAAACTATTTTCACTTGGCTCTTCTGTAACCACCAAACACTTCCCGCATTTGTTTACAGAGCCAAAAACAGTGTCATAGTCTAGAGGGTGTAGCGTGCGCAGATCTACAATTTCTACAACATCTTGTAAGCCAAGTGCTGCCGTAGCATTTATAGCCCAGTGTACTCCCATACCGTAGGTAATAATAGACAAGGTTTCATCTTGTTCTTTTTTCCAGATTTCTTGCAGTACCCAGGCCTTCCCAAAAGGAAGCATATAATCTTCACTAGGCTCTACACTTGTAGCTCCTTTTGTTCCTGGCACTTTAGACCAATACAAACCTTTATGCTCAAAAATAACCACAGGATTTGGATCGTAATAGGCTGCTTTTATGAGCCCTTTTAAATCTGCCCCATTGCTAGGATAGGCTATTTTTAATCCTCTTATATTACTTACCACACTCTCCATAGAAGAGGAGTGATACGGACCGCCACTACCATAAGCCCCAATAGGAACACGCAAAATCATTGACACAGGCCATTTACCATTGGAGAGATAACAACTTCGTGATACCTCTGTAAATAATTGATTTAGCCCTGGCCACAAATAATCTGCAAATTGCACCTCAACTATAGGCTTTAGACCAACAGCACTCATCCCCACGGTAGACCCTACAATAAAGGCTTCTTGAATGGCTGTGTTAAATACCCTATTGTCACCAAATTTTTGGGCTAAGGTGGCAGCTTCTCTAAAGACACCACCAAGTCTTCCTCCAACATCTTGCCCATACAACAAACACTCTGGGTGCTTTGCCATTAGTTCTTCAATGGCAAATAATGCGCAATCTACCATCACTACTTTTTCTGCTCCTTCTGGGGTGCGCTCCCCTACTTCTTGTGTTATTGGAGTTGGCGCAAAATCATGAGTATATAAATCTTCAGGGGAGGGATCTTCAGCAGCTAAAGCTTTGCTTAGCGCTTGTTTTACATGTTGCTCTATATCGGTTTCTATCGTTTGTATTTCAGCCTTGGTTGCGCCTTGCTTTAAAAGTAACGATAGCAATTTAGGATATGGATCCTCAGATCTTGCTTGCTCCAAATCATCTCTATAAAACTCCATGCGCACTCCAGAGGTGTGGTGGTTTAATAAAGGTACTTTGGCATGTATTAAAAACGGGCGTCGCTGGGTTCTGATTTTCTCAAGCACCTCTTTGATTGTGTTGTAACTTTGCTCAAAATCTGTTCCGTCTATGGAGATAGCCTCTAAACCATGAAATCCTGCTGCGTACTGGGCAGCATTTTGAGCTCTAGTTTCTGCAGCATTAGCAGAAATATCCCAGCCATTATCTTGTACTAAATACAAAATAGGCAACTGTTTTAAAGCAGCCATCTGGAAGGCTTCTGCAATTTCACCCTCCGTTACACTTGCATCACCTAAAGAGCAAACTACCACAGGGGCCTCTCCCTTTAAATGAGAAGAAAGCTTTTCAGCCTCTTGGTACCAAAAACCCATTGCAACTCCAGTTGCTGGTATCGTTTGCATACCTGTAGCACTACTTTGATGAGGAATTTTAGGCTTATCATCATCTCTTAAACTAGGATGACAGTAGTAGGTTCTACCACCAGAGAAAGGATCCTCTTTTTTAGCCAACACCTGGAGCATCAACTCATAAGGAGTCATACCTATGGAGAGTAGCATCGCATCATCCCGGTAGTATGGAAACAAATAATCTTGAGCCTTTAATTGCATACCAAGAGCTGTCTGTATCACTTCATGACCACGGGAGGTAGCATGTACATACTTAGAAACAACTTTAAAATTATCTTCATACACCTGTGTCATTGCTTTTGCAGTGACTAGGTTTTTAAAGGCTTGTAAGATTAATTTTTTGGTGATTTTCATGCTATACTATTCAAAAATATATTACTCAATGTTGTTATAAAGGGCAGCAAAAAAGCAGCTTGACAAAAAAGCTAAAAGGAGCGGTTTATATCAAAATTTTCTAAATTATCGGCAATGCGCTTTAAAAAAGAGCCTGCAAGATGCCCATCTACAATTCTGTGATCAAAGGAGAGGGAGAGATACATCATGCTTCGTATTTCAATGGTATCTCCTTGAGATTTCTCTATTACCTCGGCGCGTTTTTTTATAATCCCTGTTGCCAAAATAGCTGCCTCTGGCTGATTAATAATAGGGGTTCCCATCAAACTACCAAAGGTCCCTACATTACTAATGGTAAAGCTACCTCCTTTAATATCATCTGGCTTTAAATTTCCAGAACGAGACTTTTGTGCCAGCTCGTTTATAGCCCCAGCAAGGGTTTTTAAATCTTTCTTGTCTGCATTTTTAACTACCGGGACAATTAAATTTCCGGAGGGCAGGGCTGTTGCCATTCCAATATTTATATCCTGTTTTACAATAATATTTTTTCCGTCAAGAGAGGCATTAATCATCGGGAAATCCTTAATAGCATTTGCAACCGCTTCTATAAAAAGCGGCGTAAAAGTTAGCTTCTCTCCATGGGCCTTTTGAAATAACACCTTATTTGTATTTCGCCAAGCAACCATATTAGTTAGGTCTGCCTCGACATAAGCCGTTACGTGAGGTGAGGTGTGTTTACTGTACACCATATGATCTGCAATCATTTCTCGCATGCGGTCCATGGGTATAACCTTACCACTACCGATATCAAATTTTAAATCTGGAATACTGTACCCCTCATTTTTATTTTCTGACTGCGCAAATTTAAAAGGTCTTCCTTGTTGCAAGTAACTTGTAATATCCGTCTTACGTAAACGCCCATTAAGGCCGCTACCTTTAATACAGCCCAGCTCTTGGTAGCTAATATGATGCTTTCTAGCCATAGCATCTACAAGAGGAGAAATAAAAACGTTGTCGTTTACCTTAAAAGAGCCGTTGGTGGTTAAGGATTTTTTGGTGGTGGTTTCCCTTTTAGTTACCGCTCTCTTGGGAGCGTTTTGTATAGGTGTTTTAGTGGCAGGTACTCCATCAGACAATAACAACAAAGCAATGGGTTGCCCTACTTCAATTACATCATTGACGCTGGCCTTATGAGAGATCATCACTCCAGAGCCTGGAGCTGGCACCTCGTTATCTACCTTATCTGTGGCTATCTCAACAAGAATATCACCCTCTTGAAATGCCTCACCTTCTTGCACCAACCAATTGAGTATGGTACCCTGGGTGATACTTTCGCCCATTTTAGGCATATTAAATGCAATTTCAGTCATACCTAATCATTGTTTTATATAATGTATAAAAGTACAAAAAATGCATTTTAAAAAATATGTATCACCTGCCTTAAAGTTAATAGTTAGTGTTTTATTCTAAATAAAAACAAAAAACATAATATTTATTCTATTTTTACACTCAAATAACCGAATAAATAGCAAATGAAACTTGATAGTACAGACATAGCCATTCTAAAGGCACTACAAAAAGACTCTAACAGAACTGTAAAGAGTCTTGCTGAAGATTTAAAAAGGTCTACAACCCCTGTTTTTGAGCGCATAAAAAAACTTGAGCGTGAAGGCTATATAAAAGGATACTCTGCCAGGTTAAATCCAAAAAAATTAGGGCTTAAGCAAACGGTATTTGTTGCTATAACACTGCAAGGGCACACGCGCAGCTACTTAGAGAAATTTGTTAAAAAAGTAAACGATTTTCCAGAAGTTGTTGAGTGCCATAGGGTTAGTGGTACTTTTGATTACTTGCTAAAACTAATCGTTGAAGACATAGAGGCCTACGAGACTTTTATAATCACAAAACTGACCCTTCTGCCCTATCTAGGTAATGTTCAAAGCCTTATAACACTCTCAACAGGAAAAGAAATAAACGAAATAGATTTGAGTCATTTGTCTAAAAAGCAGACTCTTTAGTTGGTCAAACAAGGCAAGTCTACAGATTTTAGTACATTTAGGTATTGAAAATTATCACACATGAAACTTTTACTTTCATATATATGTATATTTTGCGCTCCTTTTTTGTGGGCACAAGAAGATCAGATGGAGTTTTCTTTATATTTCGAAAATGATAAGTCACAGCTTACACAGGCGCACATATTTATTCTTGATAGCATAAAAAAACTACACCATAAAGACAAGCTTGATGTACATATTAAAGGCTACACAAATACAGTTGGCAAAGAAGACTACAACCTAACACTCTCTAAAGATAGAGCAGCAAATGTGACCAAAAACTTGCGTGAGTTTACCATTATTTCATCTCAAGGATATGGTGAGTTGGATAGTGATTCAAAAACCAACAGACGTGTCGATATTTTTATTCATCTAAAAAAACACCATGTAAAAGTAGCTGGAGAGATTGTATTAAAACCCACACAAAAAGGGATCCCTCCAGAATATGCAAAAGTATTTAGAGCGGGAGATAAAATCACAATTGAAGGAATTAGGTTTTATCAAGACAGAGATATCATGCTAAATGAGAGTAAAAAAGCACTGAAAAAACTTCTTACCTTTTTACAACAATACCCTAACATGACTTTTAAGCTCCTGGGCCATATTTGCTGCGGAGACCCTGATAACCCTGGAATAGATTTTACAAATCTAAGAACTGGAAAGAAAAACTTAAGCGAGGCCAGGGCTCAATACGTTTATAATTACCTTATTAAAAAGGGGGTTAACAAAAACAGAATGAGTTATAAAGGAATGGCCTTTAGGCAACCACTAGGAAAAAGAAGCAACAATGACAGGCGTGTAGAAATAGAAATCATCTCCTTTAATGACTAGCCCTATCGTGATCTCCAGAAAAAAGGCGTGAACAAAATAAGTACCGTAAAGAGTTCTAGTCTTCCAATTAACATTAAAAACGTAGCCCATAATTTTGCCAATACTGGCAGATCTGCATAGGTATGTACAGGACCAAGATCTCCTAGAGCTGGACCTACATTGCCAAGAGTTGATGCTGCAGCACCAAGTGCTGTTTTAAAATCTAGCCCGAGTACAGAAAAAACAATCACACCAACAATAAAAGAGAGCATATACAATATGAAAAATCCAAGTATATTAAATACAATAGGCCTTTGCACAGCTCTTGTGTTGTAACGTACCGGTAAAATTGCATTTGGGTGCAGGGTGCGTTTAAACTCTAAAACTCCATTTTTAATCATAATTAAATGACGTACAATTTTAATACCTCCAGAGGTTGATCCAGAAGATCCACCCAAAAACATTAAACCAAATAAAGAGATCGTTAAAATAGGTGTCCAGATAGCATAATCTGCCGTTACAAAACCTGTAGTGGTAACAATGGCTAATATCTGAAATAGACCATGACGAACACTAGCTTCCAATTCTCCCCATACCATTGGGTGTACAATACTACTGGCGCCAAAATCAACCTTAAAGTAAATAACCGCCGCAAAAATAGCCGTAAGCACTACTAGTAAAAATGAGTAGGTTTTAAACTCCTCATCATGAATTATTTTTGAAAACTTAAGTTTAAATGCAAAATAGCTCAATACAAAATTAGTACCTGCTAGAAACATAAAAAACATAATTATGTACTGTATAAGCGGCGTGTCATTCCAGTGTGCCACGCTAGCATTTTTAGTAGAGAAACCACCTGTACTCAGTGTGCTTAATGAATGATTAATAGCATCAAAAAAGCTCATACCCGCCAGACTTAATAATAAAGTCTCTGCAGCAGTATATCCCACATAGATAAGCCACAAGCGTTTTGCAGTATCTGTAATTCTTGGATGTAGCTTGTCACCAGTAGGACCAGGAGCCTCTGCAGCAAACAACTGCATACCACCAATACCAAGCAGTGGTAATATAGCAACAGCCAGAACAATAATACCCATCCCGCCAATCCAATGGGTAATACTCCTCCAAAATAAAATACCCTTTGGGAGGCTTTCTACATCGTTTAAAATACTCGCTCCAGTTGTAGAATAGCCACTCATAGTCTCAAAAAAAGCATTGGTAAATGAGGGTATTGCACCTGTAAACAAATACGGCAGTGTGCCGGTCAAAGACATAATCACCCAGCCCATTGCCACAACAATGTATCCGTCTTTTTTGTGAAGTTCTTTTTTATGAGCACGGGTCAAAAACATAACCAAGGCTCCTGTGGCCACAGTAATTAGTCCTGAGAGTAACATTTGATGAAGCACACCATCTTGATAGACAGCGCTCATAATAGAGGCTATTAACATAAAAGAGCCATTTACTGCAAGCAGTAGGCCCATGATATGTGCAATGATTTTATGATTTACTTGTTTAAAAAAACTCATTACACAAAGAGTTTTTCTACTTTACCAATAGATTGTGGTTGGCAACATACAACAACACGATCACCGCTTTGTATTTTAAAATCACCCAGGGCAATTTGCCCTTCACCATCTCTTACTACACCTCCAATTATGGCAGAGCGAGGAATATCAATATCGCGTATGATCTTGTTTGCAACATTAGAAGATGGTGTTACCACAAACTCCAACAACTCTGCATTCATGTTGTTAAGCTTGGTCATAGCAACAACCTCTCCTTTACGTATGTATCTAAAGATATTATTGGCCGCTAGAAGTTTCTTATTAATTAAAGTATCAATACCTATAGAGTGAGACAATTGAAAATAGTCCATATTCTCTACAAGGGCAATTGTTTTTTTAACCCCTTTAGATTTTGCTACCAAACAAGACATGATATTGGTTTCGCTATTTCCTGTCACAGATATAAAAGCATCCATGTCTTGAATATCCTCCTCTAAGAGTAGTTCTACATTTCTTCCATCACCATTTATAACTAGACAGCTTGGTATGTCATCGGCTATTTCAAAAGCCTTTTCCTTATCGTTTTCAATAAGCTTTACATTAAATTTATTTTTACATAAATCATTGGCTGTTTTATACCCAATATTACTACCTCCCAAAATCATTACATTTCTAATCTCGTGCCGCTCTTTTCCGGTAAGCTCGTAAATTTCGTCAACACCTTCTTTGGTGGTTATAAAATAAACTTGATCTCCTTCTTTAAATTGAGTGTCTCCTCTGGGTATAATAGTATATTGAGTGCCGTAACGTTGCATAGCTATTGGCACGTACTTTAAATTTGGGAACACGCTAGCCACCTGCTTAACTGTTTTATCTACAAAACTATTGGTGCGGCTTAAATGCAGGCCAATCATTGTTAAAGCGCCCCCTTCAAACTCATAGGTATCGTTAAAAGCACTTTGGTTTAAGAGCAACTCTATTTCATTGGCAGCTAAAGACTCTGGAGAAATTAGCTCATCAATACCAAACTTGGTAAATCCAACCTCATCTTTACGGTCTATAAATTCTGTGTTTGATATCCTAGCAATGGTTCTCTTTGCTCCTAGTTGTTTGGCTAAAACGCAAACAGTAATATTGGTAGTCTCTGAGGAGGTTACCGCTATGACCAAATCTGTTTCAGCAACATTGCTGTCTTCTAAAACTTTAATTGAAGTAGCATCTCCACGAACCACGCGAATATCTAAATGGGTATCTGCATAAGACAAAGAATCTCTATGGGTATCAATAAGTGTGATATCCTGAGACTCAAAAGATAATAATTTTGCCAAATGGAACCCTACTTCACCTGCACCGGCGATAATAATTTTCATAACAATAATTAGGAATAAAGTGCAAATGTATTGAATTTTTAAATCACAAAGGACACTACAGTTGGTATCTTCTATATTGAGAATCATCCTACAACCAAATAAGGGCTTTTACAAGATGATTTA
>CBFHMO010000008.1:0-32353 GCA_965656925.1 Patiriisocius sp.
CTTTTAATAAATGGCGGGTTAATCCTTCAAAGGTGTTAAGAATGTCTTCTTGTTCTACAAAAGCCATCTCACAATCTATTTGTGTAAACTCTGGCTGTCTGTCTGCACGTAAATCTTCATCTCTAAAGCATTTTACAATCTGGAAGTATTCATCTAGCCCTCCCACCATAAGCAATTGCTTAAATGTTTGTGGGGATTGTGGTAGGGCATAAAATTGCCCTTGGTTCATTCTACTTGGTACTACAAAATCACGTGCACCCTCTGGAGTAGATTTGATTAAATAAGGCGTTTCTACATCTACAAATCCTTGTTCAGATAAGTAGTTGCGAACTGCCATAGACACTTTGTGTCTAAATAGTAAGTTTTCACGTACTGGATTTCTTCTTATATCCAAGTAGCGGTATTTCATGCGTAGGTCCTCTCCACCATCTGTAGTGTCTTCAATAGTGAAAGGAGGAGTGAGTGAGGTGTTAAGGATGGTTACTTTAGAGACTAAAATTTCTATATCCCCCGTTGGCATGTTAGGGTTTTTAGACTCTCGCTCTATTACAGTTCCTGAAACTTGAATTACAAATTCACGCCCAAGTTTTTGAGCTTGCTGCATCATGCTTTTTTCGGTGCGCTGAGCATCAAAAATAAGTTGCGTTACCCCATAGCGATCACGAAGATCAACCCAAACCATAAATCCTTTGTCTCGCGTTTTTTGCACCCAACCTGAAAGGGTTACTTCTTTTTGTATGTCTTGGGCCCTTAATTGACCGTTGGTATGTGTTCTATACATGGGTATATGTGTGTTTTTTCTTCCTTAAAAGAAAGTATGCAAATTTAATAAGTTCTATGAAAACGACCTTCTTTTTAAGGTATTTATAGCGGGGTTAAAAAAAACAATAGCAAATACATTAAAATAATAGTTGCTGTTTTATAATATTATTGCCTCTTCCTTGCTTTGTGCCGGTTTAATCCTTTTAAAAACAAGCTTAACAAAATTAGTAAAAACAATGCTTTATAACTTTCATAGCTATATATTTACATAGTAATTTTGGATGTAATTGTACGGTAAGAAATTAGATTAACCAATAGAAATATTGGGCACGTATGCCAAAATGATACTTTTTATTTCTTACGTGTATTATTCAATTATACAAAGTCGCCTGTAGCAGTACAGGCGACTTTTTTTGTCCTATTATTGAGATTTCTTTGCTTTTCTTTGTTCTAAAAAATCAGCAATTTTCATTTTTGATCGAGTGGCAAAATAGAACAGAATTGGTACAATAATTAAGGTCAAAAATGTAGCAATAATTAAACCATAAATAACTGTCCAAGCCAAAGGCCCCCAGAAAATCACATTATCCCCACCCATATAAACATTGGCATCAAAATCACTAAATAGGGTGAAAAAATTTATATTCAAACCTATAGCCAAGGGTATTAGCCCCAAAATAGTTGTAATTGCTGTTAAAAGCACAGGGCGTAATCTCGCCTTACCTGCTTGTATGATGCTGTCTAGTAAGTCCTCCTTTTCTAGGTGTTGATTTGTGTCCAAATCTAGGGCATTTTTCTTTCTATCGATAAGCAATTGCGCATAATCTAGCAGCACAACTCCATTGTTTACAACAATACCAGCGAGGGATATAATACCCATCATTGTCATGATAATAACAAAAGGAGCTCCAGAAATTACAATCCCTCCAAATACTCCAATAAAACTCAAGAAAATGGCAATCATGATAATAAATGGCTTAGAGACAGAATTAAACTGAAAAATTAAAATCAGAAATATTAATCCCAACCCACTAAAGAAGGCTCCCATTAAAAAAGCCTGTTCTTTATTTTGTTTTTCTATTTGGCCCGTATAATCAATTTTCACACTATCTGGAATGCCCTCAATGTTAAGCATTTCGTTTTTTACCTGTGCAACTGCAGCACCGGCATCTGTATACCCTGGAGATAATGCAGAATAGAGCGTTACAATTCTTTTGGATTGTTTGTGCTTTATGGCACTAAATCCAGAGTTATTTTTTTGTGAGGCAACTGTCGATACTGGTATTTCACGAAGTTTTCCGGTATTGGTTCTAAAGGTTATCGATTGATTAAACAAGGCGCTTGAGTTATAACGACTTGCCTTGTTAAAACGAACATAGATGTCATAATCTTCTCCATCTTCTTTATACACTCCTGCCTTGGCACCAAATAAAGAGTTTCTTAGTTGTTGCCCTATTTGCCCTGCACTGACTCCTAGCTCACCTGCTTTTTCTCTATCGATAAGCACCTGCATTGCTGGTTTATCTTTGTTGACGTCTATCTTCAACTCATCTATGGCCGCTATGTTTTTGGTGTTTAAAAATGCACGCATTTTTTCTGCAGCTGTGATAAGCTCATTATAATCGTTTCCAGAAAGCTCTATGTTTACGGGTGCTCCTTGAGGAGGCCCATTAGAGTCTTTCTCTACAGAGATGATAATTCCAGGATAAATACCTTTTAAATCTTCCTGCACTTTTTTGCGCAATACCTCACTGTCTTCTCCGCGGCGGTATTTGTACTCTCTCATAGAGGCTGTTATTTTTCCTCTGTGGGGCATTTCTGCTGCAGAGCCTCCATCTGTTTGAGGATTTCCTGCACCTTCTCCTACTTGAGAGACAGCACTTTCTACCAAATAATTAAATCCTGCATCTGTATACTGCTCATTATTTATGGTATTGTATACACGCTTTTCTATTTCTTTGGTAATTGCATTTGTTTTTTCGATAGAAGTTCCTTGAGGGTATTCTAGGTATACAATAATTTGATTGGGTGTATTGTCTGGAAAAAACTCAATTTTTGTTCTTTGGTTTGAAACTGAAATCCCAAATGCCGCAAAGGCTCCAAAGAGCATTACAAAAGTAAAGGCTATAATAAGATAGGGTCTAGCTCCTTTAAAGGCAGTTGTAAGATTTCTTTTATACCAATTCTCTAACCTGGTAAGTACTTTGGTTTGAAATGTATTTGCTAGTTTACGCAGTATTAACCTGTAGACCCACAACATTGCAGCTGTAAATATCATTAGGCTTCCAAGGCCACTGTAAGCACCTCCAAAGGCCATAATAAATGCCCCAATACCTACCATAATTGCCGAAATAGCAATGATATTTTTTAAAGGCATGTCTTTGTCCTGGGTGGTCATAAATTGTGAGACCAGTACAGAGTTAAAGAAAATGGCAACAAATAATGAGGACCCTAATACCACAGATAGCGTGATAGGAAAATAGATCATAAATTGCCCCATTAGCCCTGGCCATAATCCTAGGGGTATAAATGCAGCTACGGTAGTTGCTGTAGAAATAATTATAGGAAATGCAATTTCTCCAATTCCTTTTTTGGCAGCATCTATACGACTAAGCCCCTGTTCGTCCATTAATCGGTATACGTTTTCTACAACTACAATACCATTATCAACCAACATTCCAAGACCCATAATTAGTCCAAAAAGAATCATGGTGTTTAATGTATATCCCATCCAGCCCAATATCATCAGAGACATAAACATAGACATGGGTATGGCAAAACCAACAAACAACGCATTTTTAAAACCAAGGAAAAACATCAAGACCGTTACCACCAAGATGATCCCGAAAATAATGTTATTTACCAGATCATCTACTTGCCCAATGGTTTTTGATGATTGATCATTTGTTATGTTTACCTGCAGGTTTGAAGGAAAGACATTGGCCTGTGTTTGGGCAACAATGTTTTCAATTTTTTCTGCGGCAGCAACCATGTTTTTCCCAGATCTTTTTTTAACATCTAGCATCACCACTTGGTTGCCGTATTCTCTAGCAAAGGTAGTTCTGTCTTTCTCCTTAAAGCTAACCGTTGCAACATCTTTAAGGGATACAATATTTCCGTTTTCAGACTTAACAACAAAATTCTCCAGCTCTTTTGGGTTTTCTATTTCACCTAAAATCCGGATGGTTCTTCGCTGTCCGCTGGCTTTAAAATTACCGGCAGACATGGTAGTGTTCCCGTTAGAGATAGCACCTTGAATATCATTAAAACTAACAGAGGAAGCCATCATTTTATAGATATCTACAGCAACTTCCACCTCTTTTTCTTGAGCTCCACGAATATCAACTTGCTTTATCTCTTCTAGATTTTCAATTTCATCTTGAAGATATTCTGCAAATTCTTTTAATTTTTCTACTGGATAATCACCCGAGATGTTAATGTTTAAAATGGGCATTTCTTCGCTCATACTTAATTCAAATATGTTGGGTTCTACTTTTGCGCCATTAAATGTTGGCCAATCCTCATTGGAGGTCTGGGTGTCTATCTCGTCCTTAACTTTTTGTTTTGCTTTGTCTACAGAAATACCCTCATCAAACTCAACTACTACCATAGAGTAGTCTTCTTGTGAGGTGGAGGTAATTTCTACAACATTACTTACTGTTTTTAATTTATCCTCCAGGGGGTCTGTGATAAGTTTTTCAATATCTTCTGCAGTATTTCCTGGATACACAGAACTAACATAAATCTTAGTTTCTCTTATTTCTGGAAAGTTTTCACGCGGCATACTATTGTATGCACTTCCGCCTAAAAACAACACCAATACCATTGCCATATAAATGGTTGTTTTGTTACCAATGGCCCAAGATGAAAGTTTAAATTCTTTCTCGGTATTTATTTTCTGATTTGCCATAATTATTACAAATTAGTAGGTGATGATTTTTACAGATTGCCCGTCTTTTACACTACGAGCTCCCTCTTCAATAATTTGATCTGCCTCTTTCAAGCCAGATAAAACTTCGATACTATTTCCTTGTTTTTTTCCTGTTTCAATAATCACACGACTTGCCACTGCCTTGTCTTTATTTATTTGTTTCAGGACATAGATGTACTGTTCTCCTTGCGCATTTTCAGAAATAATGCTTTGTGGTATCACAATAGCATCATTGTTTGTGTAGTCGTTAATTTTTAATCTTGCTGTTAGATTAGGCTTGATATTTTTTTTCTTGTTAGCTATATTTATTTCTGCCTTAAATGTTCTGTTGTTTGGGTTTATAAAACTTCCTGTTTGGCTTATTGTTGCCAAAAAGGTTTCTCCAAGTACAGCAAAGGAAACCTCAACTTGTTTTCCCTCCACAATACTGGTAATATATGTTTCTGGTACATCTGCTTTCAGGTACATTTTCTCTAAACTTACAATTCTAAGTATTGGCGTTTGCCCTGGAGCCACTACATTTCCTTTCTCAGTGATAATATCATCAATAGTCCCAGAAAAAGGAGCTTTAATACTTGCTTTGGCAACTTGTTGTTGCATGGCGTTAACCGCTTTTACTTGCCCGTCATAAGCCGTTTTTGCTTGAAGGTATTGTATTTCGCTACCAATGTTTTGGTTCCAAAGGCGCTCCTGTCTCTCAAAAGTTGTTTTGGCAAGTACCATCTGTACCTGCATTTGGGCCAATGATTGGCTCATCCCACCATCATCTATAGAGGCAAGAAGCTGTCCTTTTTTTACGCGTTGGCCTTTGCTTACATGTACTTTATTTAAGATACCACCCATTTCTGGGGTAATTAGAATGTTTTGATCTGTTTCTACACTTCCTTGCAATTCAACATAGTGTTTAAACACGGCCTTACTTGCTGTAAAAGAAGTTATTAAAGGCATGTTTTTTTCTGGATTTAATGCTGCTAGCGCCTTATCCAACGATTTAATTTGCGTGTTTATTTCTTGCTGTTGTAATACAATTTTGTCACGTCTTTTTTGGATTGCCTCTATGTTTTGTGAGGCTATTACTTCTTGAGTTGTTTCTTGTTTTTGGTCTGCGCAGCTAGTAAGCAAAACCGTGATGGTTAGTAGTGTGACTATTTTTTTCATGTTTAATTGTATTGCTGTTTGATCTTAGTATTTGTTTTTGAAGTCTTCTATAGACAACCTTAAATTTGGGGTATTTAAAACTGTTTCCATTTCAGCTTTAGCATTTATAATCTCTACCATAGCACTTAAGTGTTGTTGTTGTATATTAAATAATTGGCTTTGTGCTTGTCTTAAATCAAAGCTTGTTGCCAAGCCTTCTTTAAACTTTACCTGGCTTTTATGCTCAATGCTTCTGGCCAGAACAAGGTTTTTTTCAGTGTTTTGATAACGTTCTATACTATACTGATAGTTGCTTTTAGCTTTTTGGTAGTCTAGTTTTACCCGCTGGATTGTTTGATCAAAATCTGTTTTTGCTTGGTCTAGGGCTATTTTAGCTTTTTGGTTTCTAGCATTTCTCAGGCCACTAGAGAAAACAGGAACATTTAAAGTTATTCCAAAGGCAGAAGATTGATACCAATCTTGGTTAGGGCTAAAAAAATCAAACTGATTCCCAAAGCTTGAGGCTCCATAATTGATAAAGCCATTTAAAGAGGGCATGCCCTGGCTTTGTTCAAGTTTTAACTCTATGTCACGCTGGTTGGTGAGGTTTTCTGCAAGTTTATAATCAAGATTTTTTTCAATTTTTAAAGTAGTATCCAAAAGGGCCAAAGAAATGTTGTCAGCGGTGAGCCCCTCAAGGGTGTTGGTTAAGACCACATTTTCATCAACACTGATGCCAAGGGTTAGGTTTAATAATTGTTTTGAAATATTTAAAGTTCTTTGGGCATTACTTAATTGTGTTTTCTCATCCAATAATGTTATTTCTAACTGCTGTACACTTTGCTGTTCAATAAGTCCATTTTCGTAGACCTTTGTTGCTTCAAAGAGGTTTTTTTCAAGATTAGTTATGTTATTTTTTGTGATGGTTATAAGCGCATCTGCCACTAGCACATTTGTATAGGTCTCGATAACTTGTTTTCTTACCTCTAGGTTTGTTTTCTCGTTTAGATTTTCATTAAAACTAAGGAGTGATTTCACGCCCTGAAGCGCAAATAGGTAGCTTCCGTCAAAAATAAGTTGGGTTAGTGTGGCCGTGGCTCCTATGTTTTGCTTTGTTCCAAAAACCACAGGGATATACCCCTGAGGCGCAATGGGTGTCCCGGTAGCTTGTATGCCAAAAAACTCCTCTACGGTATTTATGATACTTGTCGTGTTGTCAAAGGCTGCAGCAGGGAGTAATGAAACTTGTTGGCTTAGGTTGTTTTGGTAAGAAAAATTAGCGTCTATTTGAGGTAGCCCCATTGCTGTAGCCTCCCACTTTCTTTCTAACACCTTAGAGATTTCTCTTCTAGAATTAATGGTTGCGTAACTACTATCAATTGCAAATGAGATCGCCTGTTGTAAAGAAAACGCATACGGTTTGTCTTGGGCAACTCCTTGTAGGCTTAAAAGAGCACATGCTATAATGATGTATTTTTTCATTAGTCTTGGTTTGATTGTATCAATTGGTTTAATATGTTTCTTCCCTTTGGGGTAACAATGCCTCGAAGGTGATATTCTAGGTACATTTCATAAAGTGTTTCTCCCTCAAACAAGGTGTGAGGAAATAACGATTCTTCTTTAATACCCGTAATTCCGTTAAAATATATTCTGGCCACAAATTGCACTTCTATATTCTTGCGGTAGAGGTCTTGTTCCAAACCTGTGTTGAGGTTTTTAACAACACATTGTTGCATGTAAGAAAATTGACGTTGTTTTATGTTATTGTATATGGTAGGGTAGTACTTTTGAAGCTGGTAGGTGGGTGATGCCTTCTCTTTTTGCATGTATTGCATGACCCTTTTTTTAATGGCATACAACTCCTGGATTGGGTTTTGACCCAAATCACAGATGGCGTCTATGTCATTACACACCATCTCAAATACATGATCTGTGACAACACCAATAATGGTTTCTTTGTTATTAAAGTGTGTGTAAATGGTTTTTTTAGAAATACCCATTTCTTTGGCAATATCATCCATAGTAACACTCTTGAAACCAAGTTTCATGAAGAGTTGTGTAGCCTTAAGGATGATATTTTTTTTCATAATTCGAGTGCAAATATACAAGGAAACTTTAAATACAAAAAAAGTTTCCAACGTTTAATCTTTATTTAACACCTCACTTTTTCTTTTTTTTAAGCTCCGCCATTTATTGTTAAATCCAATTCATAAAAGATTGTGAACATCTCCTTTTAATAGCTGGTTAATTCTTATTTTTGAGGAAATTTTTATAGGATGGATATTTCAAAATACAGTGACGCACTTGTTGCACATTTAGAGCATAAGGTGACTTTAAAAGAGCCCGCATCTTTGTATGAGCCTATAAAGTATATACTCACCTTAGGAGGCAAGCGCTTAAGACCAGTGTTAACTTTAATGAGTGCAGATTTTTTTGGAGGAAATTACAAACAGGCCTTAGACGCTTCTCTTGCCGTAGAGATGTTTCATAATTTTTCTTTGGTTCATGATGATATCATGGACAATGCTCCACTTAGAAGAGGCCATCAAACAGTCCACGAGAAATGGGATGTTAATACAGGTATTTTATCTGGGGATGCGATGTTAATTTTAGCCTACCAACTTTTTGAAACCTATGAGCCAAAGGTATTTACGCAATTGGCAGTGTTGTTTAGTAAAACAGCATTAGAGGTTTGTGAGGGGCAGCAGTATGACGTTGATTTTGAAACAAGAACAGATGTTACCATTGCCCAGTATATAAAAATGATTGAATACAAAACGGCAGTTCTCATTGGCGCTTCTTTACAAATGGGCGCTATTATTGCCAATGCGTCACCATCTTGTCAAGAAAAAATATATGCTTTTGGAAAAAACTTAGGTATTGCATTTCAATTACAGGATGACTACCTGGACGCCTTTGGAAATCCCTTGACTTTTGGAAAGCAAGTGGGAGGAGATATTATAGCCAATAAAAAAACATTTCTTTATTTAACGGCCTTACAAAAAAGCAGCCCTTCTGATGCCCAAGAATTAGCCACATTGTTTGCTACCATGCCTAAAGACCCTTCAGATAAAATAACGGCTGTAAAAGAAATATTTGTCTGCTCAGGAGCTGCAAAAGCTACCGAAGATGAAATAGCAAGGTACACCAATACCTCAATTTCTTTATTACAAGACATTAAAATTTCCCAGCAGCATAAAGACACCTTAAAAAGCTTTGCAGATTTTTTAATGAACAGAAATGTCTAAGGGTTTTCTCTATATAAAAATTCTTACAAAAGGAATCCAAGGGCTTGTATCCAAGAAAAACAAAAACAAAATACGAGCATTATAAAACCAAAATTACTTGTTATTTTTTGAGGGGTCTTCATTAGAGATTGCTTATGACAATTAGTGCCATAAATATACCATTTCCAAAGATGGATTTTTAGGGATTTGTTGTATTTTTGCCTTGTTTTAAAACATCGCAGTATCCCAATTATGGATAAATATTCTTTTCTAAATGCAATTCATCCCGAGCAAATTTCGGAACTATACGCTACGTACTTAAAAACCCCAGATGTTGTAGAGCCTAGTTGGCGTGCTTTTTTCCAAGGTTTTGACTTTGGTATTGAAAGCGGCAGTGTTGCAGATGGGCTTGGTATTACAGGTGCTGATACTGTTCCAGAGAATGTGTTAAATGAGTTTAAGGTTATAAAACTCATTGATGGGTATAGATCACGTGGGCATTTGTTTACCAAAACAAACCCAGTTAGAGAGAGAAGAAAATACCAACCCACATTAGGGCTTGAAAATTTTGGCTTACAACAATCTGACCTTCAAACAGAATTTGAAGCAGGCTCCATTATTGGGCTTGGTAAAACAACCCTAGCGGTAATTGTAGGTCATCTTGAGGCTATTTATTGTAATTCTATTGGTGTTGAGTATATGTACATACGTAATCCAGAAGAAATTAAATGGATACAAAATTGGATTAACACCAATGACAATGCTCCTGTGTATTCTACTGAGCAACAAAAACACATATTAAAAAAATTAAATCAAGCACTCTCTTTTGAAACCTTCTTACATTCTAAATACGTAGGTCAAAAGCGATTTTCTATAGAAGGTGTTGATGCGCTTATCCCTGGACTAGATACCTTAATGGAAAGGGGTGCAGAGAAAGGAGTTGAGCAGTTTGTGGTAGGAATGGCACACAGAGGCCGTCTTAATGTGTTGACTAATATATTCGGAAAATCTCCTGAAGACATATTTAGTGAGTTTGACTCTAAAGAATATGATGAGGCAGAACTCTTTGACGGAGATGTAAAGTACCACATGGGCTGGACAAGTTTTAGAAAAACTGATGGAGGGAAACAAGTACGTATGGACTTGGCCCCAAACCCATCTCATCTAGAAACAGTAAACGCTGTGGTTGGTGGTATTTCTAGAGCAAAAATAGACACAAAATTAAATGGAGATGCCTCCAAAATATTACCTATTTTAATACATGGTGATGCTGCGGTAGCAGGCCAGGGTGTTGTCTATGAATTTATACAAATGGCACAACTCGATGGATACAAAACAGGAGGGACCATACATATTGTAGCAAACAATCAAGTTGGTTTTACCACCAATTATTTAGATGCCCGTTCCTCAACCTATTGTACAGACATTGCAAAAGTAACCTTGTCTCCGGTATTGCATGTAAATGCTGATGACGTTGAGGCGGTTTGTCACGCATTTAGTTTTGCGCTAGATTTTAGACTTGAGTTTGGTCGTGATGTATTTATAGACATCTTAGGATATAGAAAGTATGGACACAATGAAGGGGATGAGCCTCGTTTTACGCAACCTAAATTGTACAAAGCGATTGCAAAACACCCAAATCCTAGAGATATTTATGCAGCAAAACTGCTTAAACAAAACAGTATCGATGCCACATATGTAAAACAACTAGAACTACAATACAAAGACGAGCTAGAAGATGATCTGCAGGCGTCTCGAAAAAAAGACAAGACGGTTATCACCAAAATACTAGCCGATGACTGGGAGGGATATCCTCTTGGGAGATTGGATGCTATTTTAACTCCCGTTGACACAACATTTGACTTAAAAAACTTAGACAAACTCGCTGACGGTATCACAAAATTACCCGAAGACAAAAAGTTTATGCGTAAAATAGAGCGCATTATTGCAGATAGAAATAAACAATATACCCAGCGTAACACCTTAGATTGGGCCATGGGAGAATTATTGGCCTATGCTTGTTTGATGCAAGAAGGGTTTGATGTTAGAATATCTGGACAAGACGTAGAGCGAGGCACCTTCTCTCACAGGCATGCTGTAATAAAAACAGAAGAAGATGGAGAGCGTATCAACCTTCATAACAACCTTGATGTGCCAGGTAAGATGCACATATACAACTCCCTTCTCTCTGAGTATGCTGTTGTAGGTTTTGATTATGGGTATGCTATGGCAAGTCCTAAAACATTAACTATTTGGGAAGCCCAGTTTGGAGATTTCTCTAACGGAGCTCAAATCATGCTCGATCAATACATCTCTGCCGCAGAGAGTAAGTGGAAAACACAAAACGGTCTAGTGATGTTGTTGCCTCATGGTTATGAAGCTCAAGGGTCTGAGCACTCAAGTGCACGTATGGAGCGTTATTTGCAATTGTGCTCTCGTGACAATTTAATTTTGGCAGATGTTACCACCCCTGCAAACTTTTTTCACCTATTGCGCAGGCAAATGAAATGGAATTTCAGAAAACCACTGATTGTATTCACTCCAAAGAGTTTGTTGCGTCATCCTCTAGTGTTATCTACCAAAGAAGAATTGGCCAATGGAAGTTTCCAGGAGGTTATTGATGATCATCAGGTAGACAAACAAAATGTTACTTCTGTGGTATTTTGTACAGGAAAGTTTTATTATGACCTTTTAGAGCGTAGAACACAAGATAAAAGAGAAGATGTAGCTCTCGTGCGTATAGAGCAGCTGTTTCCATTGCCAATAGAGCAGTTAGAGGCTGTCATTGCCACATACACTAATGCCACACAATATGTATGGGCACAAGAAGAGCCAAAAAACATGGGCGCTTGGGGATTCATGTTAATGAATTTTAACAGTGTGCCACTACGCCTGGCATCAAGAAGAGTGTACAGCTCTCCTGCAGCAGGAAGCTCTGCGCGCTCTAAGGCAAGACATAAAGAAGTAATTGACAGTGTTTTTCAAACACCAAAAAAATAAGCCACTGCTCAGAATTAATTTGTATAAATTTTTCTGAACTTTGAATATATTAAAACAGGATTAAGTATTAAAATTTTGACGCGAGTCGAAACCATAACAGACATACTATGTTAGAAATGAAAGTTCCTTCACCGGGAGAATCTATTACCGAAGTAGAAATAGCTGAATGGCTAGTTCAAGATGGTGATTATGTTGAGAAAGATCAAGCAATTGCTGAGGTTGATAGTGATAAGGCAACACTAGAACTTCCGGCAGAAGCAAGTGGGATAATTACATTAAAAGCAGAGGAAGGTGATGCAGTTGCCGTTGGAGCTGTAGTTTGTTTGATTGATACAACTGCTGCCAAGCCAGAAGGTACTCCAGAGAGTACAGATTCTTCAGATGCAGCACAAGCGCCTGCAAAAGTAGCAGCTACTCAAACACCTGCGGCCACAAAAGAGTCTTACGCTACAGGTACTCCTTCTCCTGCAGCAAAAAAGATTTTGGATGAAAAGTCAATTGCACCCTCGAGTGTTTCTGGCTCTGGTAGAGATGGTCGTATTACAAAGCACGATGCTATTAATGCAGTTCCATCTATGGGATCTGTTGGTTCTAAAATAAGAGGTGAGTCTAGAACAAAACTCTCTATGTTGCGCAGAAAAGTAGCAGAGCGTTTGGTGGAGGCTAAAAACACAACAGCCATGTTAACCACCTTTAATGAGGTTGATATGGGTCCTATTTTTGCCCTTAGAAAAGAGTATAAAGAAACCTTTAAAGCAAAACACGGGGTTGGTTTAGGATTTATGTCATTCTTTACCCTGGCCGTAGTACGTGCCTTAGAATTATATCCAGCTGTAAATAGCATGATTGATGGCAAGGAAATGCTCACCTATGATTATAAAGACATCTCTATTGCTGTATCTGGCCCAAAGGGGCTTATGGTGCCGGTGATAAGAAATGCAGAAAATTTAAGTTTTAAAGGAGTTGAAACAGAGGTAAAAAGATTGGCAATTCGTGCTCGTGATGGACAAATTACCGTAGATGAAATGACAGGTGGAACCTTCACCATTTCTAATGGAGGTGTTTTTGGAAGCATGCTTTCTACTCCTATTATTAACCCTCCTCAATCTGGTATTTTAGGAATGCATAATATAGTAGAGCGCCCAGTTGTTAAAGATGGGGCTGTTGTTATTGCACCTATTATGTTTGTAGCACTTAGTTATGACCATCGTATTATAGACGGGAAAGAATCTGTAGGGTTCTTGGTGGCTGTTAAAGAAGCCCTGGAAAACCCAACAGAGTTGTTAATGCACTCAGATATTAAAAAAGCCTTAGAGCTTTAATTTAAAAGTAATCCCTATAAAAAAAGGCGCATACATTGTATGGGCCTTTTTTGTTATCTAAGATATTGAAATAGTAATTACAGAGGCATCTTATTTGAGATACATGCAGTTGCGACCATAGTCTAATACGGCGCTATGTTTTTTTAAATAATCTGCCCCAAGAATGCCATGAACTATAGTTGGGTCTACCGTAGCGATGGCTTTTTTAACATGTGACAAATCAAATAATACAAAAGAGATGTTTTTGGTTTTATGATTTTTTAGCTTAAAAACATTGTTTTGGGCAAGTGCTGTTTTCATGTTTGAGTCTCCAGCGCCCGCTGCAATTACATCACTTTTCTCTTGGATGAGGTTAAACAGCCCTATATGTTCAAAGTCTATGCAGCTAGAAGAAGCGCCTGTATCTATAATAAAAACGCCTTTTTTAGTATTTAATTCAGCGCGGCACGTATAATGTCCTGTGATCATTTTACGCAATACAATTCTTTGAAAACCTTTTGCCTCTAATAAATTTCTTAATTGCACGGTATTTTTTTAACAAATATAGCAAACAAAATAGCTAGCTTTGCAATCATGTTAACAGACACACATACACACTTATACAGCGAGGCCTTTGACCTTGATAGAGATACTGTTATGCAACAGGCAAAGGACCAAGGGGTTTCCAAGTTTTTTATCCCAGCCATAGACTCAAGCTATGCAAAGGCAATGTATGACTTAGAAGCGTCATATCCAGATTGTGTGCATTTAATGATGGGATTACACCCAACATCTGTAAAGCAAAATTATAAAGAAGAATTAGCCTTTGTAGCAAAAGAGCTTGAAAGGCGTAGTTTTGTTGCCATAGGTGAGATTGGGATTGATTTGTATTGGGATACCTCTACCTTGGAAATACAAAGAGAAGCTTTTGTGTATCAAATCAGGTTAGCCAAAAAGTATAAATTACCTATTGTTATTCACTGTAGAGATGCCTTTGACCAAGTTTTTGAAGTATTAGAACAAGAAAAAGGGGATGATTTGTTTGGGATATTTCATTGCTTTACCGGCAGCTTGGCCCAAGCAAACCAGGCTATTGGGTATAACATGAAATTAGGTATTGGTGGAGTTGTTACCTTTAAAAACGGTAAGATTGATCAGTTTCTCCATCAAATTGACATAAAACACATTGTTTTGGAAACTGATGCGCCCTATCTTTCGCCCACTCCTTATAGAGGTAAAAGAAACCAAAGCAGTTACCTATCTTTGATTGCCAGTAAAGTGAGTACCTTGTATCAAATTTCAGAAGCACAAGTAGCAGAGATAACCACAATAAATGCGGCAGCAATTTTTAAGATTTAAATAACCATTCATATGACTACCCAAACAAGCACTATTTTATTAATCTATACCGGGGGTACTATTGGTATGATAAAAGATTCTGAAACAGGTAGTCTTAAAAATTTAAATTTTAATGACCTTCTAAAGCATATTCCAGAACTTAATTTGTTGGATTGCAAGATAAATACCCAGAGTTTTAACGCTCCTATAGACAGCTCAAATATGGGGCCTGTGTATTGGCAACAATTAGTGACTATTATAGAAGAGCAGTATAATCATTTTGATGGCTTTGTGGTTTTACATGGCAGTGATACGATGTCGTACACCGCATCTGCAGTAAGTTTTATGTTAGAGAACCTGGCCAAGCCAGTGATTTTCACTGGATCTCAATTGCCAATTGGAGATTTGCGTACAGATGCAAAAGAAAACTTGATTACCTCCATACAACTAGCGGCTTTAAAACAAGACGGCAGCCCTGTTATTAAAGAGGTTGGTTTGTATTTTGAATATAAATTATACAGAGCAAACCGTACCACTAAAATAAATGCAGAGCATTTTGAGGCCTTCGCCTCTTTAAACTACCCCGCATTGGCTCAAAGTGGAGTGAACCTCTCCATAGATTACAACGCTTTGCTCATACCCGAAAATAAACCCTTGTTGGTTCATAAAGCCCTGGAACCAAAAATACTACTGGTTAAAATGTTTCCAGGAATTACCCAGCAAATGGTGACCCATTTATTTAATGTAGAGCTGTTTAAAGGGTTAGTTATAGAAACCTATGGCAGCGGAAATGTAACAACCCAAGATTGGTTTATTGAGGCATTAAAAAAAGTAGTAGACTCAGGAATCCCTGTTGTTAATGTAACTCAGTGCTCTGGAGGAAGTGTTGTGATGGGCCTTTATCAGACAAGTGCCGAATTAAAAAACATGGGCGTTATAAGTGGTAAAGACATAACCACAGAGGCAGCGCTCACAAAATTAATGTACTTGCTTGCCACTGTTGATCCTCAGCAAGATTTTAAAACCCTCTTTGAAACTTCCCTTAGAGGAGAAATGAGTTAATATTTCAATAAAATTGTGCCCTGCGAAATATAAAAAATTGTTTCTTTGCAGCACAAAAAAATAGAGAGGTGGCCGAGTGGCTTAAGGCGCACGCTTGGAAAGCGTGTATACGGCAACGTATCGAGGGTTCGAATCCCTTCCTCTCTGCAAGGTTTTATAAGGCATAAGGGCTATCTATTTTTTAGATTAACTACCACTTTTTTGAATTATTGGTATAGAAATTGATGTTGTTTGTAGAGAATGTTACACATTGTATTTTAGTAATTAGTTAGTTATTAGAGGGTATGGACCTCTAAGGTGTATTAATTAACATAAAATGCAATAGCAACCCTAAAATTCTTGTTTTTTACACAATTATTTTTATATCTTTAAAACCTAAATTTAACTAGAAATTAAAATTAAACTTTAAGTCAATAGCAATGAAAAAATTATTTTCTATTATGGCAATTGCCGCACTTGTTTTTGCGGGATCATTAACAGCAAACGCTGCAGCGCCAACAACTTCAACCTCATTAGTAGCAGCCTCTACCGTAACTCTTGTACAAGATGATGCAGCAGAAGATGTGGATAACAGAACATGGCACCAGAAACTAAAAGAACGTTTCATACAAGGGGGTCCTGGATTCATGGGAATTGTACTGGTATGTCTAATACTTGGTCTTGCTATGGCAATTGAAAGAATTATATTTTTAAATCTTTCTACTACAGATACTAAAAAATTAGCTGAGGATGTAGAAGGTGCACTAAAAAGTGGTGGTGTAGACGCTGCAAAAGAGGTGTGTAGAAACACCAAAGGACCTGTAGCATCTATTTACTATCAAGGTTTAGAGCGTGCAGATGAGAGTATTGAAGCTGCAGAGAAAGCAGTTGTAGCCTACGGAGGTGTACAGATGGGGCAACTAGAGAAAAATGTTTCTTGGGTTTCACTATTTATTGCTTTGGCACCAATGCTTGGTTTCATGGGTACTGTAATTGGTATGATTACAGCCTTTGATAAAATTGAGGCAGCTGGAGATATGAATCCTTCACTAGTTGCAGGGGGTATTAAAGTAGCCCTACTAACAACAGTATTTGGATTGGTTGTAGCGATTATCCTTCAAATCTTTTATAATTACATTATTGCAAAAATTGACAGTATTGTAAACTCTATGGAAGACGCATCAATTACACTTATTGATATGTTGATTGACTACAAAAACAAAAAATAATCTTTTAAAGAACCAAACAATGGGTTTACATAAAATTTCTAAAATAGTAGCTTTAGTTCTTGGTGTGGCTGGTGTCCTTTTATGGGGGATGTTGATGATAAAAGGAGATGAAGCTGTAATAGCTAGCGGAGGCGAGGGTCTAGACTCTTTTCTTTACGTAGCGTATTTAACTTTTGCTATATTACTGGTAATAGTTGTGGTGTTCGTAATTAAAGGGATTGCTAATGGAGACGTTAAAAAGACACTTATGTCTGTAGGTGCTTTTTTACTCATATTTGTAATTTCTTATGTCCTGGCAGATGGAGTAGAATCCTTCACCAAAGACGGAGAACTAGTAACAGCTCAAACCTCAAGATTTATAGGTACAGGACTTTACGCCTTTTACATCTTGTCTGTATTAGCAGTTGTTGCAATGGCATTTAGTGGAGTGAAAAAATTAACAAAACGATAGTATGGGAAGAAGAGCAACACCAGAGGTGAATGCTGGTTCTATGGCAGATATTGCGTTTCTATTACTTATCTTTTTTCTGGTAACAACTACCATAGAAAAAGACAAAGGAATTGCGCGTCAATTACCACCAAAACAAGATGAACAACCACCAGTAGATATTAAAGAAAAGAACATTTTTGTTGTTACAGTAAACAAGGAAGATCAAATTCTTGCAGACAATGAACTGATGGATATTCAAGATATTAGAGCAGCGGCTATTTCTTTTTTAGATAATGGCGGTGACGGTACTTGCAGCTACTGTAAAGGTGAAAAAGATCTTGCCTCTTCAGACAATCCAGAGAAAGCTATTATCACCGTAAAGAGTGATCGTGAAACCTCTTACAAGACTTATATTCAAGTTCAAAATGAATTGGTAGCAGCCTATAATTTCTTAAGAGATAGAGAATCTGAGCGTTTGTTTGGTTTTAAATTCACGAAAGTAAAAAGCGCAATAGCAACGGGTGATTTTAAAGGCAATGAAGAACGAGCTCAAACAAAACTAAAAGAAATTCAAGCGCTTTTTCCGATGAAATTATCTGAAGCAGAAGCAAAAAAATCTCAATAATAAAAAACAGTTTTATGTCTAAGTTTAATAAGAAAAAAGGCGGTGAATTGCCCGCAGTAAATACAGCATCTTTACCAGATATTGTATTTATGTTATTGTTTTTCTTTATGGTAGTTACTGTATTGAGAAAAGATAATATGTTGGTGCAACAAAAGCTTCCTAAGGCAGATCAAGTTGAAAAACTAAAAAAGGATCGCTCTGTTTTTATTTATGCTGGAAAACCAAGTTCTCGATATAAAGAAAAATTTGGTACCGAAGGAAAAATTCAAATAGGAGATAAGTATACAGATATTAATTCTCTAGAATTTGCATTGTCTGAAGCAAGAACCAAATTAATACCAGAACTTCAAGGTAAGGTAGTAGTAGGTTTAAAAGTTGATGAAGAAACTAACGTAGGACTGCTTCAAGATGTCAAAGAAAAATTACGAGACCTAAACATGGTAAAAATTATTTACATCACCGCACCAGGTAACGACGTGCAGCAGTAAGTAATTAGTACAACACTATATAAGCGCCTTTTCTATTTTTAGAAAAGGCGTTTTTTTATTTCACAAGCATTTAAAATTCGGTTATATTTAACCCATGGGGCATAAGTGGTATTTTATGGGTTGTTTTTTATGTGTGAGCGTACTGTTTGCTCAAAAAGAGCTCACCCTAGATTCTTTGGACACAAAGTATAGAGAAGATCAATTTTATTTTGGCATCACCTACAATGCGCTTGTTAATGCTCCAGAGTTTGTAGACTCCCAAGGCTTAACAGGTTCTGTCCATTTTGGCTTTACTAGAGACATGCCTATTAATAGGCGTAGAAATCTCTCTGTAGCTTTGGGTGTTGGCGCTAGTTTTGATGAGTATGGTACAACACTCTTTATAGGAGAAGATGAGTTAAATCGCACGATATTCACTTCTTTAAGCAATAGTGGAGCAGCTTATGATGTAAATAGATTTAGTACTGCAAGTATAGAAGTTCCTTTCGAGTTTCGATGGCGCACCTCTAGTGCACAAAACTATAAGTTTTGGCGCTTTTATGCAGGTCTTAGACTTGGGTATAGCTACTGGTATAAATCTTCTTTTAAACAAGATGGTAATACCGTGATACAAACAGATATTCCAGAGTTTAATAACATGCGTCTTGGGGCCACCTTATCAATTGGCTATAATACTGTAAATTTTTATGGCTATTATGGTATTACCCCTTTGTTTGATAATGCAATTACAACCAATGGTACACCAATCCAGATGAGCGCTTTAAAACTAGGGCTATTGTTTTTCTTTCTCTAAAGAAAGCTTTGTGGGAAATCTTAGACCCAAAAACCAAATAGTAAAAACTGCGGTATCCCGCCAATAAAAAACCCAAAACACAACTCCGTCACACTATGTGATTTTGTATGAAGCCTGGAGCTAGCAACCAGACCATTTACAATACATAAAAGCGATATACTCCCTAGTATGTTTATGTTGAAATGGATGCTTACCCCAATTAAAAACATAGTAACCCCGGCTATTGCCATTTGGTGAAGACTCACTTTAAATTTAAATAACACTAAAAAAAGTGCGGTAAGCGTGGTGGCTAAAATACCTACAAAAAAATAATACAATTCTATCTCTTGATAGGGTTTAAAAATTAGTTTGATGATCAGCAAAAGCAACAGCACCTGTATCATTAAAGGGTATTTGCGTTCTCTTACATCTACCAGGTGTATGCTAGAAACAATTCCAATATTTTTCAGCATAAAGAATAAAACAATGGGTGTAAAAGTAGTAAGGGTGGCAATAGCATATATGTTGGCCATCATAATCTGGGGCTCTACAAACCTTGGGGTAATTGCATAATACCACAATACACCAAAAAGCGACATCAATAAGGGATGGAAAATATAGCCTGCAATACGTAAAATTTGATTCATCAAAGCTCTTTTCTAAGGCGTGCCACAGATAGCTCTAATTGTTCTCTGTATTTAGCAACGGTACGTCTGGCAATAGGATATCCTTTTTCTTTTAGAATTTGAGCCAGCTTATCATCGGTAAGAGGTTTTCTTTTATCTTCTTCACTGATGGTGATTTCAAGAATTTTTTTAATTTCTTTGGTAGACACATCTTCTCCTTGGTCGTTTTTCATGGATTCACTAAAAAACTCTTTAATGAGTTTTGTGCCATAGGGAGTATCTACGTATTTACTATTAGCAACCCTAGACACAGTAGATATATCCATGCCAATGGTATCTGCAATATCCTTCAAAATCATGGGTTTTAATTTGCGCTGATCTCCAGAGAGAAAATAGGCTTCTTGCCTGTGCATGATTGCATTCATGGTCACAAAAAGTGTTTGCTGCCTTTGTTTAATAGCGTCAATAAACCATTTGGCTGCGTCTAATTTTTGTTTGATAAATAGCACCGCTTCCTTTTGTGATTTTGATTTATCTTTAGAATCTTTATAGCCTTTAAGCATATTGGAATAGTCTCTTGACACATGCAATTCTGGAGCATTTCTTCCATTTAGGGTTAACTCTAAATTTCCCTCAACAATGGTTATGGCAAAATCTGGTACAACATGCGCTACCATTCTTGTACTGCTTGAAATTGCTCCTCCTGGCTTTGGGTTTAAACTTTCAATTTCAGCAATTGCATCTTTTAGCTGGTCTTCTGAAATACTAAATTTTTGAAGTAATTTCTTATAATGTTTTTTTGAAAATTGATCAAAGGTTTCATCCAAAATGCTGTAGGCTAAAACTACTTTCTGATTTTGCTCTTTCCTTTTTAATTGCAGCAATAAACACTCCTGTAAATCTCTGGCCCCAACCCCTGCAGGATCTAGTTCTTGCACTTTTTTTAGCACACTTTCCACAGCAGATTCTTCGGTGTACACATTTTGAGTAAAGGCTAAATCATCAACAATGTCTGCAATTTCTCTACGAATGTAACCACTCTCATCTACGCTTCCTACTAAGAATTTTGCAATTTCTTTTTCACTCTCTTCAAGCCTATAGGTGTTTAATTGCTGCATCAGATGCTGAGTGAAAGATTGCCCTGCTGCATAGGGCATATGAGTTTGCTGATCATCTGCGCTATAGTTATTTGCATTTAACTTATAACTAGGGGTTTGATCATCACTTAGATACTCATCTATATTAATTTCTGGAGCCTCATCTATGGCGTCTTGGTAGTCATCATTAATATCTTGGTCAAATTCACTGGCTTCCTCTTTCCCTTTTTCTAGTGCAGGGTTTTCATTCATCTCTTGAGAAATACGTTGTTCAAAAGCCTGCGTTGGCAGTTGAATCAGCTTCATCAACTGTATTTGTTGTGGAGATAATTTCTGAGATAACTTAAAATTTAGAAACTGTTTTAGCATTTAAAAATGTTGTGAACTATAAAGTTAAAAAAAACCAGCTATATACAAAACGGTACAATGCTGGTTTTAATATGCAGGATGTGTTTTTATAGTATAGTTTTAGAACTCTGCGTTACCAGGTGTCCTTGGGTAAGGAATTACATCTCTGATGTTTCCCATACCAGTTACAAACAGCACAAGGCGTTCAAAGCCAAGTCCAAATCCACTATGGGTACAGGTCCCAAACTTTCTAAGGTCAAGATACCAGTATAATTCTTCTTCGCTAATATCCATAGCTTTCATCTTTTGTTTAAGAACATCATACCGTTCTTCACGTTGAGAGCCACCCACTATTTCTCCAATACCTGGAAATAGTACATCCATGGCACGAACTGTTTTCTGATCCTCATTTAGGCGCATGTAAAATGCTTTAATGGTAGCGGGGTAATCAAATAAAATTACCGGACACTTAAAGTGTTTTTCTACCAAAAAGCGTTCATGTTCACTTTGAAGATCTGCGCCCCACTGGTCTATAGGATACTTAAATTTTTTCTTCTTGTTGGGCTTACAGTTCTTTAAGATATCAATGGCTTCTGTATAGCTTACACGTTTAAAATTATTATCTACTACAAAATGTAATTTTTCACGAAGTGTCATTTCTTGTCGCTCTGCTGTAGGTTTGCTTTTGTCTTCCTCAATAAGCCTTTGCTCCAAAAAGATTAAATCATCCTGGCAGTTTTCCAGCGCGTATGAGATTACATACTTTATAAAATCCTCGGCCAAATCCATGTTGTCTGCCAAATCGTTGAAGGCAACCTCTGGTTCGATCATCCAGAATTCTGCTAGATGGCGAGAGGTATTGCTGTTTTCTGCCCTAAAAGTAGGCCCAAAAGTATATACTTTTCCTAGCCCCATTGCAAAGGTTTCTGCTTCTAATTGACCACTTACAGTAAGGTTGGTCTCTTTTGCAAAAAAATCTTCTTTATAAGCTACATTTCCCTTGTCATCCAAAGGTGGGTTTTTTGGATCTAGTGCACTTACCTTAAACATTTCTCCTGCACCCTCTGCATCACTACCTGTGATAATTGGAGTATGCATATAATTAAACCCATTTTTCTGAAAATACTCATGTACTGCAAAAGACAGTTTTGAGCGTAAACGCATCACTGCCCCAAAAGTATTGGTGCGCACACGCAGATGTGCTTGCTCACGCAATTTTTCTAGGCTGTGGCGCTTTGGAGAGAGAATGGTTAGTTTTACCTCTTCTGGATCTGCAGTACCTAAGACATTAAAGGCAGACACTTGGATCTCTAGTGTTTGTCCTTGCCCTTGGCTTTTTACCAATACTCCAGTAATTTCTACACAAGCTCCGGTAGTTATATCTTTAAGGAGGTTTTGGTCAAAATTTTCGAAATCAATAACACATTGCAAATTCTTAATAGTAGAACCATCATTGACTGCAATAAAACGGTTGCTTCTAAAGGAACGAACCCAACCTCGTATGGTAAGTTCATTGATGGTAGGTTCTGTTTGTAAAACGTGTACTATTTCTGTGTGTTTCATAATCAAAAAATCAAGCGATAAAGATAGGTTATAATTAAGATATTTGAAATGAGTATTGACTATTTTAACTCCTGGTGTTCCTCTTCCATGTTTTCTGGTAAAATACCCAAGGATGGTTTTTTAAGAGTTTGTTTGTTGGCGATACTCTTTTCAAGAGAAAGCAACAAAGAAGGAAGCAATAATAAATTTGCTAACATAGCAAATACAAGGGTTACAGAAACCAATCCGCCAAGGGCTACCGTACCTCCAAAACTTGAGATGGTAAATACAGAAAACCCAAAGAAAAGCACTATAGAGGTATAAAACATACTTACCCCTGTTTCACGTAAGGCCGCATACACAGATTTTTTAATCTTCCAGTTATTGGCAATAAGTTCTTGGCGATATTTAGCTAAAAAATGAATGGTGTCATCCACAGAGATACCAAAGGCAATACTAAATACTAAAATGGTAGAGGGTTTTATGGGAACACCCAAAAAGCCCATCAAACCTGCTGTAATAATTAAAGGCAATAGGTTAGGAATCAGAGAGACCAATATCATTCTAAAGCTTCTAAACATCCAAGCCATAAAAAGAGCAATGAGTAAAATAGCAAGGGAGAGACTAATAATTAGATTTTTAACTAGATACTTAGTTCCTTTTTGAAACATTAATGCTTTGCCTGTAAAATTTACGGTGTACCTATCTTCTGGAAAAATCTTCAGCGCTTTGGCCTTGAGATCCTGCTCAATTCGGTCAAAGCGCTCGGTACCCGTGTCTTTCATAAAAGTAGTAATACGGGCAAACTGTCCTGTACTATCTACGTAGCTTTTTAGCAAATTTGTGTCCTGCGCACTGCTTTTAGCATAGCTTAAAATAAAGCTCCTCTCCTGGCTGTTGGGTAATTGATAATACTCAGGGTTGCCATTGTAATAGGCTTGTTTACTGTATTTCACTAGATCTACTACAGAAAGAGGTTTTGAAAATTCTGGGAATTCCTCTATGTACTCTTGAAGCTCGTTCATGCGCTTTAAAGTAGCTAACTTCATTACCCCCTTTTTACGTTTGGTGTCTACTAAAATTTCAAGAGGCATAATGCCTTTGTACTCTTTCTCGAAGAACCTAATGGATTTAAAAAACTCGGTTTTCTTTGGCATATCTTCAACCAAAGAACCAGAGATTTTTATATTGTAAATCCCAATGATACTAACGCATAATAGCCCAATAGAAATAATATAAATAGCAATACGGTTGTGGCGTACGTTGTTTTCCATCCAGTCTACAAAGCGGTTAATCCAACGTTTATTTAAATGTTTTAGGTGCTTATTTTTAGGCACTGGCATAAAACTATACACAATAGGGATGATAAGCAGGCAAAGCAAGAATATGGCAAGAATACAAATAGAGGCAACAATTCCAAACTCTTTTAGTAGCTGGCTATTTGTTAAAATAAATGTTGCAAAACCACTGGCGGTAGTAACATTGGTCATTAATGTTGCATTTCCAACTTTAGCAATAACGCGTTGCAGAGATTTTGCTTGATTACCGTGCTGTTTTATTTCTTGCTGGTATTTGTTAATCAAGAAAATGCAATTAGGGATTCCAATTACGATGATAAGTGGAGGAATCAAAGCGGTTAAAACGGTGATTTCATATCTAAGTAAACCAAGTATTCCAAAGGCCCATAGTACGCCAATAATAACGGTAATCATTGATATGAAAGTTGCCCTATATGATCTAAAGAAAAAGAAGAAAATAAAAGAAGTAACAATTACGGCTGCTCCAATAAACATCCCTATTTCGTCAATAATATTTTGAGAGTTTAAGGTTCTAATATAAGGCATGCCAGATGTGTAGACTTTCATGCCAGTTTTCTTTTCAAAGGCAGCTATCTTAGGAATAAGAACTTTTTCAATAAATATTTTTCTGGCAGGAGTGTTAACGATGTCCTTTTTAATATAAACAGCAGTTCTTACAGATTCTTTATCTGGAGAATATATAAGGCCATTATAAAATGGAAGTTTTTCAAAGAGTTCATATTGTAGTTTTTTAAGTTGTTTCTCACTTAAAATAGAATCCTTCAAAAGCGGAACCATCTCAAATCCAATACTGTCTGTGCGTTTTTTTAATTTTTGAAGATCTCCTATAGACAACGTAAGGTCAACTTCTTGAGCTTGCCCTAGGTCTTTAGAGAGTGTGTTCCAGGCTTTAAAATTTGATGGTGTGAATAATAGACTATCCTTTACTCCATATATGATAAGGTTTCCTTCATCTCCGAAGGTTTTTAAAAATGTATTGTAGGCGGTGTTTACCTGGTGGTCATCAGGAAGCATATTTGCTTCCGTGTAAGTGAAACGCATATGTTTCCATTGCATTCCAAGAAAGATGGTAAAGGCCGTTATAGCAATTAGAATTAATATTCGGTTACGCAGTATAAAGCGAGCCGTGGTACTCCAAAATCCAATGCTAAAAAGTTTATTCAATGATAGGGTTTTTGTTGTTTTGTAAAGGTAAGAAATCTATTTAGGGCAATTAAAATTATGGCCACTCGATTTTTATAAAATATGTAGTGGTTCCATTAAAATGACATTGACATGGCAAGGCCCATTTCATTTTTATTGTAATAAGGGACCACAGCCGTTTTAGTTGCTGTTTGTTTTTTAGAAAACAGGTCTTTAAAAAGGGGCTGAACCCAGTAGGCAATTTTGGTGCTCAATATACCAATTCCAGCAGCTGCAACTACATCTGAAAACCAATGCTTATTGTTATACATTCTTAAATATCCAGTCCCAGCGGCGATAAAATACCCAGAAACCCCATACCATGGTGAAACATCTTTGTATTCTTGATATAAAAACTCAGCACCCATAAATGCGGTTGCTGTGTGCCCAGAAGGGAATGAGGTGAATCCCGTTTGGTTTGGTCTTTGGCGATGGGTCGTTCTTTTTAAAACAGTAACAGAGGTGCCCATTATAAGATAGGCAGTTGCCAAAACAATGCTACGATCTTTAAAATTGTTTTTCCCTTTTACGCCAAATAAATTTAATGCATAGACAGATAAAAATGCTAGTGATTGGGTCCCTTCATCTAGAGGAAATGTTTTTTCGTTGTCTGAATTTATGCTATTTCTAATAGAAGCGTCACCATTAGTTAACTTCTTATTATAGAGGCTTAAGGCGCCGTAACCTATTAATGATGTTGGTATAATTAATGCTTTGTAGTTAAAGTCAATGTTTTTTTGTTGGTGGAGGGTGTCTTGTTTTTTTGTCTGAGCAAAGGAATTAAAACTCACTAAAATAAAGACCAATATGAAGCTAATTTTTTTCATTTTTTTAGGGAGCGTTTGTGTCGTATTTTAAATTGCCAATATATAATGCTTAAGATAATAATAAAAACATCTTGGATACCATAAGTCAAAAAAAGAGCCCCCTTAGTATTAGTGAAATACTAATAAGCGATTGGGGGCTATGTTGTTTGGATATGATTGTATGTGTTATACGGTCATAATCTCTTTTTCTTTTACAGCAAGAAGTGTGTCAATTTTGGTGATACTTGTATCTGTCATTTTTTGGATATCTTCTTCCAGATTTTTCTTTAAATCATCACTTGCGCCTTCTATTTCTTTAATGCTATTCATGGCATTTTTACGATCATTGCGCACTCCAACTTTACTATCTTCTGCTTCTGCTTTTGCTTGTTTTGCCAGTTCTATTCTACGCTCTTCTGTAAGTGGCGGAACATTTATAATGACACTGTCTCCATTATTCATTGGGTTAAAGCCAATATTTGCGAGATGAATTCCTTTTTCAATTTCTGGAATCAATCCTTTTTCCCAAGGTGCAATTGTGATGGTCATACCATCTGGTGTTGCAACATTGGCAACTTGTGTTAATGGTGTTTGGCTACCATAGTAGTTCACCATCACACTTCCTACCATGGCAGGAGAGGCCTTTCCGGCTCTAATATTTACAAACTTTTTATTTAAGTGGCTCACGGCATTATCCATGGCCTCTTTTGCACTGTCTATAATAAATTCTATTTCTTCTTCCATCTGTATGTCCCTAAAATGGGTCTTTATTTATGTTTTCTAAAATCCTAGCTTTAAAGATTTACTTTGGTTCCAATATTCTCTCCAGAGATCACTTTCATCAGATTACCGCGAGTATTCATGTCAAAAACGATGATAGGTAGTTCGTTTTCTTGACTTAAGGTAAATGCAGTAGTATCCATCACTTTAAGTCCTTTTTTTAATACATCTTCAAAAGAAATAAACTCAAATTTAACAGCATCTTCGTTTTTTTCTGGGTCACTAGAATAGATTCCATCTACTCGGGTCCCTTTTAATATAACATCTGCATTAATTTCTATGGCTCTTAAAACAGCGGCGCTATCTGTGGTAAAATATGGGTTGCCAGTTCCTCCTCCAAATATAACCACACGTCCTTTTTCAAGATGACGAACCGCTCTTCTTTTTATAAAAGGCTCAGCCACTTCATTTATTTTAATAGCACTTTGCAATCTTGTAGGGATGCCTTGATCTTCAAGAGCTCCTTGTAAGGCAAGTCCGTTAATTACTGTAGCAAGCATGCCCATATGGTCTCCCTGAACGCGGTCCATGCCTTTACTGGCCCCTGCAACACCTCTAAAAATGTTTCCGCCTCCAATTACGATGGCAACCTGTACCCCTGTGGCTATAATAGCTTTTATATCCTGAGCATATTCTTTTAGTCTTTCTGGGTCAATACCGTACTGAAGGTTACCCATTAAGGCTTCTCCTGAGAGTTTTAAAAGGATTCTGTTATAGTGCATAGTGGTGTTTTAGTAGTTACAAAAATAGTGAAATTATAAAAGATGTTTCTACCTAAGCATATAAAAAAGAAAAATCCGTTTTCAACCACAGTGGTTGAAAACGGATTTTAATAAGTATGAGCGGTTTAGACTTAGGCTAAAGTTACTCTTTTAAACCCTACTACAGTAGCATCACCTTTACTGGCAACGTACTGAGCAACATTTTTCTTTTCATCCATAATGAAGTTTTGATCTAACAAACATTTCTCTTGGTCTAAAGAGGTGTTGTCAGAAATAAAACGCTCCATTTTTCCAGGAAGAATTCTATCCCAGATTTGTTCTGGCTTTCCTTCTGCTTTTAATTCTGCTTTTGCAGCATCTTCAGCAGCGGTTAAAGCCTCTGGTGTTAGTTGAGACATTGAGATGTACTGAGGAATATTCTTTAGGGTCTTTCCTAAACGTCCTAGTTCAATATTGTCTTTCTCAATAACAGCAATTCTTGCTTCTGTTTCGTTTGCAACAAACTCAGGGGTAAAATCTTTGAAAGATAATGTAGTGGCTCCCATAGAAGCTACTTGCATTGAAACACTTTTACTTACCTCTGCAGCGCTGTCACTACCTTTAGATAAACCAACAAGAGCGCCAATTTTCTTTCCGTGGATATAGGTTCCAACAAAAGGTGCTTCTAGTATTTCAAAACCACCTATTTCTAGTTTTTCACCAATAACACCTGTTTGCTCAATTAGTTTTTCAGCAATAGTCATCTCTGAGTCAAAAGCAGCAGCCAGAAATGCCTCTTTGGTATCATAATTAATTGCAATAGCAGCCATTTCTTTGGCCATTGCAGAGTATGAGTCATTGTTTGCAACAAAATCTGTCTCACAGTTTAAAGACACAACAACACCTCTTGTTTGTGCATCATTAATTTGAGAAACAACTGCCCCTTCACTAGAGTCGCGGTCAGCTCTTTTTCTGCAATTTTCTGTCCTTTTTTTCTAAGAATACCAATGGCATCTTCTATGTTTCCTTCTGCTTCAACAAGGGCTTTTTTACAGTCCATCATTCCAGCTCCGGTTTTCTTTCTTAATTCGTTTACTTGTGCGGCGGTTATTTTTACCATCGTATTGTTTTTTTATTCTTTCCGAATAATCGGAAATTTTATTATTGTATTTAGTGAACTTAAAAAGTCGCTTAATAGAATTTCTAGAAGAAAAAAAATTAAACGACTCTCTATATTAATTGAATCGAGACCTACTTTTCTTCTTTAGTAGCTTCTTCTTCCTTAACAGCCTTTTTAGCTGCTGCTTTTTTTGCAGGCGCCTTTTTTACAGGTGCCTCTTTTGTTGCTGCTGCCTCTTCTTTAACTGGAGCTGCTTCTTTTACAGGAGCCGCCTCTTCAGTTTCTTTAGTTTCAACAGGAGCTTGTTTTTCAGCTTTTGCTTTTTCAGCACTTTCTTTTCCAGCTTTGCGTTCTGAAAGACCTTCTTTTACAGCATCTGCAACAGCGGTCATGATCTTGTCTATAGATTTAGATGCATCATCATTTGAAGGGATGATGTAATCGATCACTCTTGGATCACAGTTTGTGTCAACCATCGCAAAAATTGGAATATTTAATTTGATTGCCTCTGCTACTGCAATGTGCTCACGAGTTGTATCAACAACAAATAAAGCGGCAGGCAAACGACTCATTTCTCCAATAGAACCTAAGTTTTTCTCTAGCTTAGCACGTAAACGGTCTACTTGTAAACGCTCTTTTTTGGAAAGTGTCATGAAGGTTCCGTCTTGCTTCATTCTATCGATAGTAGCCATCTTCTTAACGGCTTTTCTGATCGTTACAAAGTTCGTTAACATTCCGCCAGGCCATCTTTCTGTGATGTAAGGCATGTTTACAGATTTTGCTTTTTCAGCAACGATATCTTTTGCTTGTTTTTTGGTAGCTACAAAAAGTATTTTTCTACCAGATGCTGCTATTTTCTTTAAAGCTTCTCCAGCTTCCTGAATTTTTGCAGCAGTTTTGTATAGATTGATGATGTGAATCCCATTACGCTCCATGTAGATGTAAGGAGCCATGTTTGGATTCCATTTTCTTGTTAGGTGTCCAAAGTGTACACCTGCATTTAGAAGTTCTTTAACTTCTGTGTTGTTGTCTTTTGCCATTTTGTTTTTAGTTTACGTTCTGTGTGTTTAGATGTCAATTACTTTTTATATACCATGTTGCCCTAAGGGTCTTGGTATGGAAGTAATTTAGATGCTAAACTAATTGTCCCACCCGGCAGAGCGGGACTAACAGCTTAATTAATATAATTGTATTTGTATGAACTTATTTCGAGTATAAAAAATCAATACCCGAAAGAGATACCCAATACTATTGGGTGAAAAATTAACGTTTCGAGAATTGGAATTTTTTACGGGCTTTTTTCTGTCCGAATTTCTTTCTCTCCACCATTCTTGGATCTCTAGTTAAAAGACCTTCTGGTTTTAAGATTCCTCTGTTCTCATCATTTAATGTGCACATTGCACGAGATATAGCCAGGCGAATTGCTTCTGCCTGTCCAGTGATACCACCACCAAAAACATTTACTTTAATGTCAAAGTTCTTGTCGTTCTCTGTCATTACAAGTGGTTGCATTACTTTGTAACGTAACGTTGGGGTTGTAAAATAGTTATCAAATTCACGCTTATTGATAGTGATGTTTCCTTTTCCTTTAGATAAGTAAACACGCGCAACAGCGGTTTTTCTTCTTCCGATTTTGTGTATAGTTTCCATTACTTAGTTGCGGTATTAATTTTAATAGCTCTTGGTTTTTGTGCTTCTTGACCGTGGTTTGCATCTGCATACACCTTCAAGTTTCTAAAAAGTACTGAACCTAATTTGTTTTTAGGTAACATTCCTTTAACCGCCTTCTCAACAACACGTGCTGGATTCTTGTCTTTTAATTCTGTGGCAGTAAGACTTTTCTGTCCACCTGGGTAACCCGTATGGCGGATGTAAGACTTCTCTGTCCATTTGTTTCCTGTTAATTGGACGTTGCTTGCGTTTATGATAATCACATTGTCTCCACAATCTACATGAGGTGTAAAGCTTGGCTTGTGTTTACCGCGAAGTAATTTTGCAACTTCACTCGCAAGACGACCTAGTGTGTGCCCGTCCGCATCTACTACTAACCACTCTTTTGTTACTGTGGCTTTGTTAGCAGATACTGTTTTGTAACTTAATGTATCCATTATAGTTCTTTGTCTAATTATTAATAAATTATTTCTGTCCCGTATTAAGGGACGGCAAAAATACTCTTATTTATTTGAATAACAAATAGTAAAAGATACATTTTCGTTTATTTTAATGAAATAATATGCTAAAAATAAGCCCCTTTAAAAAAGGGGCGTCTCAATTTATAAATCTCTTAGTTCTCTTGTGCTGATTTACCTCACACTTTTAAAGGTAGTTGAGAATTAAAACTTAGCGCGTTTTTGCTATTTTAAACGTTTCATTATTAATACGGACATAGAACATATTTCCAGACATTGAAGACAGGTCAATTTGTTTTAAGCTGCCCTTTAATTCTCCAGAACGCAATAATTGCCCCGTCACAGAATACACCTGGTAAAAGGCGTCCTGTTGCAAAGATATCTTTACAATACCTCTTGTTGGGTTAGGGTATAAAAGTGCTTGACTATTATTTTCTTGGGTATCTAAAACTTCACATTCAAAATTACTTTCTACGTTAGATGCCGCCGCAGGGTCATCTAATAAATTTTCTGTTAGCAGTGAGCAATAGCAATCGTTTTGATCTACATACAATTTAAACCATGATAGTGCAATTTTACCCACACTTGAGTTGCCTCCCTCTGGTGTATTTGCTACAGAGTGATTGCCGTTTTCTACTTCAAAGAGAAGTTTATTTGTGCTATTTGGGGTATTATCATAATGAATGTTGGCATGATTCCCTGGAGGCGCTACGGCATCATCTTGCCCACTAAAGATTACCACAGCACTGCTGTGATCTAGATCTGGACTGGGTAGCCAAGGACATAGCGCTACAACTCCTTTAATGCTATTGTCTAAAACAGCAGCACGTTGTGCTCCTCCACCTCCCATAGAGTGCCCACTTACGGCAAACTTGTCTTCATCTATAGCTCCAAGTAGTGGTGAGGCATTTCTGGTGTTTTCTTCTCGTAGTGTTTCAAGGGCGTCTAGTAAAGCTTCTGCTCTAGCTTCTGGAAAATCAAAAATAGAATTTGTACCAATGATAATAGTTACAATACCATGAGAGGCATAAAATGGCCCCCAGGCTTCAACACTAGCTGGCGAGGCGGTAAAACCTGGCACAATAGCGATACTGGCATAAGGTGGTGTAGCGTTTGTAGGATAATAAACTGTGGCTCCAAAATAGGCAGGGCCGTCCCGCAAACCATCTGCCTCTGTGAGGGTTGCAACATCATAAATACCTGGGTTGGTTAAACTTTCAATGGTAATATCCTCGCACTGTGAGAGCATGGTTCCCCAGCTTAGAAAAAGAGTTAACAAAATACCTGCTTTTTTAAATAGTGTTCTCATAGCTTATTTTTTTATTGTAAAATACAAAAGTATTTTTTAAATACAATTTGTTAATGTGCTTGAAGCCAATTTTCACCTTCTCCTAACTCAACATCTAATGGTACTTGGAGCTT
>CBFHMO010000009.1:0-32284 GCA_965656925.1 Patiriisocius sp.
CCTCAAAGCCGTTGGAATGTTCTTTTATGGTTTGCATAAAAACAGGGTCATACACATTGGCATCATCAGGATAGTGAGACACGCGAACAATAACAAAATGTAAGTCTTTATTTTTTAAACCAACAAACTGAGGGTCTTTACCAATTTTGCTATTAACACCCAAAAACTCAAATCCTTGAGATTTCATGTCTTCTCCAACTATATTCATGGCGAGGTTGTGCAATTCTTGTTTGGTAAGTTGTTTAGCCATCTGTTTTAATTATGAAATAATAAGATTACAAAAATACGCTAATGTGCATAATCTTAGTGGCTATATAAGTGAAATAACTTTATAATATATACTGTGTTAAAAACAAACGTAGTGTAGAATAAATATCCTGAGGCTAGGGAAACTTGTTTTATTTATTTTTTAAAGAGTCTATAAAGTAAAAACAGGAAAAATAATGCAGCTATCACATTTATCAAAAACCCTACAGAATCCAAATTAGAGGTAATATTATCATTAGCAATTGCACCTATATTTGTATCTGTAGCCTTTTCTGGGTAATCTAAAGAAGAAGAAGATAAACCTGATTTTAATGGTGTAGTAGCTACAGACTCATTAGCATCATTAGAACTGGTAGAAAGAGTATCTTTGTTGGTGTTATTGGAAGCAATTTCTATGGAAGTTTGTTGCACTAAAACTGGAGTATCATCCTTAAAGTTGTTTTGAGAGAAACTACAAAATGTAGCTGATAAAAAAAACATTACACATAAAAAGGTTGTTCTATATTTTTTCATTTTTTACTACTTAAAAAAAATGTGTGCGTTAGTGTATATATGTGTATAAAAACAAACAAGACCTTGAGTAAAAAGGCTTTTAATTTTGAGCAAAACACTTTAATTAATTACCATTTTTTTTGATGAATTTATAATTATCACTCATCCCCCCCAAAAAATCATGTAAGTGAGTATTAAAACTACACATGCAATTAACAACAAAAAAAAAATGTTTTACAATAACAGGCGTAACAAAAGGTAACAAAAAATATAAATAGGAATTTAATAGGTGTTTGATTGGTGTTTAAATGAAATACTAAGCCATGCTGTAACAAAAAGACAATTTATTTGAAATAAAGTGTGAATCTTGTAAACTCTATTATATTAGCGTGTTAAATAGAATGTGGCTAAAAAAATACAGAAAGCATGGTGGGTAGTAAAAACTGAATAGAAATTGACTTCTATAGTTTTAAAAGCAGCTCCTCTACAGTAGTTCCTTCCTTGAGCTGAAGTTTAGCTCTTGTACGCCCCCTAGTAACTCTTATACTGGCACGGCCAACTCCAAGCATAGAGGCCATCTCTTTGTCTGACAAAGAAAGATAGCTAAGGCAACAAAACCGAACCTCTGCTTTGGATAGCTTAGGATATTGCTGCTTTAAATCCAAGACAAAACTAGGATACACCTTATTAAAAAATTGAAGAAACTCTCTCCAATCTGCATCTGTGAGTATCACTTTTTCTGTGAGGGCTTTTTGCTGAGTTTCTTTTACATATACCTTTAGTTGTGATACAGCATCCTCAAGCCTTCCTGTAAGTTGGGCATTTGTTAAAGCTAGACTTTTTTCTTTTAAGAGCCTTTTAGCCCTAAAATTTACAAACAACAATAATGCAATAACCATAATAAACACAATGGAGATTACAAAAAACAACATCACTCTTTTTGATGTCTCTTGTTCTTTTTGTTTTTGTAACCGTTCTAATTCATTGGCATTAAGCATAACTAATTTATCTGCTTCAAATCCAGAAAACCTATTAGAATTTGAACGTAATTGATTGGTTACAAACTCTAGAGAATCTCTATAAGCAAGTGTATTGATGGCATCATCATTATAGGCAAACCATTTGGCTAATTGCCTGTAAACAGGCTTCATTCTTCTTAGTTCTTTATCTTTTTTAGCAGCATTATAAGCCCTCCACATAAATTGCTCAGACTTAACTGGCTCATCTAATGCTAAATATGTGGCGGCTATATAAATTAATGCATTTGATGCATTACCAAAACGTTTTTTGGTTAAAGATAAATTAGCATCTTCGACTAATAAAGGTAGTGCTGCATCAAACTCACCTTTTTGATACAAACTTTCTCCAATGTTACCATTAATTATAGTAACCCAATCAGTCTTGTTTTTAGATATTGCAAACTGCTTAGCCAAGCTAAAATAATAATTTGCAGAATCTAACATCTTTAGCTTCCTATATGCTAGTGCTAAATTGTTATAGACTCCATGACGTTTGAAGCTCTCAGTAGCAACGGCTTTTTTAAAATAGCGCTTGCTTAATGGATATTGCTCATAGTGATATGCCGTTAAACCCACATATGCATTAACTTCATATTCCATTTTAGGATCAACAATAGTATGCTCTAGAATATAAAGTGCCTTAAATAGAAAAATAAACCCTTCTGAAATACGATCAGGAATTCTCATGTAATGATAACCTAAGTGGTATTTAACTCTTACACTAAGCCAGTCAAGTTTTAGAACATTAGAAACACTATCTAAAGAAAGAAGACGTTGCTCTTTTACTTTTGGGGGTTCGCGATCTGCATTTGAACGTATTAATATTAAAGCGATTTCTAGAGCTAAATCATCATCATCATTTTGTTTTGCAAATAGCCTAATGCTTTCTAGAAGCTCTTTAAAGCGGCTTAGATTGTCAGGAGTCATTTTAGCTAAGCGCTCTTCTGTTATAGCTGCAAAGTAATTTCTACGTTTTACAAAATCAATACCCAGCAACGAATCGTTAATTGGAATATTAAAGGCTTGCCTAAGAGAATCTTGAGTACTTAAACCAACAGATTTTGTTTGGAGAGGATGTGCATCTATAAAACCTAGTTTTTTTGCACTAGGAAAAACACTTTGACTAACAAATAATATTGATATTATAAAAAGGCGCACCTGGTGTGTGTTTTAAAAGTTTGTTATGTACAAGTATCAAATATATGAAAACACAAGGGCACATAATGTATCTGTAGCATTTTTTAAAATCCTTTTAGAGAAAGCCCTTATGGTATTGTTCGAGAACAATACCATGAAAAAACCGCTATCAAGGTTATTGACAGCGGTTTTTTTTTAATTTATAGTATCGAAAAGATTACCCTCCAAAATCATCAAAGCGGATATGCTCATCTGGAATCCCGTAGTCTTCACCCATTTTTTGCACCGCTTGATTCATCAGTGGTGGACCACAGAAATAAAGCTCAATATCTTCTGGAGATTCATGAAGATCTAAATAATTGTCTATAACTACTTGATGTATAAACCCAACAAACCCGTCTCCTTCTCCATCAATACCGTCTTTGACTTTCCAGTTATCTTCTTCCATTGGCTCAGAAAGTGCCAAATAGAATTTAAAGTTTGGAAAATCATTCTCAAGTTGTTGAAAGTGATCTAGATAAAACAATTCTCTCTTAGAACGCCCTCCGTACCAATACGTAACTTTTCTTCCTGTTTTAAGGGTTCTAAAGAGGTGATATAAGTGAGAACGCATCGGGGCCATTCCAGCTCCACCACCAACGTATAACATTTCTGACTCTGATGGGTTAATAAAGAACTCACCATAAGGTCCAGAGATAACACATTTATCTCCTTTTTTAAGATTGAAAATATAGGATGATGCAATACCAGGGTTCACATCCATCCATTGGTTTTTAGCTCTATCCCAAGGCGGGGAAGCAATACGAACGTTCAGCATAATCTCACGTCCTTCTGCAGGATAAGAGGCCATTGAGTAGGCTCTCTCCACTACTTCTTTGTTTTTCATCACAAGTGGCCATAAACCAAACTTATCCCATTCTGCTTGAAATTTATCTGGGGTGTCATGCTCCTGTGGGTGAGCAGTAATATCCATGTCTGCAAATTTTACTTCACACTGAGGAATTTCTATTTGAATATATCCACCCGCTTTGTAGTTCATGTCTTCTGGAATCTCTACTACAAATTCTTTAATAAATGAGGCTACATTATAGTTACGAACTACCACTGCATCCCATTTTTTAATTCCAAACACTTCTTCTGGAATGGTAATGTTCATGTTCTGTTTTACCTTGACTTGGCAAGACAAACGGGCACCATCTTTCAGTTCTTTTCTGCTAAAATGAGGGGTCTCTGTAGGCAATGCTTCTCCACCACCCTCAAGTACGTGACACTCACATTGTATACAAGTTCCACCACCACCACAAGCAGATGGTAAGAAAATCTTATTTTCTCCTAAAGTGGTTAATAGTGTACTTCCACTGGCAACCTCAATTTCCTTTTCACCATTAATGGTAATAGTTACGGGTCCAGAGGGAGATAATTTTTGTTTTGTAAAAAGTAATAACGTAACCAATAAAAGGGTCAACACCAAAAAAGCGATGACTGTTGCCGCGATAACTCCTGTAATACTTGCTGCTAAAAACATATACTTTATTTTTTATTCTGAAACTACCAATGGGGTAGTTTCTATTTCTTTTTCTATGGCTGGTGTTGGGGCTGTTTGTGTTTGCACACTCTGAGCTTCAGGTGCTGGCGCAGCATCATCTCCACCGGTCAACATTCCTCCAAAACTCATAAAGCCAATGGCCATAAGTCCTGTAATGATAAAGGTAATGCCAAGGCCACGTAAAGGGGCTGGCACATTACTATATCTTATTTTCTCTCTAATGGCTGCAATGGCAACAATGGCTAAAAACCATCCAATACCAGAGCTGAATCCATAATTTAATGCCAAGGCTGCAGTTTCAATTTCTCTTGATTGCATGAACAATGATCCTCCTAAAATGGCACAGTTTACAGCAATTAAGGGTAAGAAAATACCCAATGAATTATACAATGATGGTGAGAATTTTTCAACAATAATCTCTACCAATTGCACCATAGTTGCTATGGTAGCAATAAATAAAATAAAGGATAAGAAACTTAAATCATAATCTGCATAGGCGCTCAGTTCTGGCGTTTCACGGTTACCGTCTAACCAAGCCAGAGCTCCCGGCTGGAGTATGTACTGATCTAAAAACCAGTTTAAAGGTACCGTTACCGTTAGTACAAAAATAACAGCTGCCCCAAGCCCAACTGCGGTACTTACCTTTTTAGATACCGCTAGGTAAGAACACATACCCAAAAAGTATGCAAATACCATGTTGTCTACAAAGATTGATTTGAAAAATAATTCTATATGCTCTAACATATGTTCTAAATTTTATTTTTTACTATTACTAGTTTTCTTCTATTAATGCGTTATTTCTACTGCGTTGTACCCAGATAATAATACCCACAACAATAAGTGCCATTGGAGGTAGTACCATAAAACCATTGTTTTCATAGCCAATGGCATACAATCCAGTTTTCTCTACAGAGTCACCAAGCACCTTGAATCCAAATAAAGTTCCAGAGCCTAATAATTCTCTAAAGAAACCTACAATAATAAGTATTACTCCATATCCTAAAGCGTTACCAACACCATCTAGAAAAGATTTCCAAGGTCCATTACCCAAAGCAAAAGCCTCGAAACGTCCCATAATGATACAATTGGTAATAATTAAACCAATAAATACAGATAGCTCTTTACTTAGCTCATAGGCAAAGGCTTTTAATACCTGATCTACAATAATTACAAGTGTAGCAACAACAATTAGCTGCACTATAATTCTAATTTTTGAGGGTATGATGTTTCTCATAAGTGAAATAACTACATTACCAAGACCAAGTACAAAAATTACAGAAACTGCCATTACTATAGATGGTTTTAACTGCGCTGTAATAGCCAGGGCAGAACAAATACCCAATACTTGTATAGTAATTGGATTGTCATCTGCAAGTGGGTCTAAGATTAAACGCGTGTCTTTTTTTGAAAGTAATCCCATCTTGTTAGTTGTTTAAATTTTTAAAGTAAGGCACATACATTGCAATGTCTTTTTTAAGCATTGCAGAAACACCATCTCCTGTAATGGTTGCTCCTGCTAGCGCATCCACTTCATAATCGTCTTTGATCAAGTTTTTTGGATCGTTGTTTCCTTTGGCAACTTTTATACCTTTATAGGTGCTCCCTTCCAATAGTTTTTCTCCAATGAAATCATCCATAAAATAGCGTTGTTTTATCTCTGCGCCCAAACCTGGTGTTTCTCCTTTATGATCAAAATACACGCCTTGTACCGTCATTGTTTTATCTACAGCTACAAAGCCCCAAATTGCATCCCAAAGCCCTTTACCTCTTACAGGCATGATATATAATTTCTCACCATCTTTTTCACCGATAAATAAAGGAAGCTTTCTTTGATATCCTTCTTTTTTGGCCTTTGCGCCTTCTTTTTTAACATCAATTAAATAGGCATTATCATTTTGTGAGGCCGTTACACCCTCAATAACAAGTTGCTCTTTGATGTAGGTTTTAAAGGCATCGGCAACTCTATCTGTTGCTATAAAAGCGACATCACCGGTTCCTGTATTGTCATTAACACCCATAGCATATAAGATGTTTTGTTGTTTTTCAAACTTTTCGTTTGCCTTAATCATAGGCTTCAATCCGCTTGAAAATCCTGCCAATAGGGTACCAACAACTAGTACCATAATAACGGCAAAGACCATTGTGTAACTGTTTTTGTCTTTATTAACTGCCATAATTAAGCTGTTTTAAGTTTTAAACGTTTTGCTCTTTTCTTGATATTTCCTTCCAACACGTAGTGATCTATGGTTGGCGCAAATACATTCATCAGTAATATTGCCAAGAATACTCCCTCTGGATAGGCTGGGTTAAACACGCGTATCATAATAGATATAAAACCTATTAAAAAACCGTATATCCATTTCCCTTTATTGGTTTGAGATGCTGTAACTGGATCTGTTGCCATGTATACTGCACCAAATAAAATACTACCAATAAACAGGTGTTGCCAAAAATCAACACTCATTAGGCCAAAGAATTTAGAACTCTCTGTTACCCATCCGGCGTTTACAACGCCGTTAAAGATGAGCCCCATAGATAATGCACCTACAAGTGTGCTTAGTATAATTCTCCAACTTCCAATTTTTGAGAGAATTAAAATAAGTGCTCCAACTATAATGAGAAGCTTTGAAGTTTCTCCCACAGATCCAGGAATAAATCCTAAAAATTGATCCATCATACTCCAATCTCCAAACCCATTGTTTTGGGCCAGTGATCCTAAAATGGTTTCTCCAGAAATAGCATCAGGCTGCCCAACAGTGTCAACTGCGCCAGTAACCCAAACCTTATCTCCAGACATCCATGTTGGATAGGCAAAGAATAAAAATGCTCTTATGGTTAAGGCTGGATTTAGGATATTCATTCCAGTACCTCCAAACACTTCTTTACCAATAACTACACCAAAAATTACTGCTATAGACAACATCCAAAGCGGAATATCTACAGGAACTATTAAAGGCACGAGCATTCCCGTTACAAGGTATCCTTCTTCTACCTCATGGCCTTTTATTACTGCAAAAATAAATTCTACAACAAGTCCAACCCCGTAAGACACCACAACAAGAGGCAAGACCTTCCAAGCTCCAATAGTGAAGTTTGAGAAGTTCCAAAACTCGGTGCTAAAAAAGCTAAGTGCTTTTGTTACATCTCCAGTTTGCACATTGTATTGATATCCTGCGTTAAATATCCCAAACAATAAACAAGGCACTAGTGACATGATAACCATGTTCATGGTACGTTTTAAATCATCTGCTGCCTTAATGTGAGTACCATTATGGGTAGTCTCATTAGGCAAGTACAAAAAGGTGTGAAACGCGTTAAACGCAGGGGCCATCTTGGTACCCTTGTACTTCATTTTTAAGGTATGTAAATTCTGTTTTAAACCCATAACTTATCCTATTTCTTTATACATTAAGTCTAATCCTTCTCTAATAATTTGTTGATGTGGTTGCTTTGATACACATACAAATTCTGTCAAGGCAAAATCTTCTGGAGCAACCTCATACATTCCTAATGCCTCCATAGCATCCAAATCTTTCACCAAACAAGCCTTTAAAATTTGTAAAGGATAAATATCTAGCGGAAATACCTCTTCGTAATTACCAGTAACAACAAAAGCACGATGCTCGCCATTGGTGTTGGTGTTTAACTCAAACTTCTTATTAGGTTGCATCCAAGAGAAGGTTAACGCTCTTGATGGAGAAATTTTATCAAAAACAGGTTTGTTCCAGCCAAAAAATTCGTAATCATCACCCTGAGGAATAACCGTTACAGCGTTGTGATAAAAACCAAGGTGCTGCTTTGGAGAAATGGTATCTCCACTTAAAACCCCTCCGCTAATAACACGAACATTTTCATGGTTAAGCCCAGAATCATAAATCATGGTAGCCACTTCACTACCAATTCTAGTTTTATAATATTTTGGAGCCTTCACACAAGAACCAGCCAGAGCCACAATACGCTCTGCGTTGTATTTTCCTGTTAAAAATAATTCTCCAATAATCACTAAATCTTGAGCTGCTATGACCCAAACAGTTTCTCCTTTATTAACTGGGTCTATCTTGTTTATTTGTGTCCCTACATTTCCGGCAGGATGCAACACGTTTGTTTTGTGTAAAACAACATGATCCAACTCAGATAACATAGAAACACTATCTTTTGCAACAGTAAGGTGAATAGCACCATCTGTTAATTTACTGAGTGCTGTAATGGCAGTTTGCACCTCTTTTTGTTTGCCTTGCAACACAAAATCAAGATCTGCATCTAAAGCCCCAGTAGCCAGTCCAGAAATAAAGATAGCCTTTGGCTTAATGTTTGGGTTTGCAATAACATCATACGGGCGCTGCTTTACAAAAGGCCAACATCCTGTTGCAAGTAAATGATTTTTAATTTCTTGGGATGAAAGGCTTTCTGGAGTTTTCACTCCATAATCCATAAAGGCATCTTTTTGATCTGCTTCAATGGTTATAGCTGTAATCACACGTTTTGGCCCTCTTTCAATCTTGGTAAGTGTTCCACTTACTGGAGAGGAAAAAGTGATTGCCTGGTTTTGTTTGCTGTAAAACAAAGTCTCTCCAGCTAGCATTTTTTCACCTTCTTTTTTCACCAACTTTGGCGTAAACAAGTGAAAATCTGAAGGACGAATAGCAAAGGTACGTGAACGCGGTGCGTTTGAAAGTGATTTATCTGCTTCACCCTTTAGGCGGATGGCAAGACCCTTTTTAATCTTAATGTCTTTGGACATAGGATAGTCGTGTTAGAATTGACTTTAATTATCCCAAAAAGCCATCAAATTAGTACGTCTTTTTAGGGAATGCAAATTTAAGAATTAAAAGAGCAATTTTCCAATTTATTAAGATATTTTTATGTCTTTGTTGTTCCTGAAAAATGTGATGCAATTTTAAGGCACAAAATTTGTTTATATTTAGCACACATACCAACAAACCATGCGCACAAGTACTCTCTTATTTATCCTCTTTTTATTTCAAATTCCAGCGGGGTTCGCTCAGGTAGAGCAAACCATTGAGCCTGAATATATTAGAACCATTGAATTAAAAGGATCCTCATCACAAAGCACATTACCCATCATAGAATTGGGTCAAAAATTACAACTTTCTTTTGATGACATCATAGGTGACGAAGCAGATTACTTTTACACCATTGAGCATTTTAATTTTGACTGGACCCCTAGTGATTTATCAAAAGGAGAATACCTAGACGGCTTTGATGATGTTCGTATAGAAACCTATGAAAACAGCTTTAACACCCTACAGCTTTATTCAAACTACAAACTTAATATCCCTAACAGAGAAACCCGTGCTATTAAAAAAAGTGGAAATTACTTATTGAGAATTTTCAATGACGACGGCGAGATTGTTTTTTCAAGAAAATTTATGGTTTTAGAGCGCCTTTTAAGCGTAGAGGTAGAAATCAAAAGAGCAAGAAAAATAAAAAACATAGACCAGCAACAGGTCGTACAATTTAAAATAAACGCTCCTAGTTTGCTTTTAATTAACCCCAAGCAAAATGTAAAAACACTGGTACTGCAAAACAATAATCTAAAAACTGCCATCACTAATTTAAAACCACAGTATACCATTGGCTCCGAGCTTATTTACAGGTATGATCAAGAAGCAGCATTTTGGGGCGGCAATGAATTTTTATTTTTTGACAACAAAGACCTTAGATCTTCCACAAACGGAGTGAGATCTGTAGCGCTTAATGAACTGTATGAAAATTTCCTGTTCACAAACATAGATAGAAGCGTAAGACCCTACACCTATAACCCAGACATTAACGGTAACTTTAGAGTTAGAAATCTATATGCCTCACAAAATCAAAACATAGAGGCAGATTATGTCTTGATGCATTTTAACCTGCAACATTACGGGTCATTGGGTGATAAAGAGATCCATATCTACGGAAATTTTAACAACTGGACTATAGATCAAACCACCTACATGGCTTACAACGAAAAAACAGACACCTACCAAAACGCAAGACTTTTCAAACAAGGTTTCTATAATTACAAATACGTAATGGTTAACAGAGACGGCAGTATTGAGCAGGGACCAATAAGCGGAAATTTCTGGCAAACAGAAAACCAATATACGGTGCTGGTATACTACAGAGCACCTGGGTCTAGGTTTGATAGACTGCTAGGGAAAGGCGCTGCTAATTCTAGTAAAATTACAAACAACTAATAGTAATTGCCTTAAGTTTTTAAAATCAAATCTTGCTTAACTCCATATAAGGTGCCTTTTTACACTATATTTGCGGTAAAATAAGATCTTACATATGCAAAAAGAACTTTTACTGTTCCAAAAATTAGCCGAAAAATTAATCAAAGCCGAGAAACAAGAACCTATAATTACTCCAATTCCACCCAAGGAGCTCTTTAACATCTTACCCTTAGCCCTAGAGGAGGAACCCGCAGACGATGCTTTTTTTGAAAACGCACTAGAAAAACTTGTTTTAAATACCCCTCGCACTGCAACAAATCTATTTTTTAATCAGTTGTTTGGGGGCAGAAACCCAAAAGCTACCTTAGGAGATTTACTGGCAGTACTACTCAATAACAGCATGTATACCTACAAAGTTGCTGGACCTCAAGTAGGAATAGAAAAAGAAATTTTACGCAAATCTTGTGATTTGATTGGCTATGGTAAAGATGCAGATGGCACCTTCGCACCTGGAGGATCTATGAGTAATTTCATGGCTATATTAATGGCACGTGATGCGCACAATGACAACATTAAAAATGAAGGTGTGCTCCAAAAAATGACTGCCTACACCTCCATAGAATCTCATTATTCTACCTCAAAAAACGCAGCCTTTATTGGTATTGGGCGTGAGCAAGTTAGGTACGTAGCCACCAATGAATTTGGACAAATGGACCCTAAAGACTTGAGCGTTAAAATAGCTGAAGATATCGCCTTAGGGTTGCAACCATTTTTTGTAAATGCTACTGCTGGAACAACCGTGCTTGGAGCCTTTGACGAGATAACACCACTCTCTAAGATTTGTAAACAACACAAACTTTGGCTCCATGTAGATGGCGCATACTGTGGTAGTGTTATTTTTAGCAAAAAATACAAGCATCTGGTTGAGGGGATAGCCCTTACAGATTCTTTTAGCTATAATGCGCACAAAATGATGGGAACACCACTTACCTGCTCTATTATACTTACCAAACACAAAAAATACTTACATGATAGTTTCAGTAATGATGCCACTTATCTCTACCAAACAGATGGTGATGATTACAACCTAGGAAAAACATCTATACAATGCGGTAGGAGAAACGATGCATTAAAATTTTGGACACTTTGGAAATCTGTAGGAACTCTGGGCTTAGAAAAAATTGTAGACCAGCAATTTCATTTGGCAGAAGTAGCTAGAAATTACATTAAAAGCAATCCAGATTATACCCTCTATAGTTTTGATGATTCGATATCTATATGCTACAACTATAAAGGAATTCCAGCCCAAGACTTGTGTACGTTGTTGTATCAAAATGCAGAAGCAATGGTAGGCTTTGGGATTTTTAGAGAAACAGAATTTGTGCGCCTTGTAACCATTAATGCAGGAAACGATGAGAAAGACATCATCAACTTCTTTAAAACCTGTGAAGCATTTGTAACAAAAAATGAATCTTTATTTTCATTAAAAGGATAAGGGTATTAATATCTCCCCTACATTTTTACTAGTCAAATAATAAAGTGACTCCTTAATTTTTTGCATCATAATAAAATATGTATTTTTATAGATAGCTATAAAATAACAGCTGCTTATTCAATCCCACTATATGACTCAAAAAGTTACCCAAGGCATTAAAGTTTCCATCAAAACTCGTTTTGAAGACGCTTTTGTTTCTAATGGGAAACAGCAGTACGCATTTTCTTATATCATTCGTATTGAGAACAATAGTAAAGATATCGTGCAACTCAAATCACGGCACTGGAAAATAAAAGACGCCTTAAACGATATTGATATGGTTTTTGGAGAAGGTGTTGTAGGGAAAAAACCAGTTATTGAGCCTGGAGGTTTTCATACCTACAGTAGTGGCTGCATATTACTAAGTCCTTTTGGAGCTATGAGTGGGTATTATGAGATGGTTAATTTTACTTCTACTGAAAAATTTAAAGTAAGTATCCCAAACTTTAAATTAAGTGCTCCTTTTTCTATGAATTAAAGCTAGAAAAAGTTCCTACACAATTCAATTTTACAATTACTTCTATCTTCCATAAATTATAAACCATTGGGCATCATTAATTGTAAAACAAGGCTAGACACACAAACCAGCTAAGGTTAAACCAACCAAAGTACACCTGTATTTAGAGCATATTTTTTGTATCTTTGCACTTCAAAATTTTGTCTTTAACAAACCGCAAATTGCCAAGCAATTGCATAAATAAACTCACTATGGGAAAAGGATTTTACAAAGTTCCAGTTGCTGTTAACGAACCCGTAAAAACATACGCTCCAGGCTCCTCTGAGCGTGCAGCAGTTGCAAAAACATACACACATATGTTTAATAGCACTATTGATGTGCCAATGTACATAAACGGAAAAGATGTAACTACTGGGGATACGGCAACTATGTCACCTCCGCATGATCACAAACATATTTTAGGAACCTACCACAGGGCTGAAAAAAAACATATTCAAGATGCTATTGCAACCGCTTAAGAGGCTCGTAAGATGTGGTCTCAAATGCCTTGGGAACAACGTGCAGCAATATTTCTTCGTGCTGCAGAACTTATTGCAGGACCCTACAGAGCCAAAATAAACGCAGCAACAATGCTAGCGCAATCTAAGACCATTCATCAAGCAGAAATTGACGCATCTTGTGAGCTAATAGATTTCTTACGTTTTAATGTGCAATACATGACCCAAATGTATGCAGAGCAGCCAGCCTCTACAAGTGATGTTTGGAACCGCCTTGAGTACAGGCCCCTTGAAGGGTTTATTTATGCAATAACGCCTTTTAATTTTACAGCCATTGCAGCCAATTTACCTGCAAGTGCTGCGATGATGGGTAATGTTGTGGTTTGGAAACCTAGTGACAGCCAAGTATTCTCTGCCAAGATAGTTCTCGATGTATTTAAAGAAGCGGGGGTACCCCCTGGAGTGATACAAATGGTTATGGGTGATCCTGAAATGATTACAGATACCGTGCTAGATAGCCCAGATTTTAGTGGGCTTCATTTTACAGGTTCTACCTTTATCTTTAAAGAGCTTTGGAAAAAAATTGGATTAAACATCCACAACTATAAAACCTATCCTCGCATTGTTGGAGAGACTGGTGGTAAAGATTTTATTGTTGCACACAAATCATCAAATCCTGCTCAGGTGGCTACCGCCATCTCAAGAGGTGCTTTTGAATTTCAAGGTCAAAAATGTAGTGCAGCAAGTAGAGTATATGTGTCTAAAAGTATTTGGGAGGCTACCCAGAAACACCTTAAAGCCCAGATGGAAACTTTTAAAATGGGATCTCCAGAAGACATGAGCAACTACATCACTGCTGTAATACACGAAGGATCTTTTGATAAACTTGTAGGTTTCATTGATCAAGCAAAAAAAGACAGCAATGCAGAAATTATTGCTGGTGGTGGATATGATAAAAGCAAAGGGTACTTCATTGAGCCTACTGTTATTAAAACCAATGACCCAAAATATACCACCATGTGTACAGAGCTATTTGGACCTGTAGTTACCGTATATGTTTTTGAAGATGACGCTTGGGAGGACACGCTCCACCTTGTAGATCAAACAAGTGAGTACGCCCTGACGGGAGCGGTATTTAGTGAAGACCGATACGCCTTAGAGGTAGGTGTCAAAATTTTAGAAAATGCAGCAGGTAACTTCTATATCAACGATAAGCCTACAGGGGCCGTTGTAGGACAGCAACCCTTTGGTGGTGCCCGCGCTAGTGGAACCAACGACAAAGCAGGTAGCAAGTTAAACCTCTACCGCTGGTGTTCTCCAAGAATGGTAAAAGAAACATTTGTAACACCAACAGATTACAAATACCCTTTTCTAGGATAAAACATTATTAGTATCATTTCAAAAAAGCCTCGTTATCTATAACGAGGCTTTTTTGTACCTTGGGGCTATGAAGTATTTTGTCTTTATAATAGTACTATGTATACAAACTGCTACTGGGCAAACATATAGTAAAACCAATCAAAGCCCATTATCTGTAAGTCAGTTTATAGGCTATGATAGCTATGATAGTTTATATACCATAACAGGTTTGGTGCTAAGCAAAGAAAATACCTCAGGGGTGTTTCGATTTACAGATTTCCAGTTAGGGAACATCACTAGTGTAGATATCATAAACCCTTTTAATGTAGTTGTCTTTTATGCAGATACTAATACGGCTATTTTACTAGACAATAAACTCTCCCTTATTGAACAGATTAACTTTAATCTATTAGAAGATGTAGCTAATATTAGCAGCGTTAGTAACGCAGGAGGAAATAAGTTATGGCTTTTTAATGCAGATTCACAACAATTAGAACTTTACAATTATAGAAATAATACAAAAAATAGTATTTCGCTACCCATTGCTGAAATCCTTACAGATCAAACCAGTGACTTTAACTACAATTACATCTTGACCCCAAGCTCTATAAAGGTCTATACCGTTTTTGGAGGTATCGTAAAGAGTGTTGCATTTCAGGGAGGTGAAAAAATTATAACCCAAAAGGGGAGGGTTTTGGTAGTTCGAGATACTATGATATACGAAATGATAGACGATAGCTTCAAACTCTTATCTATAAAAACTACTCAAATAAGCATACAAGACTTGCAAGTGTTTGAAGATTTCTTGTATATTTATGATCGCAAAAATGTTCACTCATTTGTAGTACAAAAACCAAAGAAATAGAAGTATGCACGTTGCCATAGCAGGAAATATTGGTTCAGGAAAAACCACCCTTACTCGTTTATTATCAAAACACTACAAGTGGAAACCTCACTATGAGGATGTGGAAGACAACCCATACCTAGATGACTTTTACAATGAAATGGAACGTTGGTCTTTTAACCTACAAGTCTATTTTTTAAACAGTCGTTTTCGTCAAATTTTAGAGATAAGAGAGCAGGGTCAAAAAGTAATACAAGACAGAACCATCTACGAAGACGCATACATATTTGCACCCAATCTTCATGCGATGGGACTGATGACCAACAGAGACTTTGAAAACTATAAATCACTGTTTGATTTAATGGAGAGTGTTACCAAAGGGCCAGATCTTTTAATTTACCTGCGTAGCTCTATACCCAATTTAGTAAAGCAAATTCACAAACGTGGGCGTGACTATGAAAACTCAATAAGCATAGAGTACCTGAGCCGTCTCAACGAGCGTTATGAAGCTTGGATAACAACTTATAATAAAGGAAAAGTAATTATTCTAGATGTTGACGATATTGATTTTGTTGAAAACCCTGAACACCTTGGAGAGGTAATTAGTAAAATTGATGCAGAGATAAACGGGCTGTTTTAAACACTGCAACAACATTTAATGTACCCCATAAAAAAAGGGCTGTCTTTTAAAGAGAGCCCTTTTTTATTGTAATATGCTTGTAAGTATTGTATTAAGCATCTGTATTAGAATCTGCTACAGGAGGTGTTGGTGGAACAACAACATCCATAGCCTCTAATTGAGCTTCTACCTCAGCTTTTGTTCCAGTTAACACTTGGTTTACTTTCTTAGTATATCCATCTTCTTGAGTAGTAATGGTAACGGTAGCTGTAAACAGCTCATCATTATCAGAGCTCATTTCTACTCTCACTTGTTTTTCAACTTGTTTTTCAGTATCTACCTGTATGGTATTTTCTTGAGGGGCATCTGCTGTTGTATCCTCAATGCTATGACCTCCTAGAATTGGAGCAATCACAAGACCTATCAAACACGTAAGTTTAATAAGGATGTTCATAGATGGACCAGAAGTGTCTTTAAATGGATCTCCGACAGTATCTCCAGTTACTGCAGCCTTGTGAGCTTCAGATCCTTTATAGGTCATTACACCATTAATTTCAACACCTGCTTCAAAAGATTTTTTAGCATTATCCCAAGCACCACCAGCATTGTTCTGGAAAATAGCCCAAAGAACACCACTTACAGTAACACCGGCCATGTAACCACCTAACATTTCAGCAACCAACATGTTATTATCTGGATATACCAGTAGGCCAACAAGTACAATAACAATCGGGAACCCAATGGTTAGAATACCTGGCAACATCATTTCTTTTAAAGATGCCTGAGTAGAAATAGCAACACATTTATCATATTCTGGTTTTCCAGTTCCTTCCATAATTCCTGGAATTTCCTTAAACTGTCTTACCACTTCATTTACCATTTCCATGGCTGCTTTACCAACCGCATTCATCGCCAAGGCAGAGAATACCACAGGTACCATACCACCCACAAATAACATCGCTAAAACTGGCGCCTTAAAGATGTTAATTCCATCAATACCCGTAAAGGTAACATAGGCAGCAAATAGTGCTAAAGAAGTCAAAGCAGCTGATGCAATAGCAAAACCTTTACCTGTTGCAGCAGTTGTATTTCCAACAGCATCTAAAATATCTGTACGTTCTCTTACTATTGGATCTTGTTCACTCATCTCTGCAATACCACCTGCATTATCTGCAATAGGTCCAAAAGCATCAATGGCCAATTGCATAGCAGTTGTTGCCATCATAGCAGACGCTGCTAAAGCAACTCCGTAAAAACCAGCCAAGGCGTATGATGCCCAAATTGCAGCTGCAAATAATAAAACAGAAGAAAATGTAGAAATCATACCTGTTGCTAAACCAGCAATAATATTTGTCCCTGCACCGGTACTAGATTGTTGTACAATTTTTAAAATTGGCTTAGAACCTAGTCCTGTATAGTATTCTGTAAAAGCAGAGATTCCTGCTCCTACAACAAGCCCAACCAAACAAGCATAAAACACTCTCATTGAAGAAATGTCTTGAAGCCCCTCACCAAAGAAGTCCATCTGCATTGTTTGTGGCAACATCCATGTAACTAATCCGTAACATGCTATTGCAACCATTATAATAGATGCCCAGTTACCAATGTTTAATGCTTTTTGTACATCTGCTTCTTTTGCGTCATTAGAAGATATTTTTACTAATAAGGTTCCAATAAGTGAGATAATAATCCCTACACCTGCAATTGCCATAGGCAATAAAACAGGGCCAATTCCACCAAATGCATCTTCAATCATACCGCCCATGTCTTTAATTACATAGTTACCAAGTACCATGGCGGCCAATACTGTTGCAACGTATGATCCAAATAAATCTGCACCCATTCCTGCAACATCACCTACATTATCTCCAACATTATCTGCAATTGTCGCTGGGTTTCTTGGATCATCCTCTGGAATATCTGCCTGTACTTTCCCTGCTAAATCTGCACCAACATCAGCGGCTTTGGTATAAATACCACCACCCACTCTTGCAAAAAGTGCAATAGACTCTGCCCCTAGAGAGAAACCAGCCAATGCCTCTAATACGATAGTCATGTCCATAGTATTGGTCCATTGACCGCCCATAAACATTTGATAAAAAACAATAAAGAAAAGTGTTAACCCTAAAACGGCTAATCCTGCAACACCAAGTCCCATCACCGTACCACCACCAAAAGAAACTTTTAATGCTTGTGGCAAACTCGTTTTTGCGGCTTGAGTGGTTCTTACATTTGTTTTGGTTGCAATTTTCATACCCATATTTCCTGCAAATGCAGAAAAGATAGCCCCAATAATAAAGGCAACAACTATGAGGTAGGTTGTATCCATGAAAAAAGCAATTCCTGCTAAAATGATACTTGCTCCAACAACAAAATAAGATAACAATCTATATTCTGCGTTTAAAAAAGCCAATGCTCCTTCATAGATGTGATCTGAAATTTCTTTCATTTTACCATCACCTGCATCTTGCTTCATCACCCAAGATTTTTTAATTAGCATATATACTAAACCTATTATTGCCGCTGCTATTGGCATGTAAATCATCATTGCTTCCATATATTATTTGGTTTGTTAATTAAGGCGGTAAAAGTAACAAATTAAAGACAATTAAAAAACACCTTTTTTCTAAGTAAAAAAAAAGGTTGTAAATCACTAGTTATTAGGTATTAAAGAGTAAAATTAGCCTTGATTTTGTAGCTCAAAGCGCGGTGTAATTAAACAAGGCGTGCTTTAAAACAGTTAAGGGTAACTTTACAGTGGTTAAAACAAGTATCAGAAGTTAAACCCGAAGGTTCCTGTAAAGCCAAATTTTCTGGCATTGGGATACTCAAACTCATTTAAGTAATTACCCCTAAAATTGACATCTAGCCTAAATACTTTAAAGATATTTCCTACACCAAAACTATACTCATAATAAGGCTTATTTGGAGATTGATACGCAATATTAGATTTGTTAATATCAATATTTTCTTGACTTATACTACCAACAACCGCTCTAAAACCAATTACTTCTCTAAGGTTAAAATCTCTTAGCCAAGGTATGCGCTGAAAAATTCTACCTCCAAAGTTGTGCTGCAGATGTAAAGATACATATTGGTCACTCACAAATTCATAAAAATCTAACTGAGAAAAGGTATTGTAAATACTAAAAAGCGTCTGGTTTCCTGGAATAGGGTTTAACAAACTTAAATTTACCTGACCAAAAGTTTTACCTGCCTCAATGGTTGATGTCAATCTTCCAATACCTCCAATATTCCAAGGCTGAGTATATAATCCTTGTATACGCTGGTACTCAAAATCTCCACCCAAGAGTCCTTTTATACCGTAGGTGTACCCTATAAAAAGACTTGGGAAACTCCCTTGGTTTATGACTGTTCTCTCAACTCCATATCCAGAAACCTTTCTCTTTGGAGTAAAAAAGGCTAAGAGCCGTATCTCTGGTTGTTGTACATCATTATCTATAGTTCCATCTTCTTTTAAATAATCTATAGAAAAGGTATCTGTGGCAGAGCTTAAAGACCTAAAAGATCCTGTAAGACGTATATTTAAGTTTTTTACAGGCTCCATTGAAACTCCCAATGTCGCTAATTTAACCCGGGTTAATTTATCATTTGCCCCTACTGTAATAAGGGAGGAGGAGGCTAAATTTCTGCCCAAAATATCATTGCTTGAGGTAAGGCTTGCACCAGTTTGTTCTACATCTTTTCTATAGCCGGCATAAAGGGTAAGTCTGTTTTTTCTGTTGAGTAATACCTTTGCAGAAAGCCCAAATTTGAAACGATCATCTTTAAATCCGTAGGCCCCAAACCCTTCTAGACGCCACTGATCATTTTGAGAAAAATAGGTCCTACCTCCCAGTCTAAGTCTAAGACCTTCTGCCTCGTTATATCCAAAAACTGAGAATACAGGGCCAATGTCAAAGTTTTCTATCTCATAATATCCAGAGGCTAAAACAGACGCGGCGCTATACAAGGCCTTAAATCTTGGTACGCTTTTTAGCGTGTCCAACATTTTATACACACTCAACTCGTCTTTATTTAATCGCTCCAGACGGTTTTCTTCCCAATAAGCATCTGGTCTATTATACACATCATACTGGTATGGGTCTACTTGTATTTTATAAAAACTTTTCTGCTTTGGGGTGTCAAAAACATAATTGTCATACAAAGTAGTTCTTCTTCCATACACTCCTTTGGCTTTTTCTTTATCCTGGAAACTAAAGTCACTCATAAAGTAATCTCGAGTGATTAAAAAAACAGAATCGTTTAACACATCAAACTCTTGCTCTATATATACTTCTCGTATCCAGTTTACATTAGCGCTTTTGGAGGCTTGCAAGTTGATCTCTTTAATGGCCCATGTAGAATCATTTACCCAAAAATCTCCTTTAAAGGTAAGTTCATTTTTACGCCTTGGATAATAGGCTATGTTATAACACCACTTATCTTTCCTGTAGGCGCTATCTAATAGCACATAATTATATACATCAACCCCCGTTTTAGATAAAGGGCTGGTAAAGGCCTTATCAAAAAACTTTAGGTAATTGTCATACACATCATATTGGCTGTACAAATCTTTTAGAAATGCAATTAGTGTATTGTTGTTTTCGAAGCCAGAATTTTTATTTCCTTGGAGCAGTTCTCTCTCTTTACCTAGGAGGTTGTCTCCATAAACCTGGGAGAAGGCCTCATTTATAAAAATGGGCAAATAGGTTTTTCCTGTTACTTTTGAGGTGTCTATCTCTTGAAAGATAAACTCCATACCTTTAAATATTTTGTTTTTTGTGAGTGTACTATCTATGGTATTTAAATCAAACTCAAGCTTCTCATATTTATCGTAGGCGTATTGATTGAATTTCTTAACTCCATTTTGTCTACGGTTGTCCCAAATCTTTTTGAGTATGTCTATGGCTGGATTGTTTTTCTTAGAGGTCTTGCCACTAAAAATAACAACCTCATCTAGGGAGGCTGCTTCTTGCTCTAAAACAATGCTCATGTTATAGGTTACCTTTTTATCTAGTGTAATTTCTTTATTTTGAAATCCTAAAAAAGAAACTACAACATCTGTATAGGTTTGATTACTCTCTAGATAAAAGCGACCGTCTTCATTGGTTATGGTACCTTCAAAACTATTTTTAAAAACAACGTTAGCAAAAGGCACAGAAACTCCATCGGTATCTGTTACAAAACCGCTTATTTTGGTTTGCGCCATAGCACCAACCGAAATAAATAGTAGAAAAAGAAAGAAGGAGTTTCTCATAAAAATAACAGGCTACTCGCAAAATGTGAGTAGTACCCTTGCTGCATTTTTAAAATTAACCAAGCAGATAATTAAATACCCAACAATAAAAAGATTTAGGTATTACATTATTGACTTAAGAAAACATTATTTTTTGTACAATACTTTTTTAACTGCATTTACAACATCTGTGCTATTGGGTAACCACTCTGCAAATAAAGCAGGAGAATACGGCGCAGGAGTGTCTGCGGTGTTTATCTTTTCAACAGGTGCATCTAAATAATCAAATGCTTGGTTTTGTATTTGGTAGGTAATCTCTGTGGCTACATTACCAAAAGGCCATGCTTCTTCTAAAACCACCAAACGATTTGTTTTTTTAACAGAATCTAAAATCGCATTGATATCTAGAGGACGTACCGTACGCAAATCGATAATTTCGCATTCTATACCTTCTGCGGCTAATTGATCTGCAGCCTTGTAGGCTTCTTTGATTATTTTTCCAAAAGAAACAATGGTTACATCACTACCCTTACGTTTGATTTCTGCTACACCCAGAGGTATTAAATATTCTCCCTCTGGTACTTCTCCTTTATCACCATACATTTGCTCACTCTCCATAAAAATTACTGGATCATTATCACGTATAGCACTTTTTAATAATCCCTTAGCATCTGCAGGATTACTTGGTACAACAACTTTTAATCCTGGGGTGTTTGCAAACCAATTTTCAAAAGCTTGAGAATGTGTTGCAGCTAACTGCCCAGCACTAGCTGTTGGTCCTCTAAAGACAATTGGACAGTTAAATTGCCCGCCACTCATTTGTCTTATTTTTGCGGCATTATTAATAATTTGGTCAATCCCAACCAAAGAGAAATTAAAGGTCATGTATTCTATAATAGGTCTGTTACCATTCATGGCGCTACCAATGGCAATACCAGCAAAACCAAGCTCTGCAATGGGGGTGTCTATTACACGCTTTGCCCCAAACTCCTCTAACATTCCTTTACTTGCTTTGTATGCGCCGTTGTACTCTGCTACTTCTTCACCCATTAGGTAAATGGTATCATCTTTGCGCATCTCTTCGCTCATGGCTTCACAAATGGCTTCTCTAAATTGAATTGTTTTCATGCTCATTGCCCACATGGGTGGGTACATTTAATTATACTTTATGTTCTTTTTGCTTCTGAAATAGTTAAACACAACTACCCCTAAAATCTAAAAAAACAAAAATAGTATTATTATCTTATTTTTTACACCACAAGTGAAGGCATTTAACATTTTTTAGCCAACTATTTTACTATGCACGCATAGTAAATAAGAATAATATTCACTATCTTTGTGGTCGAAAATTTAGGGATTACTAGATTTTCGAAACCAAAAAAAGTACTACAATTAAAATAACTATTACTATGAAAATATTAGTGTGTATTAGTCACGTACCAGACACTACTTCAAAAATAAATTTCACAGAAAATGACACAAAATTTGACACCAATGGGGTGAATTTTGTGATCAATCCAAATGACGAATTTGGACTCACCCGCGCAATGTGGTTTAAAGAAAAACAAGGAGCATCTGTGCACGTTATTAATGTTGGTGGGCCAGAGACAGAACCTACACTGCGCAAGGCATTGGCTATTGGAGCAGATGAGGCCATACGCATAGACACCCCAGCTACAGATGGCTATAGTGTTGCGGTGCAATTGGCAAGTGTTGCAAAACAGGGTGGTTATGATTTAATTATTGGAGGGCGCGAGTCTATTGATTACAATGGCGGCATGGTTCCTGGAATGGTAGCTAAAATTATTGGCGCCAACTTTATAAACACCTGTATTAGTCTTGAGGTAGAAGACGCAAATGTTACTGCTATTAGAGAAATTGATGGCGGAAAAGAAACCCTGCAAACAACATTGCCACTAGTTATTGGAGGTCAAAAGGGATTGGTTGAGGAAAGTGATCTTCGCATACCAAACATGCGCGGAATCATGCAAGCTAGAAGCAAGCCCTTACATGTCAAACCAGCTATGGAACAAAGCCCAAGAAGCGAGGCTACTACTTTTGAGAAACCAGCTCCAAGAGGTGCTGTAAAACTGGTTGATACTGTGGATGAATTAATCGATTTATTACACCACGAAGCCAAAGTAATTTAAATTAAAAAAGAGGTTTTCAAACAAAATTGAACACCTATAAATAATAAAAAATACCTTTAACATATGAGTGTTTTAGTCTACACAGAATCTGAAAATGGTTCTTTCAAAAAAACAGCCTTTGAAGTTGTATCTTACGCAAAGGCAATAGCCACTGAGTTAGGTACTACCCTAACTGCTGTGTCTATTAATGCAAGTAATACTTCCCAGTTAGGAGTATATGGAGCAGATAAAGTACTAGAGATAACAAACGACAGTCTTGCAAATTTTGATGCCCAAGGGTATGCAGATGCAATATCTCAAGCTGCGGCATCACAAGATGCTACGGTTGTTGTATTATCTCAAACTGCAAATGCAAAGTTTATGGCCCCACTAGTGGCTGTAAATCTTGAGGCTGGTTATGTTTCTAATGTTGTTGCTCTCCCGCAGAGCACAACGCCATTTAAAATAAAACACAGCGTATACACCAACAAGGCTTTTTCTTTAACACAAATAAACACCCCTGTTAAAATAATTGGTTTAGGTAAAAATGCTTATGGTTTACATGAAAATGCAGCTGATGCAGTATCAGAGGTGTTTTCACCAAGTATCCAACAAAGCGATACCAAGGTAATTTCTGTAGATAAAGCTACAGATAAAGTGACCATTGCAGATGCAGAAGTTGTAGTCTCTGCAGGGCGCGGTTTAAAAGGGCCAGAAAACTGGGGTATGATTGAAGAAATGGCTACTATTCTAGGAGCTGCTACAGCCTGCTCAAAACCCGTTAGTGACATGGGATGGAGATCTCATGGAGAACATGTAGGACAAACAGGTAAACCCGTTGCGGCAACACTATACATCGCCATAGGAATTAGCGGAGCCATCCAACACCTTGCAGGTATTAACTCCTCTAAAGTTAAAGTAGTTATAAATACAGACCCAGAAGCTCCATTTTTTAAAGCAGCAGACTACGGAATTGTAGGCGATGCATTTGAAATTGTTCCACAACTAAATGAAAAATTAAAAGCTTTTAAAGCGCAAAACGCATAATTTTTATTACTTTGTGCCTTTGGAAATGGCTGTTTAAATTAGGACAAACATCCTGTTTAAACAGCTTTTTTTAATTATAAAATCATGAGTCTAGTTAGATTAAATATTAAGGGGATTTCTTACAGCCAAACACAAAATGGCGCATACGCCCTAATACTCAGCGAGGTAGAAGGCAACAGGAAATTACCCATAGTCATTGGTGCCTTTGAAGCTCAGTCTATCGCTATTGCACTGGAGAAAGAAATCATGCCTCCTAGACCACTTACCCATGATTTATTTAAAAACTTTTCAGATCTTTTTGCAATTATTATCACCCAAGTAATCATACATAAATTGGTAGATGGGGTATTCTATTCTAGTATAATTTGTGAGCGTGAGGGTGTAGAAGAAATTGTTGATGCTAGAACTAGCGACGCCATTGCTCTAGCGCTAAGGTTTAAGGCGCCTATTTTTACCCACAAAGAAATCTTGGACAGTGCGGGTATATTCCTTAAAACCGGAGATAAAAAAGAGGAAAAACAAGAACAAGAAGACGTAATTTTAGATGATTTTTTACAAAGCAATGACTCACAAAGCCAGCCCAGCTCATCTGAAGATTACAAAACCAACACCTTAAAAGAACTTCATCATTTACTTGAGGGAGCTGTTAAAAATGAAGATTATGAAAGTGCTGCGAAAATAAGAGACGAAATTTCAAAGCGAGAATAAACCTTACCAAAAACCTATGAAAAAGCTATTATATAGTATTGTTGTATTTTTTTTATTGGGAAACCTATCTGCACAAACCATTGAGAAAAAATGGGTTTTTAACTACATCCATTCTGAGCAGGGAACATCACTTTTTGAAATTGACCAAAGCACAGACTCCTTTACACTAGACAATGGCGCATTTGAGTATTCTCTAGCAGCAAAAAACAACTTAAAGGCAAATGGAGATTATATATTTCAGAACAATTTATTAGTCTTATTCTATAACCAGCCTACAGATACTATTCGCAGATATCGGGTTACAAAACTCACACAGGATAGCTTATCTTTTTCAGAAAACAATACAACCTATTGGTTTAAAGCTGCTGATACCGCAGGTGCTGTAAATGAGATAGCCCAGAGTAAAGATACAATTATCCCCTCACAAGGATTTTCTTTTGACAGTCTGTGGCGCGGTGTCCTTGGTATGATTACCCTTTTATTTATTGCCTTTTTATTTAGCGCAAACAGAAAAGCAATTAGTTGGCGCACGGTAGGGGTTGGTCTAGCCCTTCAGTTAATTATTGCAGTAGGAGTTTTAAAAGTTGCTTTTATTCAAAAAATATTTGAAGGAATAGGAAAGTTGTTTATTAGTATTTTAGATTTCACCAAAGCGGGTAGTAAATTTTTATTTGAGGGTCTGGTGGTAGACATGGACACTTTTGGATTTATTTTTGCATTCCAAGTACTACCAACAATTCTATTTTTCTCTGCCTTGACCTCTGTGCTATTCTACTTAGGGATTATCCAAAAAGTAGTTAAAGCCTTTGGTTGGTTACTCTCTAAGGTTTTAAAAATTTCTGGAGCAGAAAGCTTAAGTGTTGCTGGAAATATTTTTTTAGGACAAACAGAAGCGCCCCTGCTTATCAAGGCCTACCTTGAGAAAATGAACAAAAGTGAAATGCTACTGGTTATGATTGGCGGTATGGCAACAGTAGCAGGAGCTGTACTGGCGGCCTACATAGGCTTCTTAGGTGGAGATGACCCTGCCATGCGATTGGTGTTTGCTAAACATCTATTGGCAGCCTCTGTAATGGCAGCACCTGGAGCCATTGTAATTTCAAAAATATTATACCCTCAAACAGAAAGCATTAATACGGATGTTACGGTGTCTTCAGATAAAATTGGCTCAAACATCCTAGACGCCATTGCCAATGGAACTACAGAAGGGCTAAAACTAGCAGTAAATGTTGGTGCCATGCTACTTGTTTTTGTAGCATTTATTGCCATGTTAAATGGAATTTTAGGTTGGCTTGGAGACGTAACTACTGTAAATGACTGGATGGCCTCAAATACCTCCTACCCTAATCTTTCTTTAGAGGCTATTTTGGGTACTGTATTTGCGCCACTAATGTGGCTTATTGGAGTTGCCTCTAAAGATATGATGATGATGGGACAGCTTTTAGGTATTAAACTTGCAGCCAGTGAATTTGTAGGGTATATTCAACTAGCAGAGCTGAAGAACATCAACAACATCATGCATCTTAACTATGAGAAATCAATAATCATGGCCACATACATGCTTTGTGGTTTCGCAAATTTTGCCTCTATTGGTATTCAAATTGGCGGTATTGGTTCTCTAGCCCCTGGGCAGCGTAAAACACTCTCTAAATTTGGAATGAAAGCCCTAATTGGAGGATCTATTGCATCGCTAATTTCTGCAACAATTGCAGGAATGATTATTGGATAACTAGTCCATTGGTATAGATTTTAAAACAGTTAATAAATACTGATAACAGCTCTTTGAGAAATTTTACTGTTTTTGTAACATTATATACATTTACAATTGTAAACATGAAATCCAAATGAAGCAATACCACGACCTTATTAAACACGTAGTTGAAAACGGGACTCAAAAACATGACCGTACAGGAACAGGAACCAAAAGTGTGTTTGGACACCAAATGAGATTTAATTTAAGCGAAGGATTTCCGATGGTGACCACCAAAAAACTACATCTTAAATCTATTGTTTATGAACTCCTTTGGTTTTTAAATGGAGATACTAATATTGGATATTTGCAAGAAAATGGCGTGCGTATCTGGAACGAGTGGGCAGATGAAAAAGGAGATTTAGGACCTGTTTATGGACATCAATGGCGCAACTGGAATAGTGAAGAGGTAGATCAAATTAGTGACATTATACATACGCTAAAAACAAACCCAGATAGTAGAAGGATGCTGGTAAGTGCTTGGAATCCTAGTGTGATGCCAGATAGCTCCAAAACTTTTTCTGAAAATGTCGCAAATGGAAAAGCGGCCTTACCCCCATGCCATGCCTTTTTTCAATTTTATGTAGCAGATGGCAAACTATCATGCCAACTCTACCAACGCAGTGCAGACATCTTTTTAGGAGTCCCTTTCAATATTGCTTCTTACGCCTTGTTTACTATGATGATGGCGCAAGTTTGCGGTTACCAAGTGGGAGACTTTATTCATACTTTTGGAGATGCACATATCTACAACAACCATATGGAGCAAATAGAGCTTCAACTATCAAGAGATGTAAGAGCATTGCCTAAAATGATACTTAACCCTGATGTGAAAAGTATTTTTGATTTTAAATTTGAAGATTTTACTTTGGTTGATTACAATCCACACCCGCATATTAAAGGAGCTGTTGCTATTTAACCCTTTTACAAAAATATCCGTTGTGAAAAAAGCTGCTACTTCTGTTTATTTTTCTACTAGCGGCGCTTTTGCACAAGGTGAATGGGGTGATTTAAAAAAAAACAAACTTACCATGAAAGAAATACCACCTGTTTGGCCAGGTTGTAGTGGTAGTATTGCAGAAAAAGATACTTGTTTCAACCAACAAATATCAAAACACATTATTAGTAATTTTACCTACCCTACACAGGAGTACAAAAAATATTCAAGGCCGCGTGGTGGTAACATTTAAAATAAACACAAAAGGGCTTGTTGAGATTAAAAGTGTGACGGGTGGCAATAAAGGCCTGCAAGAGGCAGCAAAAAAAACATTTTAAAGATTCCTCAATTAACCCCCGGAATGATGGGTGGTAAACCCCATGAGATTAACATGAGTGTTCCTTTTAACTTCAAAACAAATAAATAACAGTATTTTTTTTAAAATTAACTATTAGGTTAAAGGCCCTAAAGTTTGATTTTGATGACTTTACAGGTATAGATTATCTAATCTGAACCCTAAAAACGGGCAGGGTAAAAACTATTTGTTAGGAATGTAATTATTTGGAAATCGGTAGAGAACGGTAAAGCTTTTTAATATAAGAAAATTACTTTTTTAAAGCCAACTTTGAGAGACGAAGCTCTTCCCTTAAATCTTCAACAAAAGAATTGTATTCTGAGATTTTTGTTTTTTGAAATAGAGAAAGATCGCCCTTAATTTCTTTTTTTATATTTTTCTGCATGTCATCTAATAATGTTTCATCTATAGAGTCTATAGAAAATAAATACATTTGACATATGATAGGCAATGATTCCAACCCTTTTGGAGTTGCAATGTAAGTTGTACTCTTTTTTGTACCCTGTGGATCTAACTTTTCAATAAGGCCCATCTCTTGTAATGATTTTAACCTATTGGTAAGAATGTTGGACGCGATTTTTTCTTTAGATGCTTTAAAATGTTTGAATTTAGAGTGTTTATGACAAATAATATCTCTCATAACAAGCAAGGACCAGCTGTCTCCTAATATTTTAGTAGATCGAGCAATAGCACAGGTAAGAATTGGATATTCCATAAGCAAAATACTAATTTAACTGACTGATAAATAGCAATTTATAGTTATTACACAAAAATAATTTAAATAAATGAGAATCATTCACAAAAAAAAAAATTATAAGAAAAATTATCTCATTTATTTTTTTTTGAGATGCTAAAGTATGAGAAAAAATTATAAAATTAGAACACAAGATTAATGGTTTTTTAAAACTAATTAGTTAAATTTGAGTTAAATTAATTTAAATATAAAACAATGAAAAAACGTATTACTTTAATAGCCTTTTGTTTTACTATAGTAGTAAATGCTCAATGGCTACAGGACACATCATGTAACAAAAAAGCGGAGCTAGTTGCAAACCAAGCTATTGAATATGTGGTCAATCTAGAATACATGGCTGCATTTGGTGCTGCGAACGCTGCATTATTATTAGACGAAGACTGTGGTTGTGCAAAACTAACCTTGGCTTATATTAGCAGCGCAAACCAAAAATGGGGAAGCAGAATGACAAAACTTGACGCTATTGATATAGAATCATTAACTGCAGAAGAAAAAGGTTGGTATGACACCATGAGAGCTAGTAAGGAAGAAAGAACCTCTTTAGAAACCTCTTTAGCTAACCAATTTCCAGAAAGTCCGCTGCTTAATTTTTTATCAACTTCAATGCAAGATTTTAATACATTCAAGACTTTTGCTGAAAAATTTCCCGACAATGCAGCCACCGCATATAATATGATGTCATATGGCTACACTAATGGGGGCTTTGGTGAGAACGACACTACAAAAGCAATGAAATATGTTAGCATGGCACAACAAATGCATGACGGACCCAACGCTTATGATTCTATGGCAGAGCATTACGCAGCAATGGGAGATTATGAAAATGCCCTAAAAAATCAATTAAAGGCTGTAGATTTTGGAACCTTCTCTTCTGTTTATTCAGCAAATGCGCGTTTATACTATGCCAAAATTAATGCAGGTAAAATGGGCATTGAGATTCAGCAAATGCAAAAAGACATACAACAGGCTATATTAGAGGGAGACTACCAGGGGTATAAAGAATTTGTACATCCAGAAATTAAGGTCTCTACTGGAGACTCTAACCTAAACCCTTTTTATATTTATACAGAAAAAGATGTAAAAACAAACCCTGAAATAACGTGGGCCTCTTTTGTACTTTCTGATATGCAGACTTATTTTTCTCCAGATATGAAAACAGCTGTTGTTACATTTGTAGCAGATGGACAGTATACCATAACAGCTACTAATAGTACCATTGAATATGCCACTAGAGCATCTTCTACTTGGTGTAATACAGATGATGGCTGGAAAATACTTCATACCTCTTTTGCACCTAGAAAAGGCAAAAATGGCATCCCAGAGAGAGGATAATTCTCAAAGAAAACAAACCCCCTCTTGAGAAATCAAGAGGGGGTTTTTAAAACTAATAAAATCAAGCTTGATTACTGTTTTTGTAGCCGTAACTATAGCCGTAATTATTATAACTATAATTGTATCCATAACCGTAGGTGTTATTTCTACTAATACCATTAAGGACAGTAACCATGTTTTTAACTTTACCTGCTTGATCTATATCCTTAATAAAGTTAAGCAGCGCCTTATCTGTATATCCATAGCGAACAACAAAGAGGGTTAAATCTGCAAGTGGGGTTACCAAAAAGGTAGCTGTAACAAGTAATGTTGGTGCAAAATCTATAATAATTAAATCATAGTCTTGTTTTGCTTGTTCTAAAAAGAGTTGAAGCCTTCCGTTGCTTAAAAAAGCTGAACAGAACTAATATAATTGCAGGGTCACTACAAAGCCCAAAGACTCTAAGACCACCCAACATTTTTTTCCAGAGATGTGCTTTACTTTTCCTTTTTGAGCAGTAGCACCAAAGCCAGGGACATCTATAACATCTCCCGCTTTAAGGGTTTTAACACCCACAACATGTACCCCCTTTTTTTCAATCTCATTTAAGGCATCTACCTCTTTTTTGGGGACCACTGCAGGTTTCCCCAGATAAAAAAGATACCGAACTACCCCTGGAGCATCAAAAACCAAATCTCTATCTTTATCCTGTAAAGACACAAGCACCATAGAAGGAAGTAGAGGAACTACTACTTTTTTTACCCGATCACTCCATTGCCTTTTCTCAACTCTGGTGGGGCAACATACAGAAACACCTAGTTTCTCCAAACGATCTTTAACCTTGAGCTCGGCCCTTGGTCTAGTAACAACAACATACCACGGCATATAAACTATGTTTAAATATTTAAAATTATCTTTATAAAACACTGCAAAATAAGGGCTTAAATAGCGTGATTAATTAGCAGATCATTCTTTACAAAGTACAAAAAATTACATTCAAAATAAAAGAAAAAACACTGGGGTTTTAAATAAATAAACTTAAAACTTAAGCAAAAAAAATAGCGTAGAAGTGTTATAGGTAACCATGTAGAGTGATTAAAAAGGTGAGGTGAAAAATTCAGAAAAGCAACAGATAGACATTACATAAAAGAAATGTTTGATAAGGAAGCAAGAATAAATTACTTTATAAGTATACAAATTGGTTTACGCATTGCTCCTTGACTCAGGAAACATTGGCGCTTTAAAACAATTCGTGAATTTGACGTGTTTTGATATTTTTGCTAAACATTTTATTAACTGCAATTGATCCAAAATACTGCAAAGCATCACTAAGGGGATATAAAAATAGTAAAAAAACAAAAGGTGTAATATTGGAATAATCATGGGAGACTTCACCAAACAGATACAACCCCTGGGAGGCAATTGACAAACCAATAAGTATTTCTCCGGCAACTCCTAAGTTAATTTTTCTTGACTCAGAAAAATTAAAATAAGCAAAAGCTATCAAAGAACCCATTACACAGAAGTTACCCGCCGAAAGAATAACATCTTGAGTGTAAACACCCAAGATTGAGCCAAATAAAGTAAAACTTATTGAAAAAACTATAGCTGTTCTCTCTAGAAGGTTTAAGGCATTTATCAAATAAATACACCCAAGAGTAAAAACAATACCAAGAGCGAAGTCAGAAAATTCAATATTTTTCATAAAATGCGGTTGCAACAAAGCCACTAGAATTATCGAAAAAACTAATTTAACTAAAAACAGCGTGGCACTCTTTGAGCCAAACAGGTCAGTCCAAAATCCAACTGCCACCAACACAACTCCCAACAACAATGCTTTCAAAAACATTGGAGAGGGAACAAACCCTGAGATAACAATAAGAAAAAATGAAATAGAAGCTCCAACAAATAACACCACAGAACCTGCTCCCAATTGGATTCGCTTTCTTTTGGTTCGGCTAGAAAAAGTACCTTGTAATTTTAAGTCATTAGTACTTGAAAGAAAAACGTTTGACAACAAAAAAGTACAAGCAAAGCTTAGAACAAAAGGGAAAAATAAAACAATTAAGGAATCAAACATTGTGAAATCAAATAAAATTTTAC
>CBFHMO010000010.1:0-29545 GCA_965656925.1 Patiriisocius sp.
CAGGTGCTCTAACCAACTGAGCTATAGGACCGGCATTATGGCTGCAAAAATAATGTGTTTTAATAGCTACACAAACTTTTTTTAACTTAATTACGCTCTTGGCACAATTCTACCAAGACCCCGTTGCTAGATTTAGGGTGCAAGAACACTACCCATTTATTATCTGCGCCCATTTTAGGCTCCTGGTTTAACACCACAAACCCTTGTTTTTCAAGCCGCTGTACTTCGGTATTTATATCATCAACGGCAAAAGCAATATGGTGTACCCCTTCCCCTTTCTTTGCAATAAATTTTGCAATTGCACTGTCTTGATTGGTGGCCTCCAAAAGTTCTATCTTACTGTCTCCGCAGGTAAAAAAAGCGGTATTTACTCCTTCCCCAGGCACTTCTTCAGTTTTATAATGAGCGTACCCAAGAAGGGCGCTATATATTTGTGTGGCCGCTTGCATGTCTTTTACGGCAATGCCTATATGTTCTATTTTGCGCATAAATATTGGTTTTAAATGTGCTTTTTTGGGGTATCGCCCCGAATTTAAAAATAGTAGTGGTCTGCTAATGTATGATCTTTGTATCAAAAATAACAATTACCCAGCAACCAAAATAGGCCTCATACCATTAATTATAGTACTTTTACCACATGATAGAAAGTAACAGACAGAAAAAAATTGCAGGAGTGTTGCAACAAGACCTTGCAAATGTATTACAAAACAAGCTCAGAGAGGCCGGGCAATCAGGTATTTTAATCTCTGTGAGCAAGGTGAGCGTCACCACAGATTTATCTATTGCAAAGGTGTATGTAAGTGTGTTTCCCTCCACAAACGCCAGAGAGATCACCCAAGAGCTAAACGGTATTAAGCCGAAAATTAAGCATGAAATTGCCCAACTCACAAAACACCAACTTCGCAGAATGCCAGAGCTTACCTTCTACAATGATGACTCTCTAGATTACATAGAGAAAATTGAAGATGCTGTAAAGGGAGAGCAAAACCCAATACAAGATCCAGAACTACTGCCAAAAAGAAGAAAATCATAGCCTATTGAAATTCTCGCTGTACATCGCAAAGCGGTATCTATTTTCATCCAGCAGCAGCAACGCTATTAACATTATAACCGCCATTGCCGCCACAGGAGTTGTGGTAGGATCTCTGGTTTTATTTATCGTGCTCTCTGGTTTCTCTGGTCTTAAAGAGTATAGCCTTGAGTACACCAACATCTTTGATAGCGATTTAAAGGTATATCCCTCCTCAGGTAAAACAATACCATTTTCTCAGGCGCAAAAAAAAGCCCTTTTAGGCTTGCCAGAGGTGGCTGCGGCTTCTCAAATAATAGAAGAGAGAGTCTTTATACAGTTTAAGGGCAAAAACGACATGGCCTATATCAAAGGGGTAGACGATCAGTACAATCTTGTAAACCCCACAGATAGCATCCTTCTCTCTAGAGAGTGGTTAACTCCAAATAAAAGCGAGGTGGTTATTGGTTATGACACCTCACATAAACTTGGTCTTGGCGCCAGAGATTATAGTGGTCTTTTAGAGGTCTTTGTGCCTAAGCCTGGGTTGGGGCAAATAGACCCGCTAAACCCCTCAAAAGATTTTACTAAACAAAACGCGGTGGTCTCTGGTATCTATTTTGTAAACCAGGAGCTGAACTCCAAATACGTTTTTAGTGATTTAAATTTTGCAAGAAGCCTTTTGTCAATGGATAGCACTAAAATTTCTGCCCTAGAAATCAAACTTGCTCCAAAGGCATCTACAGACAAGGCAAAACAAAAAATAACAGCCCTGCTTAAAGAAGATGTTCTTATAAAAACGCGCATCCAACAAAATGATGCGCTTTATAAAATGCTTAACACAGAAAACATAGCCGTATATCTTATCTGCACACTTATAATGATCATTGCGCTTTTTAATGTTATTGGAGCCATTATTATGATGATTCTCGACAAAAGAAAGAACATTAAAACTCTTTATAATATGGGGGCGACCCTTAAAGAAATAAGAAGCATCTTCTTCACCCAAGGCGCACTTATGACACTCCTAGGAGGAACCATCGGGATCATCCTGGGGATTATTGTGGTGTGGCTACAGGCAACGTTTTCCTTTTTATACATAACCCCTAGTTTGGCCTATCCCGTAAAACTACTTGGAATAAATGTGGTTATTGTATTTTTTACTATTTCTAGCCTAGGGCTACTAGCGGCAAAAATTGCGGCCAGCAGAGTGAGAGAACAACTACTTGGGTAGGGTTATACAAATTGGAAATCTCCAAAATTTTCTAAGACCTGGTCAAAAGCCTTAAAAACATCTTTGCTGTCATCGCTAGTTACCATTTTCATACGGTATTCCTTAAAGTGTGGTATGCCTTTAAAGTAATTGGTGTAGTGCCTTCTGGTTTCAAAAACACCAAGAACTTCGCCTTTCCAGTCTATGGCCATTTCCAGATGGCGTCTTGCGGCCTCAACCCGCTGTTGCATCGTTGGGGGAGCTGCGTGAGTGCCGGTGTCAAAAAAATGTTTTACCTGGTTAAAAAACCATGGATTCCCTATGCTTGCGCGGCCAATCATAGCCCCGTCAAGCCCAAATTCATCTCGCATAAGCATAGCCTTCTCTGGGGTGTCTACATCTCCGTTTCCAAAAACAGGAATGTGCATGCGTTGGTTATTTTTAACAGCTGCAATAGGGTGCCAATTGGCCTCTCCTTTATACATCTGTGCACGTGTCCTGCCATGAATTGAGATGGCTTTACAGCCCACATCTTGCAAGCGCTCTGCTACCTCAACAATTTTAATAGAGTCTTCATCCCAGCCCAAACGTGTTTTTACCGTTACCGGCAACTTGGTGTGTTTTACCATAGCCTGGGTTAGAGAAACCATAAGGTCTATGTCTTTTAAAATACCCGCGCCCGCACCTTTGCTTACTACTTTTTTAACAGGACATCCAAAGTTAATATCTATTATATCTGGGCCACTAGCCTCCACAATCTCTATACTCTTTAGCATAGACTCCAAAACAGCTCCAAAAATTTGTATTCCTACGGGGCGTTCTTTTTCATAAATATCAAGTTTCATGACGCTTTTTGCAGCATCGCGAATAAGCCCCTCACTAGAAATAAACTCTGTGTACACCACATCTGCACCCTGCTCTTTGCAAAGTGCTCTAAATGGAGGATCACTTACGTCTTCCATGGGCGCTAGCAGTAGCGGAAATTCTCCAACATCTATATCTCCAATTTTAGCCATGTGTTTTGCCCATAGTACTGAGCGGTTTTTTTGTTCTTACTTTATAGTGCAAAAATAGTAAAATTATATTCTGAAATTTTCAAAAAAGAGGCCATTGCTTTTAATTCAGCCTGTCGCTCTCCTTTGTGTTAATCTCGCGGTTGTTGTCTTGAAGTTTTGAGTTGCCGAAGTTGTAGGTAAAACCAACCCTAAATAGTCTAGATTCTGCCCTGGCAAAATAACTATTGTCTTGATTTGCATACCGCGAGGTAACAGGAATGTTGTTGGTGTTAAAAATATCATCTACTCCAATGGTAATACTGGCTTTTTTATCCCAAATCTTTTTCCTGACAGAAGCAGAGAGGTTAAACTGATTTTTATAGGTATAAGATCCAAAAATAAGATTTGAGATATACAGCATTGTAATATCGCTAGTAATATTTGCCTGCTCACTTAAAACCAAACCACTGTAAATTTGTCCATAAAAACCATAGGTGTTTGCAAGGGCGGTTTGTTGTGCGCTTTGCAAGGCTAAAAACTCATTCTCTATAAAAAACCCAGAGGTAACCACCTGGAGGTACCACCAAGGTGTTACAGATTTTGCATAGGTTAGATCCAGGCTGTATTGGTAACCCTGTAGTAGGTTTGATTCCAGATTTTGCAGTTCCCGTGTGGTATTGTCTTGAAATCTTAACTCCTCCAGGGGGTTTTTAATATGCCAGTAATATGCCTCCAAAAACCAGGTGTCTTTATAGGTGTAACTAAGGGTGTATTTTGAGTCTATTTCTGGCACTAAGTTGGGGTTGCCGTCTGTGTAGTTGTTTTCGTTAATAAAGTACCTAAATGGGTTTAAACTCTCATAGCTTGGCCTGGTTATAGACCTTGAATAACTCATGCCAAAGCTGTTGTTTTGATTGGCGCTGTACAGTAGTGACATTTTAGGAAATAACTCAAAATAATACTGACTGTTTACTTGGCCCGCGTTTTTTGATGTCCCTCTAACATCTGTTTGCTCTGCACGTAAACCAAGGTCTAGACTCCACAGCTCCCAATCTTTGGCTATATTAAAGTATGCTGCAAAAATATTTTCTTGATACTCAAAGGCATCAGATAGGCTTTGGTCTAGCACCGGTGCTTGATCTGTTTGATTAAAGAAATCCTGAGCGCTACTTATTTTTATATCGCTAAACTTTAACCCCCAATCAAAGGCTCCTTGTGTAAGGGGGGTGCTAAGATCTATTTGCCCTGTTATAATAGAACTATCTTGCGTGCCATCTGTGGTGAAGTCATTGCTTCTTGTTTGCTCGCCAGTGGGTAGAAAATACCTAGTTTGTACGTCTTGTGATCTATCTGCGCTATAGCTTATGTAATTTGCCTGAGAGACTATCTGGGCGCCACTATCATCATTTTTCCAGCTATGATTTGCGTTAAGGGCTATGTTTGAGGTGTTTCTAACAGAGTTGCCCATGGTTGTAAAGGTAGAGACTAGCTGCCGGGTGTTGCTAGTGTTGTAGCTTAAGGCCTGGTTGTTAAAAACCTTGTCTGGAGATATAAAAACAGAAGCGCTAACTCCAAAGGTGTGTTGCTGGCTTGCTGTGATGTCTAAAACCACATTTGCCTGGTGAGAATTGCTGCTAGTTTCTCTTGTAAAATAGGAGTCTCTATAGCCGCTTGTGGTGATTTCATCAGGGGCAAAAAAGCGCGTGTTGTTTTGATCTTCTTTAAACTCTTTTCTTGGAGCGTAAGAATAGTTTGCATAGCTAGTAAGCCATTTATTTTTATAAAATTGAGTGGTTGCGATATTGTATTTTGCATATACAGATTGCTCATAGGTGGTTGAGGTGGATCCTTTATAGCCAACGGCAACAGCCTTTGTAGTGTTGAGATTTATAACCGTTGTTGCATCTGCATCATATTTTGAGGAGGGGTTTGTAATCACCTGCACAGACTTTATAAGAGAGGCGTTTGTGCTCTGGAGTAAAGAGAGTGTTTCTTCACCAGAGAGGTACACCCGTTTATTATTTACATAAATAACGGGGCTGTTGTTTTTTACAGAGATCCCTTGTTGAGAGACAACAACTCCAGGTGTTTTCTTAAGCACATCTAGGGCGCTTCCAGTGGCTACAGATGTGTTTTCTACATTAAAAACAAGGCGTCCTGGCGCTTTTTGAATGGTTGGTCTTTTTATAGTAATAACTGCCTGGTCGAGCATCTGGCTACTTTCAAAAAGAATAATAGCATCAACAGAGGTGTTTGTTGTAAGTGTTATGTTTTTGGTTTGCGTCTGAAAGCCAATAAAGCTAAAGTGAAGGGTATAGCTGCCGTGTGCTAAGTTTTCTAGAGTGAAATTTCCTAAATCATCTGTTGTCGTTCCTCTTTCAAAAACAGCACCAGAGGCGCCTTTTTCTTCAGAGATTTTATTTGCTAAGACAGTGACAAATGAGATTGGCGCGTTGTTTTTATCTAAAACAGTCCCGCTTACCTGGCTTTGCTGACCAAAAATGGTTACAGGAAAAAGCAGCAAAAATAAAATTGCGGCTTTTATGGCGCTGGAAAAACGCTTTAGGTTTGAAAACAGAAAAACTAGATTGTGCCGCATAAATAAAAGGCTAAAATCATAAGGGTAAATTAAGTACTACAACAAAGATGTAGATTTCTAGCGTAAGATATTCATGTTTTGCAAAAAATCGATTAAAGGTAACTTGTGTACATGATGCCCTTTTGTGGTATCTTTACAGCCTTAAATTTGCTTGATATGCTTGCAAATTATTGTTTTCAAACAACAAGCTACATGAAGAACATTCGTAATTTTTGCATTATTGCCCATATTGATCACGGTAAAAGCACCCTGGCAGACAGGCTATTGGGAGCCACCGGCGCAGTAACCGAACGTGAATCTCAAGCACAGTTGCTTGATAATATGGACATAGAGCGTGAGCGTGGTATTACCATAAAGAGTCACGCCATACAAATGAACTATACCCACAACGGGCAGGAGTATGTTTTAAATTTAATTGACACCCCTGGCCACGTAGATTTCTCCTACGAAGTTTCTCGGTCCATTGCGGCCTGTGAAGGCGCTTTATTGGTTGTAGATGCTGCACAAAGCATACAAGCTCAAACTATTTCTAATCTATACCTAGCCCTAGAAAATGATTTAGAAATTATTCCTGTACTTAATAAAATAGACCTTCCATCTGCTAGTCCAGAAGAGGTTACAGATGATATTGTTGATCTTCTGGGTTGCGATCCAGAAGAAATTATTCCCGCTAGTGCAAAAACTGGTATTGGAATTACTGAAATATTAGAAGCGATTATAGAGAGGGTTCCTGCCCCAAAAGGAGTTAAGGAAGAGCCCTTGCAAGCTTTAATTTTTGATTCTGTGTACAATCCTTTTAGAGGTGTTGAAACCTATTTTAGAATTTTAAATGGAGAAATTAAAAAAGGCCAACATATTAAGTTTATGGCAACAGGGAAAAACTATTATGCAGATGAGGTGGGAACCCTAAATTTAACACAAACACCAAAGAAAATAATCTCTGCAGGGGATGTTGGATACCTCATCACGGGTATTAAAGAAGCTAAAGAGATAAAAGTTGGTGACACCATTACAGACGCAAAAAGCCCAACAACAAACATGATTGAAGGCTTTGAGGATGTAAAACCAATGGTATTTGCAGGTATTTACCCTGTAGACACAGAAGATTATGAGGAACTAAGGGCCTCTATGGAGAAACTACAGCTTAATGATGCATCACTGGTTTTTATACCAGAGAGTTCGGCCGCTTTAGGATTCGGCTTTAGGTGTGGTTTTTTAGGGATGTTACACCTTGAGATTATTCAAGAACGTTTAGAGCGCGAATTTGACATGACTGTCATTACCACAGTACCCAACGTATCCTACAACGCATACACCAACAGAGAGCCAGATACGGTTCTTTTGGTGAACAACCCTAGTGATTTGCCAGAGCCCTCTAAGCTTAACCGCATGGAAGAGCCGTACATCAAGGCTACGATCATCACAAAGTCAGACTTTGTTGGAAACGTAATGTCTTTATGTATAGAAAAGCGAGGGCAAATTACCAACCAAACCTACTTAACTACAGAGCGTGTAGAGCTTACCTTTGACATGCCTTTGGCAGAAATTGTATTCGATTTTTATGATCGTTTAAAAACAGTCTCCAAAGGGTATGCTTCCTTTGATTATACCCCAATTGGTATGCGAGAGTCTAAACTAGTGAGACTAGATGTTTTGTTAAATGGTAATATTGTAGATGCATTATCTTCTTTGCTGCATCAAGACAATGCTCAGGATATTGGCAGAAAAATGTGTGAAAAACTTCGCCAGCTTATCCCAAGACAACAATTTGATATTCCTATACAAGCGGCTATTGGAGCAAAAATTATTTCAAGAGAAACCGTAAAGGCAGTTCGTAAAGATGTTACGGCCAAATGTTATGGAGGAGATATTTCTAGGAAACGTAAGCTTCTAGAAAAGCAGAAAAAAGGAAAAAAACGCATGCGCCAGGTAGGTAATGTTGAGATCCCTCAAGCTGCTTTTATGGCTGTTTTAAAGTTAAATGATTAACTAAATTAGTTACACGGCAGCCCGTCCAGCTCAGCATAAGCGCTTTGATCCATGCCCGCACAGCCGTTGTTTATATATGCCTGTAATGCTGCTTTATATATATTACAGTTTTCTGTAGATGGATCTTGATTATAGGCCTGGGCGGCATCATTTAAGTCTGGGATTGCTGTTATACACTCAAAATTTCCTGACTCAGAGCCGTCACAACAAATAAGCCCAAAGGCAAGAACGCCTGCTATAAAGATACCTTTTTTCATTTTTTTGTGTCCTACAAAATCGGCCGTGAGCCTCTTTTGTTTATACTTTTTTATGGTTATTGTAAGGGCTCCAAGGTTTTATTGGTCATCACGTCTTCAAAATCCATAGGCCTACCTATATAAGCGATAGTGGTGTTCTCTTCTGGCGCTGTTTGCTTTGTGTTGTCTATAAGAGTGATAACACCATCCGGGCTTTTTGCAAATAAAGCAATGGCATCTTGGTTGTTGTTAATTAGCTCTATGATATCTGTGCATATTTCTGGACTAGAGGCCTGAACCTCCTGTATAGAAGGAAACGCTTCGGCAACACGCATTAAACCTAGGTAGTCGTGGGTAGGGCAAAACAAATCACTGCTCTTGGTCTTTTTGCTTCTCAACTCCTCTGAGGTAACAAGTCTGTAGGTGCCGTTTTCGCCAAAAGATTTACCTAGCTTATCCATGGCATATCTATTAATAACGTCATTTGGGGTCATTGACAGCAAATAACCCATTTCGCTGAGTTCTATATTATCACTCAAATCATCATTGTAAATATTTACAGACAAGGCCTCAAGACCCAGCTCCTTTGCTTTTTCAACATTAGCTCTGTTGCTGTCAACAAGCACAACGCGCCTATTGTTTTTTTGGAGATAGGCGGCAATTAATCTAGAAACGCGAGAGCCGCCTATAATCATAATTCCTTCACTTTTTTTCAAAAACACACCCAATAAAGAAGCCACCATTCTTGCTGTAGTTGCGTTTAAAAGCACCGTAACAAGTACTAGCCCAAAGACAAGAGGTGTAATGTATTGCGCTCCAGGAACGCCCATTTCAACAAGTTTTGTTCCAAAGAGAGAGGCAATACCCGCTGCAACAATACCACGAGGGCCCACCCAAGAAATAAATAGTTTTTCATTAATACTTAGTCCTGAGTTTGTGGTGCTTAAAAAGACGCCCAAGGGCCTGACAACAAAAATGACCACAGCAAATAAAATGGCTGTTTCCCAGTTGTATATAAGCAGCAAATCATCAATGCTAATGTTTGCAGAAAGCAAGATAAACAAGATGGATATAAGCAGCACGCTTAAAGATTCTTTAAAGTATAGAAGTTCTTTCAAATTAGGTAGGTTGCTGTTTCCTAGGTACATCCCCATCACAACTACAGCCAGTAGGCCAGATTCGTGAGCAAACAAATCACTTAGCACAAAAATGAGTAGCACCATAGACAGCGAGGCAACATTTAAAAGATAATGAGGTATTGCTTTTCTTTTAACGGCATGATACATGGCAAAACCTCCAGCCAGACCAAAAGCAAAACCAATAACTATGATTTTTCCAAACTCCAAAAGAGCGTGCTTGGTGTAGCTCCCTCCAGATCCGTGGGTCTGTGAGGCCGCCTCTTCTAATCCTTGAACAGGAATGTTTACACTTATAAAACCAAAAACCAAAACAGCAACAAGAGCACCAATAGGGTCTATTAAAATACCTTCCCACTTTAAAACTGCAGAGACGTCTTTGCGCAAGGGAATGTTTCTTAAAATAGGTGTTATTACCGTTGGCCCGGTAACAATGATGAGTCCAGAAAACAAAAAAGAAACTTGCCAGTTAAGGCCAAGAACATAATGTGCTGCCAAACCGGCTCCGAAAAAGGTAACAATGGAGCCAAGGCTTATAAGTTTACCTATAACTCCTCCTACTTTTTTTATTTCGCTCATCTTAAGGGTTAAACCTCCTTCAAAAAGAATAATACCAATAGCTAATGAAACAAAATAAAAGAGACTATCTCCAGGGAAAAACCCTTTTTGGGCCTCCCACATAGGTTGTATCCATTGCGAGCCGTCTTCATAACGGAAGCCCTCAGGATAAAGTGTAGACAAAGGCCCCACGGCAAGACCAATTAATATGAGTGGTAAAATAGCTGGTATTTTAACTTTCCAAGCAATCCATTGTGCAAAAATTCCTAAGATAATAATTCCGGCAAGCTCTAACATGTGTCTATTATTTATATGCAAAGTAGAAAGAACCCTTGACTTGTTCAAGTTTTTTAAGAATAATTTAATGCTTTTAAAGGCAGGTTGTTTAAAATATATTTCTGAAATTTTAAAAAAAGTGTATCTTTCCTTTTCGGCACAAAAAGTGTTTTTAAATCAATTTAAAAACTTAAGAATTTATTGTTTTGAAGCAAAAAAAATTTAATACAGTTGGTACGGGGGTTACTTTTTCTCCAAATCTAAAAGCAAATATATGCCAGAGTGCTCGCCTAGCTTTATTGTTTGAAGCCTCCTTGGTTTTGATACATGTTGGAGAAAAAAGCCTAAAGAAAAGCGCCACTTTTGATGCTTACTTAGCTCCTTTTTTAAAGCAAGGCCTTAAAGCAAGTGTTGTCTTTAACCCTGGTGAGCCTGTTAAGTCAATCCTAGAGAGTGTAAAAGAAAATGAGGTAGACCTTTTAATTTTAGGAGCCCTAAAAAGAGAAAACTTTCTGAAATACTACATTGGGTCTATTGCTAGAAAAATAACCAGAAAAGCGAGCTGCTCTGTGATGCTTCTAATTAACCCATCTATAGAGTCTTTGCCTTGTAAACACGTTGTTGTAAACGGCCTTGAAGACCAAAAAACTCCCCTAACAATAAGTGCAGCCTTTTTTGTAGCACAAGCGCTAAGCAGTGAAAAAATAACCATTGTTGAAGAAGTTTCTAACACCGAAGTAGGAAACGTACAAGACGATAAATCTTTAAGAAAATCGACGCTTTTAAAAGAAAAGATAAGCCGTCGAGAAGATTCTAGGATACAGAAAATACTTGAGGATATTCCTCAAAAACATAAAGAAAATAAGCTGGTTGCTACCCAGCCGATTTTTGGAAAAAGGGGATACTCCATAGGGCATTATGCACAAGTTGTACGTGCCGATTTACTAGTAATGAATGCGCCCAAAGCCTCTGGGTTTATGGACCGCTTGTTTCCTCACGATATTGAGCATATTTTAACAGAGTTACCTACAGATATATTAATTGTACAATGAGTTCTAAAAAAAACAACATAAAGGTATTTTTCAGTGCGTTGCCCAAAAATATTTTCTCTGGATTTGTAGTGAGCTTAATTGCGCTTCCTTTAGGCCTAGGTCTTGCTATGGCAAGTGAGGCCCCCCCAATCTCTGGTATTATTGCAGCGGTGGTAGGGGGTTTAATGGTGTCTATTTTAGGAGGAAGCCACGTTACCATTTCGGGGCCTGGAAATGGCCTTGTGGGGGTGTTGTTGGTTGCTATCTCTACCCTAGGAATTCAAGGAGCATATGCCGCTATTATTTGTTCTGGGGCGCTTTTAATCCTACTTGGGTTTTTGCGCATGGGAAAATTAGCAGACTTTTTTCCTTCTTCGGCAATTCAAGGAATGCTTGCGGCCATAGGGCTAATTATACTTGGCAAACAATTTCATATCATGCTTGGAAACAAGCTCTCTTTAGATGGTAGTGTCGCTTATTTACTGGCAATTCCCGAAACAATTCAGGGGGCATTTACCTATGCAGATCCAGGGCTTACCTTTGCTGCTGTCTCTGGTGTTTTGTCTTTGGCTATTATGGTTTTTTATTCTAAAATAAGGAACCAATACCTGCAACTCATCCCCGCCCCAATGTGGATTGTGCTGCTCTCTATTGGGTTTAGTTATTACTACGAATTGGTTTTGCAACAGCCCAACCCTATTAATGCCATGTACATGATCTCTGGAATACCATCTGCCCAACAAATTGTGGCAGAGATTCCAATACCAAACTTTAGCGCCATTGGTAGCTTTTCTTTTTGGACCAGTGTTCTTGCCTTGACCCTTATTGCTAGTATTGAGTCTTTACTAAGTATAAAGGCAGTGGATAAGTTGGATCCTCAAAAGAGAAAAAGCAATGTCAATCGAGACTTAAAAGCCCTGGGGCTTGCTACCATTGGTAGTGGTTTTCTAGGGGGGCTTAATGTAGTTACGGTGATTGCTAGAAGCTCTGTAAATGTAAATAATGGGGGTAGCAATAGAAGCGCCAATTTTATGCATGCGTTGTTTTTGGTGATTTTTATCGTGCTTTTTAGCACACAATTAACGCGCATACCCTTGCCGGCGCTTATGGCTATATTGGTTTACACGGGTTACAAACTAGCTTCTCCAAATCTTGTAAGAACAATATTTTCTGTCGGAAAAGAGCAGCTACTGATTTTTTTTACCACACTTCTGGTTACCTTATTTGTAGACCTAATTACAGGAATTATTGCTGGTGTTGTCATTACTTTTATAATTCACGTTTTAATCAACAAGGGTGCTACGGTCTTTTTTAGAAACTTATTAAAGCCTAATGTGCTTATGTTTCAAGAAAAACAAAGTGGCAATTATTACATTAGTGTGAAACACTTTTGTAGCTTTTTAAACTTTTATAAGCTTAAACAAAAACTGGAAGATGTTCCTCAAGAAAAAGACGTTGTTTTAGACTTTTCTATGTGTCAATTTGTAGACCACACGGTGATGGAAAGCATCAGTGGATATCAAGATGTGTTTGCAAAACGAGGGGGTCATTTTGAGGTTATTGGCCTTGATCTGCACGGTACAGATAGTGAGCATCCTTTTGCGCTGAGAAAATTAATTCCTGGGCTTAAAAAAAGAAGTGGCGCCTTAACAAAAAGGCAGCTTGCTCTTCAAGAAATTTCAAAGGGTTTTAACCTGAAATATGTTCCGGAGAAATTAGAAGACCTTCGTTTTTTAGACGGATTCAAGCACTTTAGCACCAAACAAATAGAGCAGCTTTACAATCGGCTATTTAATTCTCAAGACACCTTCAAGCTCTTTGATATTAAATACTCTGAAGGGGAGTTTATAGCAAAAGAAGACGTGCGCACAACCATGCTGCACATAAAGCTAGAGGGTGCTATCCCTTGCTTTACTTTAGACCAAGAAGGGTTTTTCGAAAAGATGTCTGCCCTCGCCGGTTTTAAGGATATCGCCATAGAAAAACACGCAGATTTCAGCAATAGATTTTACTTGCGCGGCGATGATGATTTGGCAATACAAAACTTCTTTACAGACAATCTTGTGCTCTTTTTTGAGAGTAACCCTTACTACCACGTGGAATCTAATGGAGCCTCTGTTTTGGTGTACTCTAAAGAGAGGGTTGCTGGAGTGAAGGAAATAAAAAGTCTTCATGATTTTGGAAAACGACTTCAAAGCGAACTTCTTCTGTGTACACAAAACAAGCTGTAGTTTATTAATAAGACACCGGGCGCTTTAACAAACCCCCTTGTTTTTGTATTTTGCATCTCTATGAAACTACACCCTATAGAAGCTGGAAATTTTAAACTAGATGGAGGCGCCATGTTTGGTGTGGTTCCAAAAACCTTGTGGAGTAAAACAAACCCCGCAGACAGCAATAACATGATTGATATTGCTGCGCGGTGCTTATTGATTGAACAGGGCAACAAACTCACCTTGATTGATACGGGGATGGGAGACAAACAAACAGAAAAGTTTTTTGGCTACTACCACAAGTGGGGTGATCACTCTTTAGTGAGCTCCTTGAAAAAAGCTGGATTCCACAAAGATGATGTTACAGATGTGTTTATGACACACCTTCATTTTGATCACTGCGGAGGTAGTGTTGATTGGAACAAAAGCAAAACAGGGTATCAGCCAGCGTTTAAAAATGCGCATTATTGGAGCAATAAAAATCACTGGAATTGGGCCACAAAACCAAACAGGAGAGAAAAAGCTTCTTTTTTAGAAGAAAACATTTTACCCCTGCAGCACAGCGGTCAATTAAAATTTATTGACGGGCCTAATTGCAGCCTTTCTTTAGAAAACGACCGTGTAGATTTCTTAAAAAAATCAGGGCTGGGTTTTGGTGTTTTTTTTGCAGATGGTCACACAGAAAAACAAATGTTACCCACCATTGTATACAAAGACAAAACAATTGTTTTTATGGGAGATCTACTCCCTACCGCCGGGCACCTACCCTTGCCTTTTGTTATGGGCTATGACACAAGGCCGCTACTTACTTTACCTGAAAAAGAAAAGTTTTTAAATGCTGCTGCAGACCATAATTATTATTTATTTTTGGAACACGACGCTCACAACCAAATTATAACTGTAAAGCACACAGAAAAAGGCGTGAGACTCGGCTCGGTTTTTACGTTTAACGAACTATTTAATTAACCCACTATGAAAATCACAAAAAACATCTTTTTTATTACCGCCACCGCAGCTTTACTATCTGGTTGTGGATCAACCATAATCCCAAGTCTTTCCCTGCCTATGGAAAGTCCAGAGGCTCCTGCGGCAAAGACAGCTGAATTAACAGAAGCCCAGCTGAAAGCCTGGAGCTTAAAAGATTTACAAAACGACACCATTCCAGGAATGGGTGTTGAGAGAACCTACCAAGAGATTATAAAAGATAAAGCAGGAACTACTGTAATTGTCGCTGTTATTGATAGTGGTATAGACATTGAGCATGAAGACCTTAAAAACGTGATGTGGGTAAACCCAAAAGAAATTGCAGGAAACAATATAGATGATGATAAAAACGGATATGTAGATGATATCCACGGCTGGAATTTTCTTGGAGATATCGTGAAAGAAAACATGGAGTATGTGCGTATTGTAAGAAAATTAAAATCAAAATATGATGGAAAAACAAAGGCTTCTGTAAGCGCCGTAGATAGCGCAGAATTTGCCCTATATGAAAAAGCAAACCAAGAGTTTAGTAAAGAAATTGAACAAACAACAGCAAACGCGGCAAGGTACAGTGGTATGCTTGAAAGGCTAAAGCCTGCACACGCTGCAATTAGTAAAACACTTGGTAAACAGGACTACTCAAAACAAGACTTGTCTGGTATCGAGAACCCTGAAGGAGAACAAAAAGAGCATGTTGCAATGCTAACCCAGATGCTAAACTTTAGTGACGATATTCCTAGTTTTATTGAAAGAATTCAAGGTGGTGTTGACTACTTCCAAGGAAGATTAGATTCTCATTTTGACACAACAACCAACTTTAGAGATGCTATTGGTGATGATCCTTATGATAACTCAAACCCATATTATGGAAACAATGATGTTGATGGTCCAGACCCTAAAAAAGCAGATGCAAAACACGGAACACACGTTGCGGGTATTATTGCTGCACAAAGAGACAATGGCATTGGAATGAATGGTGTTGCTCAAAATGTTCAAATTATGGCGGTTCGAGCAGTTCCTGATGGAGATGAGTATGATAAAGATATTGCAAATGCAATTCGTTATGCGGTAGATAATGGCGCTAAGGTAATCAATACCAGTTTTGGTAAATATTACTCAACTCACCCTCAGTGGGTTTGGGACGCCCTTGCCTATGCAAGCCAAAAGGATGTGTTAATTGTAAATGCTGCTGGTAATGAAGGTACAGACCTAGACACCATACAAGTATACCCTAATGATCAAGTGGGTGTGGGCGCAGAAATTAGCGATACTTTTTTAACCGTGGGCGCTTTAAATTATAAATATGGTAGTGATTTATTAGCCACCTTCTCAAACTACGGAAAGGTGAATGTAGATGTATTTAGCCCTGGTGTAGAAATATGGGCAACAACACCCCTAGACACTTATGAGTATTTACAAGGAACCTCTATGGCCTCTCCAAATGTTGCTGGTGTTGCGGCGATGATTCGCTCATACTACCCAAAATTATCTGCAAAGCAAGTAAAACAAGTACTAATGGACAGTGGTTTATCTGTAAAAATGGATGTTGTTTTAGGTGGTGACCCAGAGAATAAAAATAGTTTTGAAAACATCTCTACATCCGGTAAAATGGTTAATATGTACAACGCCTTTATTATGGCGTCAAAAATGTAAATTCTAATTTCAATCAAAGAAAATCGGCTGCTTTTTCTCAGGAAATGAGTGGCCGAAATTTTATAACACCATATCTATATCTTATGAAAACACTTTTAAATTTTGCCTTGACCCTGTGTTTACTCTCAAGTGTGGTTGCGCAAAACAACACCGCCTACTGGCAACAACATGTTGATTACAACATGACTATTGATGTGGATGAAAAAAACAATCAATACAGCGGCAAACAAACCCTAGTGTACACAAACAACTCTCCAGATGTGCTAGAAAAGGTTTTTTATCATTTATATTTTAATGCCTTTCAGCCTGGTAGTGAGATGGATGTTAGGTCCTTAACAATTGAAGATCCAGACAGAAGGGTTGGAGACAGAATTTCTAAACTAACGCCAAGTGAGATTGGGTACATAAAGCCGTATAAACTGACCCAGGACGGCAAAAAACTTGACTACAAAGTTGTAGGTACTGTCCTTGAGGTGACTCTTAGGGAGCCAATACAACCAGGTGCAAAGAGCACGTTTAAAATGTCTTGGGATGCACAAATACCACTTCAAATAAGAAGAAGTGGGAGAGACAACGCAGAGGGGGTTCGTTTTTCTATGACGCAGTGGTACCCAAAAATGGCAGAGTATGATTTTCAAGGGTGGCACGCAGATCCTTACATTGGGCGTGAATTTCATAGCCCGTGGGGTGATTTTAATGTAACAATCAACATAGACAAAAAATATACTGTTGCAGGGACAGGTTATAACAAAACAAACATAATGGGTGACAATTCCTTGAATCCTGTTATGTTTGCAAGAAGAGGAAAAAAATCATGGAATTTTATAGCTCCAAATGTGCATGATTTTACCTGGGCTGCAGATACAGATTACCTGCACCAACAGCTCCTTGCTGACGATGGTACAACCCTAAACTTTTACTTTAAAAATAATCCAGATATTTTAGAAAACTGGACAAACCTGCAGCCAAAAACAGCAGAAATATTGCGCTATTTTAATGAAAACGTTGGCGCGTATCCATACAAGCAGTATTCTGTCATTCAAGGAGGTGACGGAGGCATGGAGTATGCAATGTGCACCTTAATTACTGGAAACAGAAAATTTGGTTCATTGGTTGGTGTAACAGCGCATGAGTTGGCCCATACCTGGTTTCAGTTTTTAATGGCCACCAACGAAGGGAAGCACGAGTGGATGGATGAAGGTTTTACCTCTTATATATCTAGTGAGGCTATAAACCAAATAAACCAAGAGTATGCTGCAAATCCTCACACAGGATCTTACAGAGGGTATACTTTTTTAGCAAACAGCGGTAAAGAAGAGCCGCAAACAACACACGCAGATAGATATGCCTCTAATAGAGCTTACGGGATTACAGCCTACAGCAAAGGGGCGGTGTTTTTAGCTCAATTAGGGTATATTATTGGTAAGGAAAACCTAAATAAAACATTAAAGAAATATTTTACAGATTGGTCTTTTAAGCACCCTACGCCAAATGATTTTATTAGAGTTGCAGAAAAAACAGCCGGCATAGAGCTAGATTGGTATTTGATGGACTGGACGCAAACCACCAAAACTATAGATTACGGAATTAAATCTACCCAGGTCGGAGAAAAAGCAACCACCATTACCCTTGAGAGAATCGGGGCAATGGGAATGCCTATTGATCTTGATGTTACTTATAAGGACGGAAGTAAAGAGCAGTTTTACATTCCCTTGCAAATGATGCGAGGTGAAAAGCCAATTAATTTTAAGGGCCTTAAAAGAACCCTGGTAAAAGATTGGGCGTGGGCATATCCAACCTATACTTTACAAATTACAAATGGCAAACAAGTGGTGTCTATTGAAATAGACGCTTCACAAACATTGGCAGATGTAAATAGAGAAAATAACGTTTTTAAACCCGAATAACCTTGTTGTAAGGGGCTTGAAAATAGAAAAAAGATCTATTTGGTGTCTGCGCCAGATAGGTCTTTTTTCTTTGTATATCTTTACATATTAAATAGTGATCCTTAATTAGTAGTCTTGAGCAAAATATTTCCAAAGCAACAAAAACTTAAATCTAGAAAAGATATTAAATTACTTTTTGAGGACGGAAAAACAATAACTAAGTATCCTGTAAAATTATTGTGGCTTCCCTCAGTGGCGCAAGAAACCAAAACAGGTGTTGCGGTGGCAAAAAGAAATTTTAAAAGCGCTGTTACGCGCAATAAAATAAAACGCTTGATGCGGGAGGCTTACAGGCTTCATAAAAAAGAAATAGATGGTCACAACAAGAAGGTTTTTACTCTTCTTTTTATCTACATCGGGAAAGATGTAGCCAGCTTTGAAACAATAGATAAGGCAGTGTTGGGCGCCCTATTAAAATTACCTAGTTGATAACCCTTAAATACCGCTAGTTAAATATTCTTACTAATGAGAAAAAAAATTATTTTACCATTTATTGTCGTTGTTCTTTTTGGCGCGGTTGGGTTTACTACAGTTGTAAAAAGTGATTTCTTTGAAATTGCAAAACAACTTGAAATTTTTACCTCGCTTTACAAAGAGCTAAACATGAATTATGTGGATAAGGTAACCCCAGCAACGCTAATGGATAACGCTATAAAGGGAGTGTTAGATGACCTTGACCCTTATACTGTATATTGGAACGAACAGGCCGTGGAAGATGCGCGTATTAAAAACAGTGGTGTATATACAGGTGTAGGAGCGGCCATGCGTTATAAAAACAAAGAGCTAACTGTTTTAGAGGTGTTTGAAAACTACCCCGCAGATAAAGCAGGTCTTAGGCCTGGAGATATAATTACAAAAATAGAGCAAACAAACATATCTAGCTACGAAGACGACCCAAGAGAGCTGCTTAAAGGAACTGCCTCCACAAAGGTTGAACTACAATACACTAGGCAGGGGAAAACAAAAAAAACTACTGTGACCAGAGGAGCTGTTGAGGTAAAAGCTGTTCCGTATTACACGTTAATAAATGAAAACATTGGATACATTGTACTGAGTAAATTTAATAAAAAAACCACCTCACAAACAAAAAATGCGTTGGAGGACTTAAAGCTACAGGGCGCAAAGAAGATTATTTTAGACCTTAGAGGAAATCCAGGGGGTTTACTAAACCAAGCGATTAGTGTTGTAAATCTATTTGTAGAAAAAGGAGAGGTTATTACAACCACACAATCTGTAATAAAAAAATATAATAAAGTTTACAAAACTACCGCAGCGCCTTTTGATGTAGCTATACCGCTAGCTGTTCTGATTAATGGTAGAAGCGCCTCGGCAAGTGAGATTGTCTCTGGAGGATTACAGGACCTAGATCGAGGTGTGATTATAGGGGCTCGTAGTTTTGGAAAAGGGCTGGTACAACGCCCTAAAAACTTAATTTATGGCTCACAGCTTAAGGTAACTATTTCTCGTTATTACACCCCTAGTGGCCGCTGTATTCAAGCCCTTGATTACTGGAATAGAGATGAAAACGGGGATCCTGTGCGCTTGGATCCAAAAAAGTACAATGCTTTTAAAACCAAAGGTGGAAGAACTGTGTATGATGGTGGGGGTATTTTACCAGATATTGAAATAGAAACAGCAAAATTTAGCCCAATTACCACGGCGCTACTCAAAGAGAACGTTATTTTTAACTACGCTACACAATACCGTTATGAAAATAACCTGCAGCGCTGGGAAGATTTTAATTTTACTGAAAAAGATTTTCAAGGCTTTTTAAAATACTTGAAAAAAATTGCGTTTAATTTTGAAACCCAAACAGAATTATCATTTAAAAAAGCACTCCAAAAAGCCGAAGATGACGGTTTAGAAAAACAAATACAAGGAAATTTTAAGGAGTTAATGGCGTCAATAGCACAGGCTAAAAAAAGGAAAATAATAGACAAAAAGCATGAAATTATTGCACTATTAAAAGCTGAGATATTAAAGCAATATTTTTACAGTAGTGGTTTGTATAAATACCAGGTTTTAAATAATCCTGAAATTAGAGCGGCAATAGAGGTATTAAACAATGAGAGTAGGTATAGAAAAATATTAAAGTAAGATTAATTTATTCTGTTGCCCATTAATATATGTGGTATACCATCTTCAAGATACCCTTTCCCTATCTTATAAAAACCGTGGCTTTCATAAAATTCTTTAAGATATTTTTGAGCAGAAAGTTTAATATCTTGTGTGTTATAATTGGTTAAAATAGCCTGAATCGATATTTTCATTATTTGGTGTCCGTAATTGTTTTTCCGTTCTTGTTTAATAACAACAACTCTTCCAATAGAGGCTTCTTTAAAATACACCCCAGGACCAAAACAACGCGTATAAGCTACTATTTTTCCTTGTTTTTTTAATATAATATGAAGGGCTTGTTTATCTATACCGTCTATGTCTTGGTAAACGCAGTCTTGCTCCACAACAAAAACACTACTTCTTAATTGTAGAATATCATACAGAGTGGCGGTGTCTAATTCTTTAAATGTTTTAATCTCTATATCCATAAACTAGGCGTGTTTTAAAACTACATACATTTAATTTTTGCTACTCTATTTTGGTGACGGCCGCCTTCAAAATCAGTGTTTAAAAAAGTATCAACCATTTTTAAAGCTTGAGCAATAGAAGTAAATCTTGCAGGTATACATAAAATATTTGCATTGTTATGCAATCGTATAAGTTCAACAATTTCGCTTGTCCAGCACAACCCTGCTCTTACCTTAGGATACTTATTAGCGGTCATAGCAACTCCGTTTGCGCTTCCACAAATTAGTATTCCAAAATCAACAATATTTTCATTTACAGCCTTTGCAACAGGGTTTGCAAAATCTGGATAATCAACACTATCTAAGGTGTTTGTGCCGTAGTTTTCAACAGTAATACCTTTAGATTCTAAAAATTTAACAATAGCAAATTTATAATCTGGTCCTGCGTGGTCATTTCCTATAGCTATTTTCATGGTGCTTTGTTTTTGTTTATACAAATATAGTAGTTCAATAAAGTCTTGATATTATAATTTTATAGAGGTTATCAACTATATATAACTTAGTTCATAACTCAGGTTAAATTGTTAATAGGTGTTAATAGAAAAATAATAGAAAAAGTTGTGTATGTAAATTGATTGTTCAATATGTATTATTTTTTCTATAAACCAAATTATAACATACTTAGTTTTATGTAAGTTATTTAATAAAAACTATGTTTTTTAAACACAATTTTTAAAATTAGTTATTAATAATACACTGTTAATATATGTTTATTAGGTTTGTTAATTACTAATTTAAATACTTGTTTTTCAGTAAGTAAAGTTATTTAAAATATGTTTATACTATAGTTATAATATTTAATAACTTAGGTTTATATATAAAACTATAAAAAGATATACCGCTATTAACATACTATAATAGCCATCAATTTATTTTAGAAATTTATAAAAAAGAAATGAGATGTATATATACTTGTTGATAAGTATGAAATGAGTTTAAAAAAGGATAAATTAAATAAGAGAGGAAATAATTTTCTCTACCTTTTTTATATGATCTGGATGTACTTTTAAACGTATGCCGCCAAAAGCATTACTATGAAAAGGTAAAACACTTATCATAGTTTCATTTTGAAAGATAAAACGAATTTCTGCCTGTTCTAATAAATGTTTTAATACAATATATTCATTACTATTAGAAAAAATACCCATGGTTTTAAAATCTTCCATTTAGTTTACTTTTTTACTAAAGATACTATTTATTTTAAATTAATATATACCCTATCCAACACTTGGTATAGCTATTATATTACTCATTTAATATTAAAAGCGTAGCTTTGCATTAATCTTAATAGATTGGTTTAAAACAAACGTATTTTATTTTAAACCCTCTTCACGTAAATTATAGTTCATCCTGAACTTTATTTAAATCAATACCTTTAAGAAATATAAATTAATACGTGTCTTATAAACTATATAAGAACAAGAAAAAATAATGAAAAGAAAAAAAAGAAGAAATTCTTCTAATAAAATTGAAAATCTTACCCAAAGCATCCTTGCTATTTTAAGAAAAAACCACACCAAACCACATAATTACAAACAATTAGCTTCAAAATTAGGTGTGGATGATCCTAGTAGTAGAAACCAAATTATAAAAAAATTAAAGCTCCTGCAGGTAGAAAAAACCATTCAAGAGGTTGATAGAGGAAAATACATTATAACACCTTCTCAAAACTATTACACGGGCCGAGTAGATATGGCTGGAAGAGGCCAAGGATACATAATTGTAGAAGATTTAGAAGAAGATATTTACGTAAAAAGCAAAAACCTTAATAAGTCTCTCAATGGAGATATCGTTGAAGTATATGTTTTTAAACGTAGAAAAGGCGGTAAAACAGAAGGTGAAGTCACTAAAATAATAGAGCGTAAAAAAACCGAGTTTGTTGGTACTATAGACATTACAGATCGTTTTGCTTTTGTTGATGTTGCAGATCATAAAATGGTCACAGATATTTTTATATCTAAAAATAATCTTAATGGAGCACAGCAAGGAGAAATGGTTTTAGTTTCTTTAGATGATTGGCCACAAAATGTAGATTCTCCTTTTGGCACTGTATTAAAAAGATTAGGAATGCCTGGAGAGCACCATACAGAAATACACGCAATACTTGCGCAATATGGATTGCCTTATGAATTTGCTAAACCAATAGAAGATTTTGCTAATAAAATAGATACCTCTATTCAAGAAAGTGAAATAAAAAAACGTAGAGATATGCGTAAAGATCTTACTTTCACTATAGATCCAAAAGATGCAAAAGATTTTGATGATGCGCTTTCTTTTACAACCCTAGAAAATGGAAATCACGAAATAGGAATTCATATAGCAGATGTATCACACTATCTTAAAGAAGGAACCATTTTAGATGATGAGGCCTTTGAGCGTGCAACTTCTGTATATCTAGTAGATAGAGTTGTACCTATGTTACCTGAAATTTTAAGTAACGGCGCATGTTCTTTGCGTCCACATGAAGAGAAATATACCTTTTCTGCTGTATTTGAAATAAGTAATAATGCAGAGGTTATAAACCAGTGGTTTGGAAGAACAGTTACCTATAGTGATGCTCGTTTTGCTTATGAAGAGGCCCAACAAATAATAGAGGCAAACCAAGATAATACCACTGAATTAAATACGTATATCCCTGCAGATATTTCTATAACAAATACTGCTTACACTGTTGATAAACCTATTGCTAAAGCTATTTTAGAATTAGACAGATTAGCTAAAATAATTCGTAAAAAAAGAATGAATAACGGCGCTATTTCTTTTGATAAAGTAGAAGTACGTTTTAAGCTTGATCAAACCAATAACCCAGAAGGGGTATATTTCAAAGAGAGTAAAGATGCTAATAAATTAATTGAAGAGTTTATGCTTCTTGCCAACAAAAGTGTGGCTGCGTTTATAGGAAAACAAAACCCTAAAAAAACCTTTATATATAGAGTTCATGATGAGCCAGATGATGAAAAAATAGCAGCATTAGAAAAAATAATAAAGCAATTTGGTTATAAACTAGACACAAAAGACAAAAAATCTACCGCCCAGTCTATGAATAAATTACTCAAAGATGTACATGGTAAAAAAGAACAAAACATGGTAGATACATTAGCTATACGCACAATGAGTAAGGCGGTGTATACCACCAACAACATAGGTCATTACGGCTTAGCTTTTGATCATTATACCCATTTCACTTCTCCTATTAGAAGGTATCCAGATGTAATGGTTCATAGGTTATTACAACACTACCTTGATAAAAACACAACTGCAAAACAAGAAGCTTTTGAAGAAAAATGTAGACACAGTAGCGAGAGAGAGGGCTTGGCCGCAAGGGCAGAACGTGACAGTATTAAATACATGCAAATTAAATACATGAAAGACCACCAAGATCAAGATTTCTTAGGTGTAATTAGTGGGGTAACAGAGTGGGGTATTTATATAGAAATTGTATCAAATAAATGTGAAGGAATGGTTCGCATACAAGACATGAGAGATGACCACTATGAATTTATAAAAGAACAGTATGCGGTTGTTGGTAGAAAAACCCAAAACACCTTTACCCTTGGAGACGAAGTATATGTAAGGGTTAAAAACGCAGACTTAGTTAGAAAACACCTTGATTTTACAATGTTAGAACAAAGGCCAGAGCGTGTTTAAAATATCAATAAAACCTTTGTAAATTACACTTTATGTTTGATGGACTAACATATGCAGCATTATATGGCTTTATTCTTGCTTTTGCGATAGGGCCTATTTTTTTTACCTTAATTGAAACAAGTATTACAAAGGGCTTCAAGGCAGGTGTTTTTTTTGATTTAGGCGCACTATCGGCAGATGTTGTTTTTATAGTAATAGCTTATTTCAGCACCTCAAAAATTTTAAAACACGTAAAAGATGATCCAGGTTTACTTGTCTTTGGCGGGGTTATATTAATTTCATATGGTATTATTTCTTATATAAGAACTTCAAAAAACTTTATTAAAATAGTACGAGAACACTACGGCGTTAGTGTTAAAACAAACCTTGGAGGGTTATTTTTAAAAGGCTTCTTACTTAATTTTGTGAACTTTGGTGTTCTTTCAGGTTGGGTATTAACTATCATTGCGGCCAATGCTTTAACAAGTTCCGAAAACGGAGTTATATTATTTCTTATCACCGTATTGGTTGTTTTTTTCTGTGTTGATTTATTGAAAATTGCAGCAGCAAAAAAATTAAAAAACAAACTAACTCCCCGCTTTATAATAAAAACAAAAAAATGGGTGAGTATACTAATTGTGTTTTTTGGTATTTTTATGTTATTTCAAGGAGTACTTCCCTCTGGGGTAACAAAAAACATTGAAAGAATCGATGCCCAATTCAATCCTGTAAAGTAACTCCCACAAGGTATATTTAAATAAAAAAACCTCCAGTTTTCACTGAAGGTTTTAGAGGCATCAAGCGGATTCGAACCGCTGTAGAAGGTTTTGCAGACCTCTGCCTAGCCGCTCGGCCATGATGCCCTTTTTACTGAATCGCAATGAATTGCTTCATTTGCTAAATTTCAGAACGCAAATATATAAGATTAGTCCTTAGAACAACAACTTAAAATAGAAATTATCTATTTAAGAAGTCATGGTAACACTAACCCGCTCTACATCTCCACCAATAGGGGGGTTTAATTTTGAGACAGTTACACTAACGCGGGTCACTTTAGTAAAGGAGGTTAAAATATCTTTAATAATTCTATTTCCCACTGTTTCAAGAAGTTTTGCCCGTATCCCCATCTGTTTTTTTACAATAGCATTTAAACCCACGTAGTCTATAGTGTCTTCTAAGGCGTCTGTTTTAGCAGCTTGAGCCAAATCACACTCAACTTTAAGGTTTACCAGGTAGTGGCTTCCTATTTTTTCTTCTTCGCTTAAACAGCCATGGTTGGCATAAATACGAATATCTTTTAATTCAATACAGCTCATAATGTGCGGTTTTTGTAAAGATAAAATTATGTGTTTAGATAGCGCCACACATTCACTGCTTTTTAACAAGAATACGTACCTTTGTGCTTTGTTTTAAAACACAATACACAATGGCTGAAGAAAAACAGACGCTTAATTTTATTGAGCAAATTATAGAAGAGGATTTAAAAACAACACACTCAAAAGAGGGTTTGTATTTTAGGTTTCCACCAGAGCCAAACGGCTATCTACATATTGGTCACGCATCTTCTATATGTCTTAATTTTGGTTTGGGCTTAAAGTACAATGCCCCCGTAAACCTTCGTTTTGATGACACTAACCCAGCCAAGGAAGAGCAGCGTTTTGTGGATGCAATAAAAAAAGACGTGCAGTGGTTGGGATACTCTTGGACTAAAGAGTGTTACGCCAGCGATTATTTTGAGCAGCTATATTCCTGGGCTTTACTACTAATAAAAGATGGTAAGGCGTATGTAGATTCTCAATCTAGTGAAGAAATAGCCCAGCAAAAAGGAACGCCAACCCAACCAGGGGTAGCGGGCCCTTACCGAGAAAGGTCTGTAGAAGAAAACCTTTCGCTTTTCCAGCAAATGAAAACAGGTGAGGCCCCCCAGGGTGCCCATGTGCTTCGTGCTAAAATTGATCTTCAATCTACAAATATGCTTATGAGAGATCCTGTGATATACAGAACCCTCCATAAATCTCACCACAGAACAGGAACAGACTGGAAAATCTTCCCGATGTATGACTGGACCCATGGCGAGAGTGACTATATTGAACAAATCTCGCACTCTTTCTGTACCCTTGAGTTTTTACCTCACAGAGAGTTATACGATTGGTTTTTAGATCAACTTGTTGATGGTTCAAAATTACGCCCAAAACAAAGAGAATTTGCGCGCAGAAACTTAAGCCATACACTAGTTAGTAAACGCAAACTAGCTATACTTGTTGAACAAGGAGTGGTAGACTCATGGGATGACCCAAGAATGCCAACAATTTCTGGCCTAAGAAGAAGGGGATACACCGCAGCGTCTATTAGAAATTTTGCAGAAGGTATTGGAGTTGGTAAACGCGATAACCTAATTGATGTTTCTAGACTCGAGTTTAGTGTTAGAGAAGATTTAAATAAAAAAGCCAATCGTGTTATGGCGGTTTTAGATCCAGTAAAAGTAACCATAACCAACTACCCTCAAGATCAAACAGAGTGGCTAGAGGCAGAAAACAACCAAGAAGATGTAGATGCGGGCTCAAGACAGGTTCCGTTCTCTAAAGAGCTTTATATAGAGCGAGAAGACTTCAGAGAAGAGGCTAATAAAAAGTTTTTCAGGTTAAAGCTAGGTAAAGAGGTGCGTCTTAAAAATGCATATATTATAAAGGCAGAGAGTTGTGATAAGGATGCTGAAGGAAACATTACAGAAATTCACTGCACCTATGATCCAAAAAGTAAAAGCGGCAGCGGCACACAGGAGAGTTTACGTAAAGTAAAAGGAACCTTGCACTGGGTGTCTGCTAGTAAAGCAATAGAGGTTGAGGTGAGATTATATGATAGACTCTTTACAGACCCTTCTCCAGACACCCACAAAGACAAAGACTTTATGGATTTTATAAATCCAGACTCTTTGAAGGTTATTACTGGATATGGAGAACCAAGTCTAAAGCAGTTGAAGGTAGAAGACACGGTTCAGTTTCAACGCTTAGGATATTTTACCGTAGACCCACAAACTACAGAAGAGAAAATGGTGTTTAATCGCACCGTTGGCTTAAGAGATTCCTGGGCAAAGCTCACAGAATAAAAAAAGCCCAACTTGTGTGTTGGGCTTTTTTATCTAGTACAAATAACGGTTTTTAAAAAACAACACCATCATTATCTAGGGGCGGGGCGTTTGGAGGAAGTTTTTTACTTGTTTTATTTTTCTTACCAAGCCCATTGGCGGCATTGGTTTTTTTCATTTCTTCCCCAATTTGATTACTAGCTACAAAACTAGCAATCATATCATTTAACATATTACTTCCAGCCTGTGGTGAGTTTGGCAATAAAATTAAGTTGGTATTTGTTGCCTCACCTATAGACTGTAGCGTATCGTAGTGTTGGGTAACAACAATTAGCGCTGATGCTTCCTGGGAGTTAATACCAACATTGTTTAATACATCTACAGACTCTTCTAAACCACGTGCAATCTCTCTTCTTTGGTCTGCAATTCCTTGCCCTTGTAGTCTTTTACTTTCTGCCTCAGCGCGCGCCTTTGCAACAATCTTAATTCTCTCTGCTTCTCCCTCATATTCGGCAGCCACTTTTTCTCGTTCTGCGGCGTTGATGCGGTTCATCGCTGCTTTTACCTGTATATCTGGATCTATATCGGTTACTAGGGTTTTTATAATATCATACCCATAATTAAACATGGCATCATTAAGTTCTTTTTTTACAGCAATAGCAACATCATCTTTTCTCTCAAAAACGTCATCAAGTTTCATTTTTGGCACCTCTGCCCTAACCACATCAAAAACATAAGATGTTATTTGATCATGAGGGTTTTCTAGCTTATAAAAAGCGTCATACACTTTTTCTTTTATTACCTGAAATTGTACCGAAATTTTAAGCTTTACAAAAACATCATCTTTTGTTTTGGTTTCAACCAACACGTCAAGCTGTTGTACTTTTAAGTTTATTCTTCCTGCAATTCTATCAATAAAAGGAATTTTAAAATGAAGCCCAGAGCTTCTGCCGCTTAAAAACTTACCAAAACGCTCTACCACAGCAGCGGTTTGTTGTTTTACTGTAAATATTCCTGAGAGCAAGAAAAATACAACCAACATTAAAAAAGGAACTAAAAAAAGGGTACTTCCCATAACAAAATATTTATAAAATTAACACCAATGAATATACAAAAAATTTGCTGTATTACGCTGTCTTATTCATAAAACCAATAGCGTTTTGTATTCTTGAAATTGTTTCCTGCTTACCTAGCACGGCAGCAATTTCAAAAACATCTGGCCCCTGCATGGCCCCAACCAATGACAGCCTAAGAGGCATCATTACTTTTCCAAAACCCATTTCTTTTGAGCTTAGCCAATCTTTAATTTCTTTAGAGATTGTTTCTCCCTCAAAGGTGGTTTGCTGGTTTAAAATTTCGCAAACAGTTAAAAGAATGGACGGGGTGTCCTCCTTAAAGGCTTTTTTTGCTGCTTTTTGATCATAGGTCTCTGGTCTTTCAAAAAAGAAGCGCCCTTGCTCCCATACATCAGCAACAAATACTGCACGCTCTTTAATTAAAGAGATAATCGCCCCTAAATTTAAAGTAGTCTGAACCCCTTTTTGGTCTAAAAGCTCAGAAAACGCTGTTGTCAAAACACTAAGGTCAAGTTGTTGAAAATATTGCTGTTGAAACCACTTTGTTTTATCTGGATCAAACTTGGCTCCTGCTTTATTAACACGCTCCAAGCTAAAATCTGCAATGAGCTGTTCTAGGTTAAATAATTCCTGCTCAGTTCCTGGATTCCAACCCAAAAAAGCAAGCATGTTTAGCACCCCTTCTGGTAAATAACCATCTTCTCTATAGCCAGAGAATACTTCACCCTCAGGTGTTTTCCATTGTAGGGGAAATACAGGAAAACCCATTTTATCACCATCTCTTTTGCTTAATTTTCCTTTACCAGTTGGCTTCATAATAAGAGGCAGGTGAGCAAAAATAGGCGCTTTCCAGCCCAGGCTTCTATATAATAATACGTGTAATGCAAGAGAGGGCAGCCATTCTTCCCCACGAATTACATGAGAAATATCCATAAGGTGGTCATCTACAATGTTTGCCAAGTGGTAGGTTGGCATCCCGTCGCTTTTAAATAAAACCTTATCATCTAACACGCTTGTGTCTATTTTTACCGTTCCCCTAACAACATCTTGAAGGTTTAAAATCTCATCTTTAGGTGTTTTAAAACGAATCACATATGGTGTTTCTGCCTTTAGTTTTGCTTGTGTTTGTTCCAAGGGAAGCGATATAGAGTTGTCTAAGGTTTCTCTATTGTGCCAATTGTAAATAAATGTTTTTGAGTTTTCTTCACAAGATGTTCTTTGTTTATCAAGCGCCTCAGGGGTGTCAAAGGCGTAATATGCGTGGCCACTTGCAATGAGTCTGTCGGCGTATTGTTTGTATATATCTTTGCGCTCACTTTGTCTATAGGGGCCAA
>CBFHMO010000011.1:0-28895 GCA_965656925.1 Patiriisocius sp.
CCTTAGGAACCTATTTTGTAAAGGCTACTTCAAAGGATGCTAGCAGTGTCGTACAGGTTTTAAAAAATTAGATTGTATTTATAGTATAAAAAAAGTCCCGAGCTAATATAGTTCGGGACTTTTTTTTATGGTAATAAACTAATCCCTAAAAAAAATTTACTTTATAACTAATTTTTGTGATGTGATTACTTTTTCTTGGCTTTCTATTGTTAAAATATATATACCAGAGGTAAGGGTAGAAACATCCATAGTTTGGCTTGCTTTACTATAAGGCATCTCCTTAACTTTTTTACCTGTAATGCTATAAATAACAACTGAAAAATTTGTTTGGTTATCACTTAGGCTAATACCAATAGTATCTGTTGCTGGGTTAGGATAAATGGTAAGGCCTTGCTCATTGTTGCTTCCAACACCAAGGGTTCCCCAGCGGTCTTCTGCAGGAGCTCCTCCCCAAATAATAGTGGCTAGATATGGGTTATCTATAAAGGGGTTTCTGTTCCCATATGCGTTTTCTAAATAATTGTTTCGTTGATCTTCAAGGGTAGTATCTACAGGATCCTCTACGTTCCATTGCAGGTATACTTGTAGCATACTGTTGCCACTTTGTAAGGCTCCTGTTCCATTTAATGAAGGCAGACATCTATTGCCATAACGCGTGTACATGTACATCATCATTCTGGCTACATCACCTTTCCATTCATCACCAGGATACCAATTTCCATTAACATCACCAGCGGTGCCTGTACCTGAAGCAAATTTTTTGTTTCCACGATTTCCATTCATTTGTACATCACTGGGTCTCAGGTTGTGAGGATCTGCAACAATACCCGTATAAATATTACTAGTACCACCCATTTCTGGGTCTGAATTGCTGCGTGCAAAAACGTGTTCTCTATTAAAATTACAAGAATTACCTCCAAATTCTTGTTTGTTTCTAGTGCGTTGAGGAATGCAACTTGAATTACTGTAACCATATACTAACAACACATTTTGACTGTTCTCTGGGTCTTCATCTGTTTCTAACATGGTATCACGAACATCACCATAGGTAAATGTTGTATTATCGATATCAATCTTTTCTTGGAGTTCATTGTACAATGCTTCTCCTGTAAGGCTAAGATTTACGTTGTTATAGTAAGATTGTTGTGCAAATAGAATGCTTGTAATGCTAAAGCAAATAAGTAGTTGTATTGTTTTCATTTATATATTTTTTTTAAGTAGTGCCATATAAAATCCATCAAATCCAGAACTTGAAGGAAGTATTTTTTCGTCTTTTACAAAGGTAAAGGTTTCTCCCGCATCTCGCTTTAAAAATGCTTTTACTTGCTTTTCATTCTCACTTGGTAATATAGAGCAGGTTGCATACACTAAATCTCCTCCTGGTTTTACCATTCTAGAATAGGAATCTAAAATTTCTGCTTGAGTTACTTTGATTTCCTCTAAAAAATCAGGATTCATTTTCCATTTTGCGTCGGGGTTTCTTCTTAAAACACCAAGTCCTGTACAGGGAGAGTCTATAAGTACTTTATCTGCCTTACCTACTAGTTTTTTTATAACCTTAGTAGAATCTATAGTTCTAGTTTCTATGTTATGAATACCATTACGACGCGCACGTCTTTTCAGCTCATTTAATTTATTTTCATAAATATCCATCGATACTACCTGCCCTTTGTTTTGCATTAAAGAGGCAATATGCAAACTTTTACCTCCAGCACCAGCACAAGCGTCTATAATGCGCATGCCAGGCTTTGGATCTAAAAGCGCTGCTACTTTTTGCGAAGATGCATCTTGTACTTCAAACCAACCCTTTTTAAAGGCATCTGTGATAAACACATTTGCACGCTCTCTTAAGACCAGTGCGTGAGGGTATCCTTTAATTGTTTTTGTGTGTATTTCATCTTCTTTTAGGGCTAGTTGCACCTGCTCTAGTGTTGCTTTTATAGGGTTTACCCTAAGAACCACTTCGGCTTGCTTGTTTAAAGCAGTTAATTCTTTGTCCCATTTTTTTCCTAATTCTTTTACTCCTAGTTCATCCAACCAGTCTGGAATAGACTCCCTGATTTTTCTTGTTTTTGATAATTCATCAAAACGACCTTTAATACGCCTTGTTGGGGTTTGTTCAAACTGTGTCCAATCTTTAGGTATGGCTATGCCTTTTAGGGTACACCAAACAGCAAACATTCTGTACAGATTACCGCGAGAAAAAGGAGCTTGCACTTCTGCAATTTCCTGGTAAAGGCGTTTCCACCTCACTATGTCATAGGTGGTTTCTGCAATAAAACTGCGATCTCTTGAGCCCCAACGTTTGTCCTTTTTAAGGGTAGCTCTCAATACTTTATCAGCTTGTTTTTGCTCATTAAAAATAAGGTCTAATGAATCAATAGTAGCAAAAACAAGGGTTCTGTGTAATCTCATAGGTAAATAATAAACAGCATTTTAAATGCCTTAATGCGTTTGCAAAGGTATCTTATTTTCAACGATTTGTTTTAGTTACTTTTACTAAAAAATAATATGTCAATAAAACATTTTTTTACACTCATTTTAATTTTTGCTTTGAGCATTTCTTGCACTAGTGGTAAAAAGAAACCTTTTACTGGTGTTAGCATTTCAGAGGTATTTACAGACAGCCTAAGCATACGGGCCATTGTACCTCAAGATGCCTCAAGTGTTTGGTTTGCAGCCAATAAAGGAGTTGTTGGACTCATAGCCAATAAAACTCCTAAGTTAGTAACGGTTCAATACGATAAAAAACCCTTGCATTTTAGAGCAATAGCAAAAACTACCTCGGCTGTATTTATTTTGAGTATTGATACTCCTGCGGTTTTGTATAAAATTGACATCAAAGATAATGAGGCTACCGCTATGCAAGAGGTGTATCTAGAAACTGGAGAGGGCGTTTTTTATGATGCTATTTCTTTTTGGAACGACACAGAAGGTATTGCAATGGGAGATCCTATAGATGGTTGCCTTTCTATTATTATAACTAGAGATGGGGGTAATTCTTGGGCTAAGTTACCCTGTGCTAACCTGCCAGATGTTGTAGCAGGGGAAGCTGCATTTGCAGCTAGTAATTCTAACATAGCAATTCATGGAGATCAAACCTGGATTGTAACAGGAGGACAGAGGGCCCGCGTATTTCATTCTCCAGATAAAGGCATTACTTGGAGTGTTTATGATACTCCTATTTTGCAAGGAGGTGTTATGACGGGTATTTACAGTGTTGATTTTTTGGATACTAACACCGGTGTTATTGTTGGTGGAAATTGGGATGATAAATACTTTAACCAGGGTAATAAAGCCATTACCCAAGATGGTGGTAAAACATGGAGTTTACTTAGTAACGGCAAAGGTCCTGGATATCGCTCTTCGGTATCTTTTGTCCCTGGAACAAAAGGGCAAGGTCTTGTTGCCGTTGGTTCACCGGGTATTTCTTACAGTAGCAATCAAGGGGTTACCTGGAGTGAATTGTCTAAAGAGTGCTTTTACGCCATCGAATTTGTAAATGATAGTGTTGCTTTTGCCAGTGGGAGCAAGAAGATATCAAAGTTAATATTCTATTAAATGCCGATGAAATACAAATAAAAGAGATAAAGTACAGGTAAAACTTTTTTTGTAGGAAAATTCTTTCTATATTTGTTTCAGGTTAATTTTTGAAACTTTTATTATATGCCTCAAATGTAATATGAGTTCACTAATGGCGAGAATAGCGGGGGCTTTCTCGCCATTTTAGGTTTTGCTATTTCCGATCTTTATTGGCAATAAATAATCTACAAGAACCCTATAAATCACCTTAAAATACGACAAAGTGTAAATAAAACACGATAAAAAGTATTTTTTTCTTGTGTAGTCTTAATAAAGAGTTATATTTGTACTCTACTTATATTAGTAACGTTAGGCACATGCCCCAAATGTGTTTAACAATAATCAAGAGCAGCCCCCAAGCTGCTCTTTTTTTATGTAATAAACCAACCCTAGGCTAAAGATTGCATCTCCACAAGGCTGTAATACATTCCTTTTTTTGCTAATAGCGCTGCGTGTTTTCCTTGCTCAACTATGCATCCTTTGCTTAGTACCACGATCATATCCGCATTTTGAATGGTAGAGAGTCTGTGGGCAATGACAATAGAGGTTCTGTTTTTCATCATATTCTCTAAGGCGTCCTGAACCAGACGTTCACTCTCTGTATCTAGGGCAGAGGTAGCCTCGTCTAGAATCATTATTGGAGGGTTTTTAAGAACTGCTCTGGCAATACTTAAGCGCTGCTTCTGGCCACCACTTAATTTGTTACCACTATCACCAATATTAGAATCAATAGTTTTAGGTAACTCTTTAACAAACTCCCAGGCATTTGCAATCTTTAAAGCTGCTATAATTTCTTGATCTGTAGCATTTTCTTTCCCAATACGTAAGTTTTCTCTGATGGTGTCATTAAACAAAATAGAGTCTTGTGTCACAAGCCCAAGTAAACCTCTCAATGAGTTTTGAGTCATGTCTTTTATATCTATACCATCAATTGTTATAACTCCAGTATTAACGTCATAAAAGCGAGTTACTAGGTTTGCAATGGTGCTTTTACCGCTACCACTTTGGCCTACTAGTGCCACGGTATGACCTTTGGGTATTTCTAGAGAAAAGTTTTGTAATACATTTTCTTGATTATACTTAAAGCAAATGTTATCTATACGCATGGTATTTGTAAAGCCTTGTTTTACAATTGCATCTGGTTTGTCTATGATACTAGATTTAGTTTCTAGAATTTCCAAAACACGCTCTGCAGCAGCGTTTCCTCTTTTTACGCTATAACTTGCTTTACTTATAGCCTTAGCGGGTGTAAGAATATTATAGGCAAGCCCCATATAAACTATAAAGGCCTCTGCGGGGAGTGATTTATCTACTAGCACCATAGATCCTCCATACCATAACAGTATAGAGATTACCGCAATACCTAAAAACTCACTAGTAGGAGAGGCTAGGTTTTGTCTATTTAATAAAGTGTTAGATGATTTAAAAAAGCGCAGGGTAGAATCTTCAAATCTTTTTGAGAAAATCTTTTCTGCATTAAATCCTTTTATGATTTTTAAACCACCCAATGTTTCCTCTAGTAGCGATAAAAAATAACCTTGCTCTTTTTGCACCTTATCACTATGGCTTTTTAGTGACTTTCCTATTTTTGAAATTAGAAAACCAGACACAGGAATAAAAATAAAAACAAATAAAGTGAGTTTTGGGCTTATAGCAAGCATGGCTATAATGGTGAATAAAATCATTAGAGGTTCTCTAACTATGAGCTCCAAAATAGACAAAAAAGAGTGTTGTACCTCTAGTACATCATTGGTAATTCTGGCAATGGTATCTCCTTTTCTTTTTTCTGAATAGTGTGAAACTGGCAAATCTACTGTCTTGGTATACAAATCATTACGTAAGTCTTTTAGCACACCATTTCGCAAAAAGGTAATAAAATACATCGCTAAATAACCAAATAAATTTTTCAATAAAAACGTAGCAATAACAAATACAATCATGATGGTAAGTGCGCTCATCTCTCCAGAGGCCTCAATACGCTGTGTGATGTAAAAATTTGAAAACTGCTCAAAATAATCTCCAATTTTTGTAATACCCAGGTAGGTAGGTTTTACCAACACTTTTTCTCCATTACCAAATAATACCTTTAACATAGGCATTAAAGAAACAAAGGCTAAGGTTCCAAAAAAAGCATAGAATACGTTAGCGGCGATGTTTAACACCGCATACTTTTTGTAAGGTTTTGCGTATTGTAGTATTTTTTTGAAATAATTCATAGGCTTATACTATATTTAAATCAGTACAAATAGCATTTATTTTATCTTTCAGTAGTACTGAAATATCTGCCTGTTGCTTGTCTTGAACACTGATGTAAAATTTAATCTTAGGTTCTGTACCACTTGGTCTGGCCGCTATCTTGCTTCCGTCTTTGGTGTAGTAGATAAGTACGTTGCTTTTAGGGATTTCTATAGGCGCACTAGTATTGTTTGCAACATCAGTTACAACGCTAGTATTGTAATCCTCTATACGTACCACTGGGCTGCCTGCAATTTGTTTTAGAGGGTTTGTGCGCAAGTCTTTCATCACTTGCTGAATCTCTTGGGCGCCTTTTTTTCCTTTTTTAACAAGGGAGACAAGATGTTCTTTATAGTATCCAACTTCTTTGTAAATCGTGTCTAAATATTCAAATAAGGTGCGTGATTCCGCTTTTTGTTGCGCAGCAACCTCACAGGCCAATAAACTTGCAGTCACAGCATCTTTGTCTCTTACAAAGTCTCCTACCATAAAACCATAGCTTTCTTCTCCACCGCCAATAAATTCTAACTCTGGAAAATCTTCCACCATTTTGGCAATCCACTTAAAACCAGTGAGACTTTCTTTGTAGATAACACCATAAGCATCAGCAATTTTTGCAATCATTGGTGTTGATACAATGGTGGAGGCTATAAACTGGTTTCCAGTTAACTTACCAGTGTTTTTCCAATTTTCAAGAAGAAAATTTGTTTTGATAACCATGGCTTGGTTTCCGTTAATAATTTCCATATTGCCCTTGGCATTTCTAACAGCAATCCCTAATCTATCACAATCTGGATCTGTACCAATAACAATATCTGCATTTGTTTGCTCTGCAATCTCTATAGCCATTTTAAGCGCCTCTGGCTCTTCTGGGTTTGGTGAGATTACCGTAGGGAAATCTCCATCAGGGGTTGCTTGTTTAGCTACCACATGAACATTTGTATACCCTGCTGCTTCCAAAACCCTTGGTATCATAGTAATGGAGGTACCATGCAAGGCAGTAAAAACAATCTTTAGATCTTCTTTCGCTTTTGTAGGGGTATTATAACTACCGTTTTCTATAGCAGCCTTTGCAAAGGCATCATCTACCTCTTGATCTATTTCTGTTATTAATTTATCATTAGCATTAAAGAGAATGTCACTATACTCCAATGCATTAATTTCTTTTATAATTGCGGAGTCTTGCGGGGGTACAAGCTGGCCTCCATCTTGCCAATATACTTTATACCCATTGTATTCTGGAGGGTTATGTGAGGCAGTGAGTACAATACCACAATGACAGTCTAAATGTTTTACTGCAAAAGATAATTCTGGAGTAGGGCGCAAATCACTAAATAAAAACACCTGGATACCATTGGCAGAAAATACATCTGCAACAACCTGTGCCAATTCTTTAGAGTTATGCCTACAATCAAAAGCAATAGCAACTTTTAGTTGCTCACTGGGGAAGCACTGCTTTAAATAGGGACCTAGTCCTTGTGTGTTTTTACCAAGGGTGTATTTGTTTATTCTATTATCACCAATACCCATAACACCACGCATTCCTCCGGTACCAAAAGCTAGGTTTTTGTAAAAAGCATCATCTAATGCCTCTGGGTCATTAGAAATCATGTGTTTTATTTGTTCCTGTGTATTGGTGTCAAAAGTAGGAGAAAGCCAAGTATTAACGCGATCTAGTAAAGTTGGGTCTATAGTATTCATTAAGCGGTGTTTTGTATGCAAAAATAGCCAATTTTAGGCCAGTTGTGATGTGAGATATTCACAAATTTTAAAGGTTGATATAACATGTGTATCTATAACGTGGTTTTTACGCTATAGTTGTTGCTTTCTTTTTTAGAGCGTAAGAGTAGCTCTCCTAAAAATCCAGCCAAAAATAGTTGTGATCCTATAATCATAGCGGTTATAGCTATATAAAATTGAGGCCTTTCTGTTATGAGTCTACCTGTTGGATTAATAAACAACTTATCAACTCCTAGATAAAAAGCAAACAAAAACCCAATAGTTAACATAAAAGCACCCAAAGCACCAAATAAGTGCATGGGTCTTCTGCCAAATCTAGAAAAGAACCAAAGTGTAAGTAAATCTAGGAATCCGTGGGTAAAGCGTTCTGCGCCAAATTTTGTACTGCCATATTTACGCGCCTGGTGTTTTACTATTTTCTCTCCAATATTTGTAAACCCCGCATTACTAGCCAATACAGGAATGTACCGATGCATTTCTCCGGTAACCTCTATGTTTTTTACTACCTCTTTTTTGTATGCCTTGAGTCCGCAATTAAAATCATTTAATTGGACACCAGAGGTTTTTCTTGCCGCCCAATTAAATATTTTGGATGGAAAGTTTTTAAATATCTTAGAATCATACCTCACTTTTTTCCAGCCAGACACCAAATCATACCCTTGATTTAAAATCATGTTATACAGCAAAGGTATTTCTTCTGGATTATCTTGCAAGTCTGCATCCATGGTAATAATAACATCTCCTTTGGCCATTGCAAACCCTGCATGCAGGGCTTGAGATTTACCAAAGTTTTTTAGAAACTGAATGGCTTTTATCTCTGGATGGTGTTTGTGAAGTGAATCTAAGATAGCCCATGAGTTATCTGTGGAGCCGTCATCAATAAAGATTACCTCATAGCTAAAACTATTGGCTTGCATTACTTTTGCAATCCAGAGGTATAATTCTTTAATAGATTCCTCCTCATTTAATAGAGGTATGACTACAGATATATTCATAGGTTAGTCTATGGCGTTTGGATCACTTTTCTTGAAAATAAGCCCAACAAGTAATCCAATAACCGCTTGTACAATTAGTCCTGAGGCATATGATTTTGCTTGATTAACTATTGAAAAATTATCAATTTCTCCAAGTTCTCTCAAAGATTCATCTATTACCTCTTGTGGGGTATTGAATCGCTCCATAAATTCTCTGGTCATCTCAATACTTTGCTCATTTAAATAAGAGGCAAGTTCTGTGTCTACTATAGAAAATATTAAGATACCTACTACCGTGCTTATGGCTAAACCAACTGCTGTAGTAATAAAGTATGCTGTAAAGGCTTCTTTAAAGCTCATAAAGCCGCCCAGTATGTCTTTTGCTTTGGCTGTTGCAAAAATACCAGTACCTATAACAACCAAAATAGTACCTACACCAATCCAAACAGAGAGAAATAATTCCTGGTTTAAGGCATACATTAATACCGTTGAAATTGCTAAAATTCCACCTAGAATAAGACCATATTGGATAGAACTATCTTTTACTGTAACATTTGATTTAGACATTTTTGTATTTTTTTGATTATATAGGTTAGTAAACAAATGTAGTAAAATGTTACAAAACAATTTGCGCTACCAAGCAGGGATGCTGTTTTTAATTTTGGAGCCTTTTTTGGAGCTACGATTTCAAAAAAAAATCACGCTATGTAAATAGCGTGATTTATTGTACAAACCTGTACCTGTATTAAGAACGCCCATAGAGCTTCTCATAAAGGTCTTTGTACATTTCCTTAATTACTTTACGCTTAGATTTCATGGTAGGAGTAAGGTGTCCTGCCTCAATACTCCAAAGATCTGGAGTAAGCTGGAAGGTTTTTACTTTTTCCCAACTTCCAAAACCTTCGTTGTGGAAGTTAATTTCTTCTTGGATACGATCAATCAGCTTTTGATCTTGAGATGCAACTGCTGTGTCTTTAGAAATATCATGACCTTTTATAGCGCTCCACTGGTTTATCCATTCCCAGTTTGGTTGGATTAGCGCAGCTGGCATTTTCTCTCCATCACCCACCACAAGAATTTGCTCAATGAATGAAGACTGCTTCATTGCATTTTCAATTAATTGAGGCGCTACGTATTTACCACCACTGGTTTTAAACATAGATTTTTTACGGTCTGTAATTTTTAAGAAACCGTCGTTATCTATTTCTCCAATATCTCCGGTATGGAAGTATCCATTTTTAAGTACCTCTGCAGTTTGCTCTGGATCTTTGTAGTATCCTTGCATTACTTGAGGTCCTTTGATTAAGATTTCTCCATCTTCAGCAATTTTAACTTCGGTGTCTGGTAATGCTTTACCAACACTTCCAATTCTAAAGCCACCATTACGCATATCATTAACTGTTACTACAGGAGAGGTCTCTGTGAGGCCATACCCTTCCATAACTGGGCAACCTGCGGCATTAAATACTCTAGCTAATCTTGGTTGTAATGCTGCAGATCCAGAAGCAATAGCTTTTAAGTTTCCACCAAGAGCTTCTTGCCACTTACTGAAAATTAACTTGCGGGCTACTTTTAGCTTTGTTTCATAGACCCATCCGTTTTGGCCATAAGGCTCCCATTGAAGGCCTAGATCTACGGCCCAAAAGAATAACTTCTTTTTAACTCCCGTTAAATCTGCTCCTTTGGCAATAATTTTATCATATACTTTTTCAAGTAAACGCGGCACAGCCGTCATTACCTCTGGATGAATTTCTTTAAGGTTGTCACTGATTGTTTCTAAACTTTCAGCAAAATGAATACTTACTCCACAATATTGGTACATGTATAGTAACATGCGCTCATATATGTGACATACTGGTAGAAAACTAAGCGCTTTAGACTTACCCATTTCTATAGGTAACCTTCCTTTACTGTGTTTTGCATTACAGGCAATATTTTTATGGCTTAGCATCACTCCTTTTGGCCTACCAGTAGTTCCAGAGGTGTATATTAGGGTAGCCAAGTCATCTTCCTGCACTGCATCCATACGTTTTTGTACTTCTTGCTGCAGGTCTTGATTGTCATTACCAAGGGTAATCACCTCTTGCCAAGAATCACAACCGTCTATATCTTCAAAGCTATATACTCCCAATAGCGTAGGGACATTTGCTTTTATTTTATTTATTTTATCTAGTACTTCTTTACAAGAAACAAATACATATTTAGATTCTGAGTGATTGAGTACATACTCATAATCCTGCTCAGAGATGGTAGGGTAAATAGGCACATCTTGTGCACCTGTTTGTAGTATTCCAATGTCACAGATATTCCATTGGGTTCTATTTGTCATAGAGATAATGGCTACTTTGTCATTGGCTTTCACACCTAGTTTAATCAAACCGCGGCTTATTGCATTGGCCTGGTCTATATATTGCTGTGTGGATGTCTTCACCCAGGTTCCGTTAACTTTACTAACGAGCGCCGCCTCTTGAGGGTAGTTCTCTAATTGGTAGTACGGAAAGTCAAAAAGTCTTTTTACTTCTGTCATATCATTATAGTTTCTGTGAATGCAAAATAGTGAAAAATATTGATTTTAAATAACTTCAATAATTTAAATCAAACCGCACAAAAAAATGTCATACCCGGATACCGATATGACATTTTTTTAAAACCTATAGGTGTTGTTATTGTTTTATGATCTTAAAGGTTTGTAGGGTTGCTTTTTGAGATAGTTTTAATATATATATTCCAGGGGCAAGATCACTGTAATCTAATGAATGATTTGCAGATGCTTTGCTGGTTTTTATAAGTTTACCATCCATAGCATATATAGCTGCAGTGTAGTCTGTTAGGTTGGTTGTAACATGTAATATGTCTTTTACTGGGTTTGGATAGATACCAAATCTATATTGCTGGATATCTTCTATGGAAAGCGTATCATCGTTTAAGGTATTAAACGTTAAATCGTCAAAGTAAAAACCATCTTCCTCTACAAAATTATCTGACCTAAAAATAAAACGTGCGTTTATGGTTTGACCAATATAATCACTTAAATCTATTTGTTCTTGTACCCAATTATTTTGTGTTCCATCATACAAAGGCTGCCCCTGTGGTTGGTCCTCACTTCCTGGATTGGTGTATAGCCCGCATTGTGATATCCAGCTATTGCCGCCGTTTGTGGAAATTTGGAACTGCGCATAATCATAATTATTTTCTATATCAAACTTGGTCCAAAACGTTACATTAGCACCAATAACATCGGTGAGGTCTATGGTGTTGTTTAATTCTATAGATTTATTTGCGTTGTCATTATAATCTCCATTTGGTGATTCTGTGATGCTACTTGGCGCAGAAACAAAACTTTGTGTAGTTGTGGCCCACCCATTATTTGAGTAGTTTGAGGTTGAGGAGGCATCATCTTCAAATATAGCGGTAAGGCTCCCAAATGTTTTTGTAACTAGAAGTGTTGTGTCAAAGCTTCCATTATTAACAACTAACTCATACACAATGAGATCTCCGCTATTTACTGAGCCGCTTATGCTGTATTGTATGTTTCCAGTTTGTGTTTCTAACAGCTCAAGACCGTTAAAATTTACAGGATCTCCTGCGGCGTTAATATTGTTAGATATAGGATTGAGTGAAACACTAAAGTTTCCATTACCAGACAAACCAAATCTTTTTATTTCAAAAGGAGCATCTATCACAGGAGAGGTTCCTGTGTAGAGCGGCGCTGTATCTTTTAAAGAGGCAAAGTTGTTGGTCATTTTTGCGGCCGTTAAATTATGATACATCATAGATTTAGAAATGGCTTCTATTTGATTTGAAGGCGGCCAAAACTCAGGTCCAATTTCTGGAGTATATGCTAGTATTTTATCATGGGTTCCAACGGTGCCGTACATAAAGTCATCACTGTCTCCAGCGGCTGCATATAGTTCTGCAGATAAGATGTTATCATATCCATTTTGTGAAACTAACTCTGCTCCTAAATTGTCAAGTAATTCTTCATCTGCAGATGGCGTATTTTCTATGTATCCATATGGGCGAAGTAGCAATTCACCATAGCTATGATTGTTAAAGGCCATGATAAAATTGTGCTGTTCTACAAACCATTTCATGGCTTGATTCTCTACCTCACTAAATGGAGAAGAACCTCTATATACCTGACTGTCTGGATTTCCAGATGATCCCTCGCCGCCCCACATACCATTGCCAGAGTTTCCATCAATAAAATATTCGTAATTTCTGTTGTTGTCTACACCAAAGGTTCCATTGCCGTTGTTTCTTCTGTTTTTTCTCCAAAAACCACCTCCATTTGGATTGGTTTTTTCGTTGTAAAGGTATCCGTCCGGGTTTACAACAGGAACAAAGAAAAGTTCGGTATTATTTACAATGCTTTGAACCTCTGTATCTGATTCATAATTTTCTAGCAAATACCACATGTAAAAAATAAGCTGGTGTAATGACATTGGTTCACGGGCATGGTGTATCGCCGAGTATAATATTTGCGGTTCCTGCTCTGAGGCATCTGGGTTATCACTTATTTTTACCCATTTAATGCCATTGCTGCCAATGGATGGAGTGACAGAATTATCTGGCTGTCCTTGGGTTAAAAAAGAACTAATATTTGATTTTGTTGTAATTAAATTAGGGTAGAGTGCCTTCATCTGGTCTAACTCATCCAATACTTCTTGGTATGTAAAATAGCCCCCCATAGACCCTACAGGGTCATTGAAATGAACTGGAGTTTGATAGGTTTCACTTACCGCTTCACATTCTAGATTTTTAAGAGGTACTCTAAGGTTGTTTTGAGTTAAAAAATGCTGTTCAAGATCATCTATTAACACCTCAAGTTTAAAACCATTATTACGCGCAATGGTAAGCTCTTTGGTTGAAAAATCTGAAATAATAAAATATCCTTTTTTGTGTTTTCCATGATCTACAGCCACACCCAAACTCTCTAATTGAGACAATTGTTTGGAATCTGAGTAGTAAATTTTTGCACGTTGAAATTTCTCTTGCAAAGACTGAGAAAAACCAGTAAAGGTAGCACATAGCAATAAAAATATAAGTAGCGTATTTTTCATTCTCATTTTATTTTCAAGTAAATAACCTAGCAATAACAACCAAAGGTATCGTTAGTAAATGCTTTAGAGTGTTAAATATGAATTAAAAGTTAGAAAATTAATTAGTTTCCAGCCATTTTCTTGCGTTCACAAACCCTTCTAGCCAAGGACTAACCTCATCATTTGTGTTTTTTGGGTAGTGCCCCCAATTCCAGGGAAAAGTTGAGCGCTCTAAATGTGGCATCATTACAAGGTGTCTTCCAGAGGCATCTGTCATCATTGCGGTGTTGTAATCACTCCCATTTGGGTTTGCTGGAAATGCGTCATACCCATATTTTCCAACAATGTTATAATGCCCTTCTTCTTTAGGGAATGAAAACTTACCCTCTCCATGGGCTGCCCAAATACCGAGGGTGCTTCCTGCTAGAGAAGATAGCATTACCGAATTATTTTCTTGAATGGTTACTGAAGTGAAATTACACTCAAACTTTCCGCTATCGTTGTGAAGCATTTTTGGTTTCTCTGTGTCTTGAGGATTTAGTAATCCTAATTCAACAAATAATTGACATCCATTACAAACCCCTAGAGAAAGGGTGTCCTTTTTTGCAAAGAAATTTTTCAATGCGGTATTTGCTTTTTCATTATACAAAAATGCACCTGCCCATCCCTTTGCGCTTCCTAGCACATCACTGTTTGAGAAGCCGCCAACTGCCGCTATAAATTTTATGTCTTCTAAGGTTTCTCTTCCTTGAATTAAATCTGTCATGTGAACATCTTTCACATCAAAACCAGCCAAGTACATGGCGTTTGCCATTTCTCGTTCGCTGTTAGATCCTTTTTCCCTAATAATAGCGGCTTTGATCCGTTTTTTTGAAGGGTCTATTACAGGTTTCTTACCGTCAAAGTTTTTTGGAAATGTAAACTGTAAGGCTTGATTTTTATAGTTTTCAAAACGAGGTATTGCCATATTTCCGCTCTGCTTTACATCCAGTAGGTGAGAGGTCTTATACCAAGAGTCTCTCATTTGAGCTACATCGAAAGAAAGTGTATCGTTGTGGTTGGTTAGCGATAGCTTTTCTTTGGTTGACACCGTTCCTATTTTAACAAAATCTATGCTGTTTTCCAGTAAAATATTTTCGAAAACACCATCATGTGATGCTTGAATTACTAAACCGCAATTCTCTGAAAATAAAACTTTTACCGTATCTTTTTCTTCAAGATCAGATAGGTTTAAAGTAGCTCCTAAGTTAGTGTCTGCAAAGCACATTTCTAACAGGGTAGTAATAAGTCCTCCAGAGGCAACATCATGACCTGCTGCAATTTGGTCTTCCATAATAAGACCTTGTATGGTGTTAAATACCTTGGCTACATAAGAGGCACTTTTTACTGTTGGAGCCTCATTTCCAATGCTACTTAACACTTGTCCAAAAGAGGATCCTCCTAGTTTAAAATTGTCTTGGCTTATGTTTATGTAATAGATGCTTCCTTTGTCTTTTTGTAATACAGGCTCTACAACTTTTTTGATATCCTTGCAGTGTCCAGCAGCTGTTATAATTACAGTTCCTGGAGAAATTACTTCCTCATTTTTGTATTTCTGCTTCATAGAAAGAGAATCCTTTCCAGTGGGCACATTAATGCCAAGAGCGATACTAAAATCACTGGTGGCTTCAACAGCTTTATACAAACGAGCATCTTCTCCCGGATTATTACAGGGCCACATCCAATTGGCAGATAAAGAAATACTTTTTAATCCTTTGTCTAGGGGCGCCCAAATAATATTGGTTAAAGACTCTGTTATAGAATTTCTAGATCCAGCTACTGGATCTATAAGTCCTGAGATAGGAGAGTGGCCAATACTTGTGGCAACCCCTTGTTTACCCTTATAATCTAGTGCCATTACTCCACAGTTATTGAGTGGTAATTGTAGAGGCCCGGCGCATTGTTGTTTTGCTACTTTACCCGTTACACAGCGATCTACTTTGTTAGTTAACCAGTCTTTACACCCTACAGCCTCAAGGCTTAATACCGCAGAGGTATATTTTTTAATCTCAGATACATCATAATTTGCGGGGGTGTAATTTCTATCTATGGTTGTATCTCTCATGATTGTTTCTGGAGAACTTCCAAACATATCACTTAAAGCAAAATCCATGGGTTTTTCTCCTGTTTTTTTGCTCTCAAAAGTAAATTGATGATCTGCAGTAACTTCACCAACCTGGTACATTGGAGATCGCTCTCTATCTGCAACGCGTTGCAGGGTATTGATGTCTTTTTCACCAATAACAAGACCCATGCGTTCTTGAGATTCGTTTCCTATAATCTCTTTAGCAGAAAGTGTTGGGTCTCCAACAGGAAGGGCATCTATATTAATTTTCCCTCCGGTATCTTCCACCAGCTCGCTAAGGCAGTTGAGGTGCCCTCCTGCGCCATGATCATGAATAGATACAATAGGGTTTACATCACTCTCTACCATCCCTCTTACAGCATTAGCAGCGCGTTTTTGCATTTCTGGATTTGAGCGTTGTATGGCATTTAATTCTATACCGCTAGAGAAGGCACCTGTGTCTGCACTAGATACGGCTGCGCCTCCCATACCGATGCGGTAATTTTCTCCGCCAAGAATCACGATCTGATCTCCTTGTTGAGGTGTATCCTTTAGGGCTTGTTCTGCTTTACCATAGCCAATTCCTCCGGCCATCATAATAACTTTGTCAAAGCCAAGTTTTCTTGCGTGTTCTTCGTGCTCAAAGGTGAGTACAGATCCTGTGATAAGTGGTTGGCCAAATTTGTTTCCAAAATCACTAGCTCCATTACTTGCTTTAATTAAAATATCAAGCGGTGTTTGGTACAACCAATCTCTTTGCTCCATGGCTTGCTCCCAGGGGCGATTTTTTTCTAACCTTGAGTACGATGTCATGTAAACTGCGGTGCCAGCTAGGGGCAGTGATCCTTTTCCTCCAGCCAATCTGTCTCTAATTTCTCCACCAGATCCTGTTGCAGCTCCGTTAAAAGGCTCTACTGTTGTAGGGAAGTTGTGTGTTTCTGCTTTTATTGAAATAACACTATTAAAATCTTTGTTTTGATAGTAATCTGGTTTGTCTGGACTCTTTGGGGCAAATTGGGTTACTACAGGACCATTTACAAAAGCAACATTGTCTTTGTAGGCAGATACAATTTCGTTGGGGTTTTCTTTGGAAGTTTTTTTGATTAATTTGAATAACGAAGAGGGCATTTTCTCTCCATCTATAATAAAGGTGCCATTAAATATTTTGTGTCTGCAATGCTCGCTATTGGCCTGGCTAAATCCAAAAACCTCGGAGTCTGTAAGTTTTCTTCCCAGTTTGGTTGCTAGTGAGTCTAGGTATGCTACTTCTTCTTTGTTTAAAGCTAAGCCTTCAGAATCATTGTAGGTAGCAATATCGTGAATATCTTTTACAGCCTCTGGCGTTGCAGATACATCAAAAATAGTTTGGTCTAACAAGGGAAATTTTTGCAATAACATTGGGTCAAAATCACTTGTAGTTTCTGTAGCGGGGACGAACTCTTCAATTCTAATAATTCCTTCAACACCCATGTTTTGTGTTATTTCAACAGCATTTGTACTCCATGGTGTAATCATAGCTGCTCTAGGACCAATAAAAAAATCCGCGATTGCGGACTGCTTTATTTGTGGTGTATTGCCAAAAAGCCATTGCAGTTTTTGGCTGCTTTGTGTTGAAAGTTCTGCGGTTGTTTGGACAGCAAATACTTTGATTGTAACGTCTCCAAAAAAGTGAATCATTCTTGTTAGGATTTCAATGGTTTTTAAAGTGTAAAGGTAGTTTTTTTTCTGAAATTTTTTAGTAGAATATACCTGATTTGGTCAAGGTTATGAGAAACTTTTTAACAGCTTTTATCCTCACAATATAAGTCTGTGAGATTATTGTGAGTTGTTTTATTAGTGGGCAGGCTCATCTCTAAGTATCTTGCAATAAATTTCTCTTAAAATTGAGTTAAGTATGTAATTTACATACAACAAATTACCCTCTAAGAGTTATATTGCATAAAATTAAATTAATTTAAACAACATTATGAAATTAAAAAACCTATTAATCGCAATTGCTATTTTCTTTTCTTGGAATACTTTTGCACAACAAACCCAAGGACCAAACTCTATCTCTCAAGGTACATTTGTGGGTACTACAATTGCACTTCGTGATATGCCAAGTGTTACAGAAATGGAAGAAGAAGGGTTTGAGTATGCTAGAGAGATTAAACAGAAATTTGATCCATCTCAAAAAAATGCTGTAATAGATGAAAATGATTTACCCCTAGAAGGTCAACACCCTGGATACCAAAGCGAGCAAGGAACCAGAGACCCTCTTACGGTGTTACAAAATTTTCAAGGTGCATCCATCCAAGAAGGGCAAGCTTTACCTCCAGATCCAACAGGTGCGGTAGGACCTAACCATTATGTACATGCTGTAAACTTAGTTGTAAAAATATTTGACAAAACCGGTGAGTTGTTAACTGGGCCAGTTGCGTTGGGTACTTTTCTAGGCAATGGAAACAATAACGGTGATCCTATTGTAATGTATGATCATCTTGCAGATCGTTTTTTTGTAAGTCAATTCAATGTAGGAACCAACGCCCTTATTATTGGTGTTTCTCAAACTCCAGACCCTACCGGTTCTTACAACCTATACAACTACCCACTAGATGCATTTCCAGATTACCCGCATTATTCGGTTTGGCATGATGGCTATTACTTAACTGCCAATAAAACCCAAGGAGATAAAGTGTATGTCTTGGACAGACAGGCTATGATAGACGGTGACGAGGATCCAACAATTATTGGGTTTAATTTACCTCAATTCATCAGAAACCCAACCACAGTAATTAGCCCAGAGCCGGCCAATTTAGTGGGTAATGATGCTGATACAGATTCTCCTGCCTTTATTGTTTACCTGCAAGATGGTTCTTGGAGTGGTGTTTCTTACGATCACCTAAAAGTTTGGACTATAGAAACAGATTTCGCAGATCCAGATAACTCAACAGTTAGCCAGCCTCAAGAAATTGAAACGGCTCCTTTTGATTCTTTTTTCCGTCAATTTGGACAGGGAGATTTCAAACAACCAAGTACAGACCAACGTTTAGATGGCGCTTCTGGAGTAATTAGCTTTGCTGCAAACTACAGGAGTTTTGTAAATCATAATTCTTGGGTGATTTCATTTAATGAAGATATGGGTAGCCAGCGTGGAGGAATTCGTTGGATAGAGCTTCGAAACACAGATTCAGACAGTAGTTGGGCATTGTACCAAGAGGGGTCATATGCACCAGAAGATGGAGAGAGTAGGTACATGAGTAGTGCTGCTATGGATCAAGACGGAAATATTGGTATGGCATATAACCTTAGTAGTGAAAATACATCTGCTAGTATTAGATATACAGGTCGTTATGATGGTGATGCCCTTGGCCAGATGACTTTTCCTGAGGGAGTTATATGGGATGGTTTAGGAAGGCAAACAAATACAAACAGATTTGGAGATTACGCCCACCTAACTATGGATCCAGATGGTGTTACTTTTTGGCATACCTCAGAGTATTTCCAGGGAGTGAATCAATGGAGAACTCGTATTGCCTCTTTTACTTTAAATAATGGTTTCTCTGAAGATATAGGGGTTTACAACTTTGACCAGCCAGTAAGTGGTGATGATTTAACAGACGCAGAAACTGTAACGGTTAAAATATTTAATTTTGGTACAGACCCTCAAGAGAATTTTGAAGTTGCCTTAAGAGTTGATGGAGCATTAATAGCTACAGAAACCTTTACAGAAACGATTGCCCCTCAAGCTTCTGCTACTTATACATTTAATACAACCATAGATTTATCAATAGCTCAGCAAGAGTATGAGATAGAAGCACGTACCTTGTTATCTGAAGATGCTAACACTCCTAATGACTCATTTACAAAAACAATTAGCAATACAACCTTATCTGTAATAGATCAAGAGTTCAATGCTGGTGATTTTACTATTATAGCAGCAGGAGCCAAACAGTATGATGTAAATTTCACAACAACTAGGGACTTTGGTGCTATTAGCTATAGTGTATACAATACAATTGGTCAACAAATAACAAAAGGACTTTTGGATAGTAATGGGCAAACCCATACAACTACATTAGACTTTAGCGCCCAACCAGTTGGCGTGTTTTTTGTGTCGTTAACCAACGGCTCATACAAAGCTAGCAAGAGAGTGGTAGTGTTTAAGTAATACTTATCATTACCTTTTTTATAAAACCTCAACATTGTATGTTGAGGTTTTTTTATGCTGAATTTTTAACACTAAAGGTTAAATTTTTATTAATAAAATTAAATTTTAAATTTTTAACCAACTAGCTATTATATTTGTGCTTTTTAAGGGAATAGATATTAAACAATTTCCTTAATTAAAGAATTATAATTATAATTTTTCAACCAAACAAAACCGATTACAATTGAGTACATTTTTATTAATAAAAGCTCATAAAACCCTCCTAAGCATAGCGGTGTTGTTCTTCTTTATAGGACAACCTATATTTAGCTCTATACTAGTTACCGCGCAAATTACTGCAGTGGTCATAGATATTGACAACGATTCTGAGAAAGAAGGTGAAAATAAAAACAAGCAAGAAAAAGAACTTTCTGAAGAAAAGAAAATAACAACCAATCACGGGCAGTTAGCTATTGTTTTTTCAAATTCAAATTCAAGTAAAATAGCACAAACTCCAAACCCTTTTTTTCGTTCTGTTTTCTTAGAGATAAGTAATCCACCACCAGAGGTCTTTCTTTAGTTCACCTCTTGGTATGAGAAGTTTATTTTAAATTTTCTCATACCCCTACATTTCAATTTTCTATTTAATTAAAAAAAGCAAAATAGCTATTTCTATTTTGCGCGTACGCATATGTCTAAATCAAATATTTTTAAGAATTTAAAGAACGATATACCTGCAAGTATCGTTGTATTTTTTGTTGCATTACCTCTTTGTTTGGGTATTGCCTTGGCCAGTGGAGCTCCACTGTTTTCTGGTCTTATTGCAGGAATTGTTGGTGGTATATTAGTAGGAGTTTTAAGTGGCTCTCAAGTAGGAGTTAGTGGCCCAGCGGCAGGATTAGCTGCTATTGTACTTACTGCCATTAGTAGTTTAGGTGGTTTTGAGAACTTTTTACTAGCAGTTGTTCTTGGAGGTGTTATACAAATGGTATTTGGCTTTTTGAAAGCGGGTATTATTGGGTACTATTTCCCATCCTCTGTTATTAAAGGAATGCTAACTGGAATTGGTATTATTATCATCTTAAAGCAGATTCCTCATTTTTTTGGGTATAATTCTTCACAAGAGGTTGATTTTTCATTTTTTCAAGTAGATGGAGACACTACCTTCTCTGGTATTTTACATGCTATTAATACAATAAGTGTAGGACCTACTATTATTGCTATTATTGCCCTAGTGATTCTGCTACTGTGGAGTACTGTTCTTTCTAGTAAAGGAAAAATTTTCACCCTCATACAAGGGCCACTTGTGGCTGTTGGAGTTGGTATTTTATATTTCATTTTCACCCAAGACAGCACAGTATTTGGAATATCAAATAAGCATCTTGTTAGTGTACCTATACCAGATAGCTTTGATATGTTTCTAGGGCAGTTTAGCACACCAAATTTCTCTGGAGTAACAAATCCAGCTATTTGGATTACAGCCTTCACTATCGCTCTTGTTGCGAGTTTAGAAACATTACTGTGTGTTGAGGCCACCGATAAGTTGGACCCTCTAAAAAGGGTTACTCCAACCAATAAAGAACTAGTAGCACAAGGTGCTGGTAATATTGTATCTGGATTAATTGGGGGTCTACCTGTAACGCAGGTAATTGTAAGATCTTCTGCTAATATACAGTCTGGCGGGAAAACCAAAATGGCCGCTATTATACATGGTTTTCTATTGCTAATATCTGTGGTTGCAATACCTACACTTTTAAATAAAATACCTTTATCTGTGTTGGCTTCTATTTTGTTAATTGTGGGATATAAGTTAGCAAAGCCATCTTTATTTAAAGAGATGTATCTATTGGGTTGGAAACAATTTGCCCCTTTTACAGTAACAGTGGTGGGTATTGTATTTACAGACTTGCTCGTAGGTATTGCACTAGGTTTGTCTGTAGGTGTTGTTGTTATTTTAATAAAGAGTTATCAAAACTCTCACTTTTTACACATGGAAGATAAAAGTAATGGTGTTATTAAAGTTAAAATGACATTAGCAGAAGAAGTTACCTTTTTTAATAAAGGTGCTATTTTAAAAGAATTGGATTGTTTACCTAGAGACAGTAGTTTAGAGCTAGATGTAACTAAAACTCGTTATTTGGATAACGATATTATCGAAATTCTTGAGGATTTTCAGCAAAAGGCTCAAAACAGAAACATTTTTATTACATTAATTTCTGAAAGAGGTGTTGTAGAAAATCCAGAAAGTTTTATTGAATTTTTCACATTAAGACCCAAAAAAGTATCGTAAATTTAGAATTGAAAAATATTAATTATGAAAGCACACACAAAACAAACACAAGAGGCAATGAGCCCAGATGCTGCTTTACAAGCATTAAAAGACGGAAATAATAGGTTTATAACAAGTACTCAAGTCTCTAGAGATTTAATGCAACAAGTTGCAGACACAAGCGCAGGACAATATCCTTTTGCAACTGTATTACATTGTATAGACTCAAGGGTTTCTGCAGAATTGGTTTTCGATCAAGGTATTGGAGATTTATTTAGCATTCGTATTGCAGGAAACTTTGTGAACCAGGATATTTTAGGATCCATGGAGTTTGCAACAAAACTAGCAGGCACTAAAGTTGTTGTAGTATTAGGACATACAGCTTGTGGCGCTGTAAAAGGAGCCTGTGATCATGCAAAATTAGGAAACCTCACTGGTATGCTTGAAAAAATAGCACCAGCTGTTACAGCAGTAACAGAACCTGCAGATGCGGCTTTGCGCACCTCTAGCAATATTGATTTTGTAAATAGGGTAGCTGTTAAAAATGTGCATATGGCCATTGATAACCTTAGAGTTATGAGTCCTGTTTTAAAAGAGCTGGAAGATACAGGCGAAATTAAAGTAGTAGGGGCTATGTACCAAAAGTGAGGAAGAGTAACCTTTCTATAACCTACACTGTCATAAATTAAAAAACCGCTTCTCAAAAGAAGCGGTTTTTTTATGGTGTTTACTTTTTAGGGCTATAACTCTGTTGGTAGACCTCCCAATCTTTTCTCAATTTTTTTCTTTTTAACAGTGAGTCTTTTCATGAGGTCCATTAGCGCCTCATCTTTGGTCTCTTTGTAACGTTGGTTAATAGCTAATATGAGCCTTTTTGCCTCGCGTGATGCAGCAACTTTATCACTGGTAGACATATGGCTCATTTTTGCATCTTCATATGCCTGTGCTTGTTGTAATAAATCCATTGTATTGTTTTTAAACTTGGGTATTTAAGTGATACAATAAGGTGTTTTGCTGGGCTTATAAAACGGTCTTATTGTTTAGACAATAATAGTATTTTTTTTAAAACTAGACTAGCAATAAGAGCCACAAGATTTACGCTTTGTTTGTATTGAAAATACATTAATTAGAAGTTGTTTTTTTAATTACTGAAAGATAGATGTAAAAAAAAACTACGCTAGTTGCGCAGTTTTTTGTTTGATTAAGATATTTCTGACCTCCCTTTGAGGCGAACTTCTATTTTTTTCTTTTTTGCGGTGATGCGTTTCATGGCATCCATTAATTTTTCGTCTTTTGTTTTCTTGTACATTTCATTGATAGCAAGCACAAGCCTTTTAGCCTCCCGTGATGCGTGTACACGGTCACTGGTAGACATGTGACTCATCTTAGCTTTTTCAAACTCAGCTGCTTGTTCTAATAAATCCATCTCTTCTTTGATAACTTTAAGTTTTGTATAAACCTACAAAAATAGGGTGGATTGTGCAAGGTGTATATCTTGATTGTGATTTCTTTAACATTGAGCCTATTTTTTTGACATCCTACTGTAGGGAATTGGGCTATAAACAACCTTTTTTTTTGATATCTTAACTTGAACATTGGCAGATCAATTAAAAAGTCTTGAAAAAGACAAGCTTATTTCTAGAAAACAATACCAACAAATTCCTCCAAAGGTAGAGTATAGTTTAACAGATAAATCTCAGAGTTTGTGTCCTGTGTTTAAAACAATAGAGCAGTGGGTTGAACAATAAAAGGAGTTATATTGTAACTCTTTTTAGAGTATTTGTAATTATTCAAACTCTAATTATGATGTATTAACTATATTTACTAACAATCATAACGATGTTTTTTGTATGATGTTTGTAGTACGCTTTTATAACCTATCTCATGAAAAATAAGTCTTTCCTTTTCTCATTCCTTTTTTTGTTTTTATGGCAAGTTTCAGTTGCACAACAAACAATATTAAGTGATAGCAATTTACCTATTATGGTAATTTCAACAGATATAGATCCCCAAACAAATTTGCCTGCAGAAATACCAGATGAGCCAAAAGTACTGGGTAGTATGCAACTAATTTATAGACCTGATGGAACTAGAAATTATTTAACAGATAGTACCAATGAATTGTATCTAAATTATAAGGGTAGGATAGGGATCGAATTAAGAGGAAGTAGCTCCCAAGTATTAGATAAAAAACCATATGGTTTTACCACTCTTTTGCAAGATGGTGATTCTAACAATAATGTTAGCTTATTGGGTATGCCATCAGAGAATGACTGGGTTTTAAATTCTTTAGCCTATGACCCCTCTATGATTCGTGATTATTTGTCATACACTTTGGCCAGTAATATGGGTAATTACGCCCCAAGAGTTGCCTTTATTGAAGTAATTGTTAATGGAGATTACAAAGGAGTTTATTTTTTAACCGAAAAAGTTAAAAGAGATTCTGACAGAGTGAACTTAAAAAAAATAGCTGATGATGATAATGATTTTCCAGATATAACTGGAGGATACATAATAAAGGCAGACAAAACTACTGGAGGAGATGAAATAGCTTGGACAATGCCTAATTATGGAGGTTGGGATACTAATTTTTTACACCATTATCCAAAAACAGAGAATATTACTTCTGCGCAAGACAATTACATAGAAAATGTGTTTTATGACTTGGCAGCACAAACAAACCCTGCTAATACATCTATTGATGATGGGTATCCATCCATGATTGATATTCCTAGCTTTGTAGATTATATGCTAATGGCAGAATTTGCTTCAAATCCTGACTCCTACCAATTTAGCACCTATTTCCATAAAGATAGAGGCGGTAAACTCAGGGCAGGTCCTGTTTGGGATTACAACTTATCCTTTGGTAATGATTTATTTGTTTTTGGGTACGACAGAAGCTTTTATGATGTATGGCAATTTGATTTTGAAAATAGGGGCGCTAAATTTTGGAGAGATTTATTTCAAGATGACACCTTTAATTGCTACTTGGCCAAACGCTGGTTTGAGCTAACAGGGGCAAATCAACCCTTAAACTATCTCACAATTTCCAATCTTATGGACGAGTATGTTGCTACACTAACCGAATCACAGCAAAGAGAACTACAACGATGGCCACCACAGGAGGGTTGGCCTACCGTTGCAGATCAAGCAGAAAATATTATCGAGATGAAAGGTTGGATTCAGGAGAGAATTTCTTGGATGAGTACAAATATTGGTTCTTCAAGTAATTGTTTGGATGTTCCTGTTCCAGATTTAGTGATTAGTAAAATACATTACAACCCTCTGGAGGATGCAGGGTATTCTAGTAAAGAGCTTGAATTTATTGAAATAACCAATACCTCTAATCAAAGTGTTGATTTAACAGGTTATTACATTAGAGAATTAGGTATTTCATATCAATTTGCTGCCAACGCTACAGTAGCTGCCAATCAAAAAATGTATTTAAGTAGTGATGTTACCATATTCGAAGACTATTATGGTTTTGCTCCCTTTGATGCCTTTACCAGAGATTTAAGCAATAGTTCTTACAACATTATTTTGTCTGACGCTTTAGGCAATACCATAGATCAAGTAAATTATATGGATAGTGATCCTTGGCCAGAACAGGCCGATGGAGAGGGCCCGTATTTACAATTGGTTGATGTAAGCTCAGACAACTCTTTGGCAAGTAACTGGGTGGCAAGCAGTCAGTCTCTATCTATAGAAGATATCGCGATACCGCAAAAGCAAATAATAGTGTATCCAAACCCTACAAAGGGCATAGTAACTATTGAATATGATTTTTCAAATACCGATCCCTTAGAATTTTCAATTTATAATTCAATGGGTCAATCTGTAGGTGATTTTCTGGTACATTCAAGTAATTTACAAGTTAATTTGAGTCATTTAAGTAGTGGTTTTTATTATTACAACATCAAAAACAATGGAGTTGTAATTTCTAGAGATAAAATAATTAAAAAATAAAAAAAGCCTTACCCAATTGGGTAAGGCCTGTAAGGTGAAAAAATAAGGTGTAAATTATTCAGTAACTTCTTCTTGCACTTCTTCTTCCTCTTGAAGATAATTTACCAAGCCACTTGCATCAAAATAATCTCCTCCGCTTATAATAAGTCCATCTTTAAAGTCCCAAGTGTGGTAGGCTTTTACCTCCCATTTTTTGCCAGTTGCAGTGTGCATTCCAGACCAGGTACCGTAAGATCTTACACTTCCATCGGCTATGCCAGTTTCAGCCAAAACTCCTGGTAACCAGTTGTCAGCGGTGTAGACTACATCTTCCATTTGATCTTGCCATTCTTTTAAATATTGGCCAAATTCTTCTTTTCCAATTTCAGTAGATCCGAAAAATACAGGTTGCCATTTAATATCTTCATGTAATAAATCTAGCTGAGCTTGAAAATCTGCCTCAGAACCCTGAAGTTCTAACATTTTTTTTGCAGTAACGGTATTTTTAGCAAATTCAGGAGGTAATCCTTGAGAGCAAGAAATAAAAAGAGACACTACTAAAACACTAAGTAATTTTTTCATTTTTTTTTATTTTTAAATTAGTTGTTCCACGAAATTAATTTATTTTATCAGTAAAAACAAATAAAATTTGAAATTGCCCGCAATTAAAGGGAGTGAAGTCACATTATTTTTGGGAAGATTTAAAACAATTTCGAATATTATAAGAGTGTCCAATTATAATAGCTGTTGAAAATAGAAACATTCCAAATTCAAAAATATCAGCACGTTCTTCCAACACTAAAGAAATTACAAAACCAATAAAAGAGACCCATAAAAACACACTAATTTTATTTGTAAGTATTCCTTTAGTTGCTTTGTATATAGAAATAAAAGCGATGAACATAAATAAGAAAGCAATTATCGGGTTACTCAAAAAACTAACCCCTAAGGCCAGCAATGTAGGTGTAGCAAGGCAATGAACCATACATAGCAAAGCACTAATAACTCCTAATTTGTCTCCCCACTTTATTTTTTTAATAAGTATCATGTTTTTTTTTTACTGGTTATTTAATTTTTCTCACAAAGCATAACTACGTTCAACAGGCCATTTATCTTCAAAACAATTGCTTAAATCGATAGTGGTGAGTTCTGACTCGGTTAATAAACAAGCATTGAGTTCTTTTATGATATGTGCTTCGTCCATATTTTGGCCTATAAAGACAATTTCATTTTTTCGGTCTCCGAAAATCGTATCCCAATCACTTTCAATTTGTGTTTGGTTTTCGACAAAAGGACCCTGTTGTATTCGTTTTTCAAATGGCATACTGCTCCACCAAACCCCTGCGCTATCGGAACGGAGTGAACCACCTGCTTGCCCCCAAATTAATGCTTGGTCTGGTCTTGAAGCGATCCAAAACAGTCCTTTACTTCTTAATATATTTTGAGGAAATTGGTCTTGTACATAGCTCCAAAAGCGTTCGGGATGAAATGGTTTTTTGCTTCTAAAAACAAAAGAACCAATTCCATATTCTTCTGTTTCAGGGGTATGTTCCTCTTTATTTAATTCTTCAATCCAGCCTGCATTTTCTTCTGCTTCCTCAAAATTGAAAAGTCCAGTATTTAATATCTCTTTAGGATTGACTTTACTGAAATGCGATTCAATAATTTTTGCACTTGGGTTAAGTTTTTCTATTACTGATTTTAAAATACCCAAATGTTCTTTCGAAACTAAATCTATTTTGTTTAGAATAATGACATTACAAAACTCTATTTGATCCGTTAGTAAATTCACAATTGTTCTAAAGTCATTTTCGATATCTGTAAGACTACGATCGATCAACCTCTCTGGACTTCCAAAATCCTTGAAAAAGTTAAAAGCATCTACCAAGGTAACCATAGTATCTACATAACTAAATTTGGAAAGATCAATATTGTTTTGTTCATCGATAAAAGAAAACGTTTGTGCTACTGGTATTGGTTCACTGATTCCTGTGCTTTCAATCAATAAATAATCAAATCGATTTTCCTTTGCGAGTCTTTCTACCTCAATCATTAAATCTTCTCGCAATGTGCAGCAAATACACCCATTACTCATTTCTACGAGTGTTTCTTCTGTTCGAGATAAGGTGTTTTCATTTTTCACCAAACTAGCGTCCACATTGACTTCACTCATATCATTGACAATGACTGCCACTTTTAAACCTTCTTTATTGTGTAAAATATGATTTAGTAAAGTCGTTTTGCCGGCACCCAGAAAACCACTTAATACTGTTACTGGTAATTTTTTTATATCATTCATTATTTGAAAAAATAGTAGTGTATTCTATATATTTTGTTTTGTCAATTGTAAGGTCATTCCAAATATCAAATACCATTATTTTAATTCGCTGATCAATCCTATTCTGGATATCATCTCTATAGGCTTGATAGTCGTCATAATGTGTTTTTGATAAACGATTGAACCTATTGTGGAAATAAGTAAAAGGATTGAACCAATAAGTTTTAGAAATCAGTTCATTTTTGGATCGATTGTCTTCTTCTATTTTAGCAGTGGCATTTTTCATGGCCAAATTAATCAAGGCTCGTATACAATAGCGTTTTACTTTTCTGAATAAAATAGCCTCTTTTCCAATCTTCGTCTGTTTTAAGTTTGGATATACATCTAAAAGTTGTTGGTAGATTACTTCATTTGATAGATTATATATTTCGTCTGTTCTGTCTCTTTTAGCATCAATAAAATCAACCATTAAATTTGTTGGTTTTTCGATACTAATCCATTGCTGTATAGCTGCAGGAACTATAAAAGAAACAAGCAACCAAACACCAATCATTTGCAAGGTGTTTGATACTGTATTTTTTCCATATTTAATAATAA
>CBFHMO010000012.1:0-27820 GCA_965656925.1 Patiriisocius sp.
TTTAAAATATCAAAGTGTATACGGCCTTGAAGATATTCTTACTCTCTACAGAGGTACTATACGTAGGGTTGGGTTTAGTAAAGCTTGGAATATGTTTGTACATCTTGGTATGACAGATGACACCTACACCATTCCAAACTCAGAAAACCTAAGCTATCTTGAATTTGTAAATAGTTTTTTACCCTACTCTCCCACAGACAGCGTGGCGTTAAAACTAAGACACAGTCTTAAAATTGACCAAGATGATTTAATGTGGCATAAAATTGAAGATCTTGACATCTTAAACCCAACCAAGACCCTTGACATTAAAAATGCCACTCCAGCACAAGGATTGCAAAAAATACTTATGGATAGTTGGACTCTAGCCCCTGATGATAAAGACATGATTGTAATGTATCATAAATTTGGGTATGAACTAAATGGTAATAAATACCAAATAGATAGTAAAATGGTTGCCATTGGAGATGATCAAGATTATACCGCCATGGCAAAAACTGTTGGTTTGCCCGTTGCTATTGCGGCCCTAAGAATATTAAACAAAGAAATCACTACCCCTGGTGTACAATTACCACTAAACAAAGAGGTATATGAGCCCATTTTAAAAGAGTTGCAAGAATTTGGCATTCATTTTACAGAAACCAAAGTTCCGTATTTGGGCTACAACCCATTCAATGTAGTTGGATAAGGTTTTTTTAAAGCATCAAAAAAAGGCTGTTTTAAATTTAAAACAGCCTTTTTTGATAATATGACAAGATATTTTTTAGGGTTATCTTCTATTTAAAAACATCATTATAAAATACAGTAAGGTTGCCAAAGACCCTAAAGCGGCTACAAGGTATGTTCTAGCTGCCCATTTTAAAGCATCTTTTGACCCTACTAATTCCTGTTGAGTAACTATTTTTTCTTTTTCTAACCAGGCTAAGGCGCGGTTACTTGCGTCATACTCTACGGGTAGGGTAATGATAGAAAAAGCAGTTGTTATTGCAAATAATACAATCCCTAACAAAAATATATTAGTTCCAAAAATAGACCCAGTTCCAGAGAGCACAAGGCCAATCATAATTACAATGTTTGACAACTTACTAGCAATACCAACGGCGGGCACAATTTTACTTCTTAGCGTAAGCCAGCTATAGGCTGTAGCGTGCTGCACAGCATGACCAACCTCATGGGCTGCAACAGCTGCAGCGGCTGCATTTCTTTGATTGTATACAGATTGGCTTAAATTTACCGTTTTGTTTTGTGGGTTATAATGATCTGTTAATTGACCGCTTACACTTATTACATCTACGTCTGTAATTGAGTTATCGGCAAGCATTTTTTCGGCAATTTCTCTTCCACTCATGCCGTTTTTGAGCTGTATTTTAGAATAGTGTTTAAACTTGCTTTTTAATTTCTTGCTAATATAAGAACTCGCCAAAAAGATAAGTCCCGCAACGATATAATATCCCATCATAATAATTTGTAATTTTAGTTAACTCTTTTACTACAAAAAGCGTGCTATTTTTTTATCCTACAATATTAATAATCTTTCCAGGGACTACAATTACCTTTTTAGGCAGGCGCCCAGCTAGTTGCTGTATTGTTTTTGGGTTTGCCATCACGGCAGCCTCAATTTGTTGTTTTGACATATCTAAAGGAAGTTCCATTTTAAAACGCATTTTACCATTAAAGGAAATTGGATACTCTTTACTACTCTCTACCAGATGCCTTTCATCAAAGACTGGAAACAAAACTTCAGAGATACTCTCCTGGTGTCCTAATTTATGCCACAACTCCTCTGCAATGTGAGGGGCATAGGGTGAAATTAAAACCGTTAAAGGTTCTAGAACATCTTTACTGTTGCACTTTTGAGTTGTAAGCTCATTTACAGCGATCATAAAAGTAGACACAGAGGTATTGAAACTAAAATTCTCTATGTCGTCTTCTACCTTTTTTATGGTTTTATGTAATACCTTAAGAGCATCTTTACTTGCAGGAGTTTGTGAAACATTAAAAAGCTCATCTGGCCCTGTGTGGAACAAACGCCACAACTTTTTCAAAAAACTATGCACCCCAGAAATACCTGCTGTACTCCATGGTTTTGCTTGCTCTAGTGGCCCTAAAAACATCTCATACATACGCAGGGTGTCTGCGCCATATTGGCTGCAAATATCATCTGGATTTACCACATTGTATTTGGACTTAGACATTTTTTCAACCTCACGTCCCACTTTAAAACTACCGTCATCTTCTGTGACAAACTCGGCATTTTTAAACTCAACACGCCAGTTTTTAAATGCCTGAATATCTAGTTCATTAGAGGTGTTTACAAAAGCCACATCTGTGTGTATACCTTGGGTGGTGTAGTCTTTGATTTTACCCTTAGAAACAAATTTATTTTCTCCAGCGACTCTATATGCAAAGGCACTCTCTCCCAAAATCATTCCTTGGTTGATCATTTTTTGAAAGGGTTCTTTAACCGGTACGTGCTGCAAGTCATATAAAAATTTTACCCAAAATCTGCTGTATAATAAATGCCCTGTTGCGTGTTCACTACCACCAATATACAAGTCAACATTTTGCCAATAATCTAGTGCCTTTTGGCTTGTAAAAACAGTATCTCTGTCTGCCTTTTCCATGTATCTAAAGAAATACCAGCTACTGCCTGCCCATCCTGGCATGGTGTTTAGCTCCAAAGGAAATATGTTTTGGTTATCTATCAGCTCGTTACTTACCACGGCACATTTTTGATTGTCCCAGGCCCAAGTATCTGCGCGACCTAGTGGCGGTTCTCCTGTTTCTGTGGGAAGGTATTTTTCTATTTTAGGAAGCTCGATAGGTAAGTGTTCTACCGCAATGGTGTGAGGTAAGCCATTTTTGTAATACACAGGGAAGGGCTCTCCCCAATAACGCTGCCTAGAAAACACCGCATCACGAAGCCTATAATTTGTTTTGCCAGCACCAGCACCTATTTTTTCTAACTCATAAATAGCAAGCTTTACCGCTTTTTTATAAGATAAGCCGTCTAAAAAATCACTGTTTGCAATCACAGCTGAGTCTTTATCACTAAAGGCACCCTGGCTGATATCTGCATTTTGAAAAACATTTGGGATAGGTAAATCAAAATGTTTGGCAAAGTCATAATCTCTTTGATCTCCGCAAGGTACTGCCATGACTGCTCCTGTTCCGTAGCCTGCCAAAACATAATCTCCAATCCAAATTTGGATAGGTTGTTTTGTAAATGGATGCTGCGCATATGCTCCTGTAAAAACTCCACTGATGGTTTTAACATCTGCCATACGCTCACGCTCACTCCTTTTTGCTGTGGCCATTATATAGGCGTCTACAGCTTGTTTTTGACCTGGTGTTGTAACAGTGGCTACCAACTCATGCTCTGGAGCTAATGTCATAAAACTCACGCCAAATATGGTGTCTGGACGTGTGGTAAATACCGGTATTTTTGCGTCGTGCCCTTCTACATTAAAAACAACTGTAGCTCCAACAGATTTACCAATCCAATTGCGCTGTGTTTCTTTAATAGATTCACTCCACTGAACAGTATCCAAATCTTGCAATAAACGCTCTGCGTATGCAGAAATTCGCATACTCCATTGCTTCATTTTTTTGCGTACCACGGCATAACCGCCCCTTTCGCTTACTCCATTTACAATTTCATCATTAGCTAAAACAGTTCCTAACTCTGCACACCAGTTTACCTCAGTCTGTGCCAGGTATGTTAATCTATAGCCTAAAAGAATTTGCTGTTGGGTTTGATTAGAGAAATCATTCCATTGGGTGGCCGAAAACACTTCAATCTCATCATCACAAACCGCAGCAACATTCCCGTTTCCTTCTTGTTTAAAAATAACAACTAAGGAAGAAATACTGCGCGCTTTATCGCTGGTTTTGCAATACCAGCTATCAAAGAGTTTGGTGAAAATCCATTGTGTCCATTTGTAATACGCTGGAGATGAGGTACGCACCTCTCTACTCCAATCAAAAGAAAAACCAATATTATCTAACTGTTTTCTATATCCTGTAATTTTGTTTGATTGATTGTCTACCCCGCCCTCTATATTTACCTGTGTGGTCTGTGCAGGATGTTGCCCAGTTTGAATGGCATACTGCTCTGCCGGCAAGCCAAAAGAATCAAATCCCTGAGGGTGCAGTACATTAAATCCTTTATGGCGTTTGTATCTCGCATAGACATCACTAGCAATATAGCCTAAAGGATGGCCAACATGCAATCCCGCACCAGAGGGATAAGGAAACATATCTAGCACATAGTACTTTGGCTTTTGGCTTTGATTAGGTGCATGAAAGGTTCCATTATCTGCCCAATGCTTTTGCCATTTGGCTTCAATTTCATTAAAATGATACTTACTCATTGATCCTGGGTTTATGATTAACAAATTTACATCTATTGTCCGAATTGCTCAAGATACCAAGCCCAAAAATTGAAATACAAATTCAAAGACAAGCATTGCTTAAAAACAGTAAACTCATACCCGGTGTTTCAATGAATTTCGTATTTTTACTGCACAACAAATACGTGCAATTCTAGTTATACCTCTATGGCATCCTCTTTTGAAACATTTCAGAAACGCAGATTAATCTCCTCATATTTCTCTGTGGTATTGAGTATCTCTTTGGTATTGTTTTTACTAGGTCTTCTAGGGCTATTGGTATTAAACAGCCAAAAGGTTGGTGACTATTTTAAGGAACAAATACCGCTTGTTATATTTTTAAAAGACAGTGCCAAAGAAGCAGAAATAACTCAATTAAAACAAAGTCTAGCCCTAGCAGATTTTACAAAAGAAGCAATCTACGTAACAAAAGAGCAGGCAGCACAGCAGCACAGCGCCACTATTGGTGAGGATTTTATGGAGTACCTTGGTGATAACCCACTGCAAAATAGCATTGATGTGCGTTTACTAGCAAAATTTGTTACACCACAAAAAATTGAAGTTATTGTAAGCCAACTTAAAAACAAAGATTTTGTAGATGATGTTATTTACGATAAACCGCTAATAGAAAAACTTACAGATAATATTACCAAAATTAGTTTCTGGGTCATGGTTACTGCAGGGTTTTTTTTAATCATTGCCATGTTACTAATTAATAGCTCCATAAGACTTTCTGTATATTCGAAAAGATTTACCATAAAAACCATGCAAATGGTAGGAGCTACAAAACGCTTTATTAGACTGCCTTTTATTTTAAGGAGTCTACGCCTTGGTGTTATTGGAGCCTTTTTGGCCACCCTAGGTATGGCTGGGGTGATGTACTACAGTGACAAAAGCTTTCCAGATCTTGAACTATTGAGTGATAAAATCATGCTCGGGAGCTTGTTTGGGTTTGTATTTTTGATGGGTTTATTTATTTCCTGGGTTAGTACTTATTTTGCTACACAGCGCTTTTTAAACTTAAAAACAGATGAGCTGTATTATTAAAGTTGTTGGAGTTGTTGCTGGCTTGTTTTTATTGCAAAGTTGCATTATCAATAATCCAAAAAAACAGGAGTGTATTGTAAAACAAATTGTAGTAACTCAAATATACTCAAGCAATGCTGAAGATATATTTTTCAAAGAAGCCAATGGAGATTTTTATTATATCAATAGAGGCATAGAAAGAGATTTAAAAGTAAAACAACTAGAGCATAAAGTCATGGGTAAAAAAATAACGCTACATCTCTATAAGTTTTGGTTTGGCCTTGAAAGCAACCATATTTCGCAATTAGGTTTGGGTGACGAAATACTTTTCACAGAATTTTAATTCCCTACCTTTGTTACTAATTAAGACAATCTTTAAAAATTATCCTACTCTTTAGGCACTATTATGGGAGAAAAAAAACGAAAACAAAGCGTCAAAGCGCATTTTATTTTTGAACGTAAAAATTATATTTTTATGGCTATAGGAGCTGGGTTAATTGCCTTGGGCTTTTTGTTAATGTCTGGAGGAGGGAGCAATGACCCTGCCCTATTTAATCCAGAAATTTACAACTGGAGACGCATCCGTCTTGCACCTGCACTTATTTTGATTGGCTTTGGAGTTGAGGTGTATGCCATTTTACTTGATACTAGAAAAAAGAAATAAATGGACGTATTAGACGCTATCATTCTTGGAGTAATCCAAGGGTTTACAGAGTTTTTACCAGTTTCTTCAAGTGGTCACCTAGAACTAGGAAAGGCTATTTTAGGAGACAACTCTATCCCTGAAGAAAGCCTTCTTTTTACTGTGATACTTCACTTTGCTACAGCATTAAGTACCATAGTAGTTTTTAGAAAAGACATTGTTGAAATCATCACTTCGCTATTAAAATTTTCCTGGAATGAAAACACACAATTTGTATCAAAAATTGTAATTTCTATGCTCCCTGCCGTGGTGGTAGGATTGTTTTTTGAAGAAGAATTAGAATCCTTTTTTGGAGGTAACATTGCCTTTGTTGGTGCTATGTTACTGGTTACTGCACTACTTTTATGGCTGGCAGATAGATCTAAAAATACCGGCAAAACAGTAACATTTAAAAATGCACTTGTTATTGGGCTATCTCAGGCGGTAGCTATGTTACCTGGTATCTCTAGAAGTGGCGCTACCATCTCTACCTCTGTGCTTCTAGGTAATGACAAAAGTAAAGCGGCGCGTTTCTCTTTTTTAATGGTAATTCCGTTAATCTTCGGGAAAATTGCTAAAGATATATTGGGCGGAGAACTAACTACCCAGGCTACCAACTTTACCACACTAGGTATTGGTTTTATAGCGGCCTTTCTAAGCGGCCTTATTGCTTGTACCTGGATGATTAAACTAGTTAAAAAAAGCAAACTTTCTTACTTTTCAATCTATTGTGTATTGGTAGGGCTCCTTGCTATTGGTTTTGGTTTATACAGTTAAATACAAAGCATGGATCTAGGCAAACTACAACAACAAGATTACCAAACAGGACAGGTGCTTTTAATTGACAAACCCCTGGGTTGGACTTCTTTTCAAGTGGTAAACAAAGTAAGATGGCTTATACGTCAAGAATTTGATATCAAAAAAATAAAAGTAGGTCATGCCGGCACACTAGATCCTTTGGCTAGTGGATTACTAATTCTATGCACTGGTAAATTCACTAAACAAATACAAAACTACCAAGCCCAGCACAAAGAGTATACGGGCACCATCACTCTTGGAGGCACCACACCAAGTTATGATTTGGAGACAGACATAGACCAAAAATTTGCTACTACTGGTATTACACAAGAAGCTATTAACAAGGCTCGTGAGCAATTTGTGGGTGATATACTGCAGCAACCACCTATCTTTTCTGCCTTAAAAAAAGAAGGAAAACGCTTATATGAATATGCCAGAGCTGGAGAAACGGTAGAGATCCCAAAACGGCCCGTACATATTTCTGCTTTTGAAATTACCCGTGTTGATCTCCCTGATGTGCATTTTAGAGTAGCCTGTAGCAAAGGGACTTACATCCGGTCTTTAGCTCATGATTTTGGAAAAGCACTAAACAATGGAGGGCATCTTTCTGCATTACGGCGCACAAAAATTGGCGAATTTGATGTTAAAAATGCACAAACCTTGGAGGCAGTAATTGCACATTTTAAGGGCTCTGAAGGGTCATAAAAACTAGGTTAATACCTGTGTAATATCCTCAATAATACTTTGGCCTTTATCTTTGGTGTACCACACTTGCAAATCTTTTTTAAACTCTGGGCTAAGGCTACCATTGGCAGCTTTATAATCGGTTACCATTTTTGTGGCCTCGCTAGGTCTTGGGCCCCATGTTCCAATAATATCTCCAGAGACCTCATCTACAGCAATTAACTTTGGGATCGCCATGGCGCCATTGGTTAAAAAGTGTTGCATTAAATCTATATGCTGATCTCGCAGCACTACTTTTAAGGTAAGATGTGGTGTTATGGCGGCAATATTATTGAGTACTGGCAAAGACTGTGCGGCATCACCACACCAGCTTTCTGTGAGTACAAGCCAAGTTACTTTCTTTCGATAATTAGAAAAAATAGTTTGGCGTTCTTCTGAAATTTTAGTGGTTTTATCCAAACGCCTCATTCTTGCATCATTTAGCTTGGTGTAATTAATTAGAGCATCTGTTTGATTTGGCCCTGTGGTGGTATTGGATCTAACGTGGTTAGACACTATTTCTCTATACTCTTTATAGGTGTTACCTGCTGTTAAGGCGTTTTTTATTAGTGCTTGTTTTGTATCCATCTGTTTTTAATAAGTTTATAGGTAAACTATTGGTGTAAATTTACTGCCATTAACAATTCAAAAAAAAAAATTAATACATTTTAACTAAAGTCTTTAAAATAAGATTTTCAGTTTTATCAAAAATATGTAATTTTAAGAATTACTAACTAAATTGAGCATGTAACCATCTCTTAACTAAAACTTTAAAATCATGAAAAAAAATTATTTTACAATCGCATTCGTTTTCTGCTTTGCTTTTATGGGGATTGCACAAAACACAGTAACGGTAGATGCAAGTGCAGAGCAACTTGGCTATGCAACTGTATTAGACTTAGATGGTAATTTTGTATTTGGGCAACCTTGGGGAGTGCCAGAATTACAAACCATAGTAGATCCTGCAAGTAACACTATGAGTTTACATCCTAATTTCAACACCTATAATGATAGTCCAACTGATCCATTTTGGGTGAATCAGACATCATTGCTTGGCGCTAAATTCATGGTCATGGAAACCTATGTTCAGAGCGCAGAGCTAGTTGGTAGTCCACTCACTTTTGAAGGTACTGTCCAGGAAAACACACTTCAAGATAATGGCTATGTGGTATTTAATGTAAATAATGGGCCGCTACTAGGCCAGCACTTATCAGTTCCTGCAGATTTTGGCGGAGCATTTACAACTGATGGTGTAACTGAAGATTTAGTGCTTTTACTTGATGAGGGAAGTGACCCAGATCCCAACGATGGCTGTGAACCAGTTACTAATTCTGGTGATTTATCGGGGAAAATTGCACTAATTAGAAGAGGAGTATGTGAATTTGGCTTTAAGGCATTGGTAGCACAAAACGCAGGGGCTATTGGTGTTGTTGTGATTAATAATGTTGAAGGTGCTCCAATTATAATGGCGCCTGGTGATTTTGGAGATCAGGTGACTATTCCTATATTAATGATTTCTGATGTAACTGGTGCAGCGATTGTTGCAGAATTAGAAGCTGGAAATACAGTAAATTCATCAATGTTTTTAACAGATTATACTGCATATGCTTTTATCAAAGTTTTTAATAGTGATTTTACTGTTCTCAAAGATGTGTACGCAACTTTAGAAGAAGCTGGAACTGACTTCTCTTTTACCTTTGACGATATTGAGGATACAGATGCTTTTGTTCAATATGGTTTTGGAATTGCGGGAATAAATGCGAACCCTGCAGATGAAGCCTCCTTAGGAAGTGTTGTTGTAACAAGTAATACGCTATCGGTTAGCGACTTTACTACTATTAATGTTTCGCTTTTTCCAAACCCAACCACTAATAATATAAGCATTCAGTCAGATAAGCAAATTACAGATGTTGCAATTTACAATACACTTGGACAAACTGTAAAAAATGCCGCTCCACAGGCAACTAACTTCTCTGTAGAAACATCTAATTTAAATACGGGTGTTTATTTTGTAACCTTAAAAACAGATACAGCTAGCAAAACAATAAAGTTTATCAAGCAATAAAAAAATAGTACTTTAATTTAAAAAAGGTAATTGCTCTATAGTTTTAGAGTAATTACCTTTTTTCATTCACTCTTAGGTATTTTATAATTGCCGTTTTTGAAATGAAAGATATTTGTTATTGGCAGTATCTATATCTAAGGCTCGTAAGGTCTGTATGTATCTGTTTACATACATTTTAGGGGTAGCGGTATCTGCTTGTAATAATGCTTCAAGCCATTTTTTTGCAGTGAGATAATCATTTTTAAAATAATACCCATCTGCTAATTTTTTATAAACAGCGGGAGTCCCATAGCCGTCTTTTACATACTGCTCGTAGACTCTCATTAAATCAATATCTTTATTGACATCTATTTTTTCAACTTCAGTAGTTTGGGCTGTTATTGTGGCACTTAAAGAAAATAAAAACAATAGGGCTAGTAGTGTAAATGGCTTCATGTGGTTTATTGTAACAGTTGGTTTCAACTAGATATATAATACTAGGGCGCCAAAAGTATTAAAAATTTGTTACTTAAAAACACGAAGGTGCTATAAGAGGGTTTTACAGCTTTATTATTTTCTTGGTAGTGCTTTCAAAAGCTCCCTTAAAGGTCGCAAACAAAGCGCCTCTCCAACTATCTTGCAGCTCAAGGGTAAGAGTGCCGTTTGCTTGGGTTACTTGCCTGGTGTAAAGCTCTTGGCCCAGAATGTTTGTGATGGTTACCCTAAGGGGTCCCTCTACACCTTTAAACGTAAAACGAACACTCTCTCTAGCCGGGTTTGGAAAAGGGCCGGTAATGGTCTGTACCTTAAAATCTGCGGCGCCTAATTCACCCACTTGGATCGTCCAAAAACCCTCTGGGGCAACAATAGGTCTAGATAGGGTTTTTCCAGAGTTTGCCTGTGCCCATATGTAATACTCAACATTGGTTGTTTGCACCGTAATATCTGAACTCCAGATATCATTACTGGTTAAACTCATAGCTGCTTGTTGGTAGGTAGTGGTGCCCACTTCTCTGTAATAAACAGAAGCGTTTGCTATACCGCTATTGTGTTTTATACTTGCCTCTATGGTAAGGCTCGTGTTTTCTGGAGCTGATGGTATGGCTTGATGTACAATCCAAAGAGGGTCTGCAACACCAATAGAATGGGTAATGCAATGAATAGCGCCCAAAGAGGAAATTAAATTCTCACCTTGATTGTCTACATCAATACCCACTACATTGTATCCTGGCATTAAATCACGCCATTGAGCTAACGCAGGGTTGTCTACACTTGGCCGGTAGGTAGGCACTAGTATTGTTTTATTTACAAATACTGCATTGGTATAGGTTCTGTAATATCCTCCATTGTCTGGGTAATTACCACTGGTACTTGGCGGGGCATCAATCCAGTTTACTTTGTAAGGTGTGCCGAAGCCAGAGACCTCATTATCCAGGACCTCTTGAATATTTGCTTCTATCTGAGGGCCGTCTGCAACCCCTTGTGGATATCTACTCACTACAAGAGTTTGCTCATCAATAAGTTTCATGTGCATATCAATGTGGTTGATTACATCATAGGGAAGGGCCTGCATTTTTATATAGTTTTGGATGCCCATATAATCCTCCATGATTTGATCTATTTGGGCTTCTGTTTTTGCAGATACATTGTAGGGATTTCCTGGCTCGTTTTCTTCTAATATTAGCTCAGAGGCAAAGGCATTTCCCAGCCCATCACTCATATAATTTCCACCTGTATTTACTAAATCATTAGGAGCCGTATCTGTTACATATAATGGAATATCTAAAAGCATTGCATGACCAAAGGGCACCGTGTCATCATTGGGCCTAGGTCTATTGTATATCCAATCTGTAAGGGCTCTGTCTCCGACTTCATTTTCATAAATTGTATTTCCAGCATAATCACGTATCCAGATGCTATCCCAATCTCTATCCATGAAAATAACATTGGTTAAATCTATTCCAGCATTGGTTAGTGTATTTGTGACAGCGTTTTGGTTTTGAGTAGTAATAACAACCTTACATTCTTGAACTCCAGCAGCAACAATTTGAGTTAAAATACCATCATAGTTTGCCTGCCAGGTGATAACCAAATATTCTATTTCCTCCCACTCTGCAGCTGCTCTAACAGGAACACTTGGGGGTGGGGTCATGGTATATTTTGCGAACTGATAGTCTGAAATTATTTGCTTTTCAGTTTCAGTTAAACCCTTTGGCAATTGAGCACTCACAATAGTGGTGGTAAACACAAGCACTAGGGCAACATACTTATTTAAAAATATTTTCATGTATATTTTTTTTATAAAAGTCTGAAACTTTTGTGGATTTCAGTAGTAGTAAGGATATTTATGTGAGAATTAAAACTCTAAAGTTACATTATTAATAAAGATACGAGAGAAATAACGCTCTATCAATCTCTCTGGCCCCTAAACTCTCCAGATGACTGGTATATACCTGACAATCTATCAAGGTATAGTTTTGTGTAATACACCAAGCCACCAAATGAGCAAAAGCAATTTTTGAAGTGTCTGTCTTTTTACTAAACATACTCTCCCCACTAAACTGCTTATTTTCGGGTAAATCTATACCATACAAACCTCCAACCAATACATCGTTATCCCAAACTTCAATAGACATTGCGCTATTTTGACGGTGCAGTTCTAGATAGCTTTGTTTCATTTGCTGGCTTATCCAGGTGCCCTGTTGCCCGTCTCTTTGCACCTGGGCGCAGGCATCTATAACGTGCTCAAAAGCGGTATTAAAAGTGATTTTGTAAGGGCTTGTACGCAGTGTTTTTTTAAGCGATTTTGAAAGTTTAAATTCTTTTGGAAACAACACCATTCTTGGATTTGGACTCCACCAAAGAATGGGCTCATCCTGAGAAAACCACGGGAATATACCCTGGCGGTACCCTAGCAATATGCGCTGTGGAGATAAATCACCTCCAAGTGCTACAACGCCATTATGATCTGCGGTGGCAGGATCTGGAAACCAATGTGTATGATCAAGTACATGCATCATATTAGCAACAACCCCGCAATATAAACAATCGTGCCAAGAAGCATTAACAAAAGAGTATAGGGCAAAATCTCTCTTGCCTTTAATTTTGTGATTCCTAACAGGGGTAATGCCCAAAAAGGTTGCAGCATATTTGTGATTTGATCTCCGTAAGACAAAGCCATAATAGCTTTTGGCAAGCCAACACCTAATTTTAGCGCAGATTCTATCACAATTGGACCTTGTATGGCCCATTGCCCACCTCCACTTGGCACAAATATATTAACAAGCCCGGCGCTTATAAAAGTAAAAATTGGGAGGGTTTGAGTGGTAGAAATGGAAACAAAGAAGTCTGAAATATCAACCACCATACCACTTTCTCTCATAATACCCATAATACCAAAATACAGCGGAAATTGAATTAAAATACCTGTTGCTCCTTTTATAGCTTCCTCTAGGGCGTTAAGGAAATTTTTAAAGTTTTTATGCAGTAAAAAAGCCAAGCCCAACATGAAAAAGTTCAACAAATTTGGAGTAATGGAGAGGGTCCCTAAAGCTCCCCAATACCTATAAAAGAATGCTGCCAAAACCAAAAGACCAAAACCAATACCCAAAACCTTAGATTGATCTAACTTTTCTGCACCCCTTAGGGGTGTTTTGTTTGAAACATCAGGGCTATAAATTGGTAAATTGGTTGGTGTTGTAGGTGCCTTTTTTGCGATAAAAAACAACAGCGTTGGCACCAAGACAAGCAAAATCACAAATAAAGTTAGATTAAATGTGCTTAATACCGTTTGGTCAAAGGCGATGCTTTCTGGAAGTTGGGCCTTTAGATTTGGATCCTTAAGGCTTGACATGATACTCTTTATATGGCCATTTTCTGCAACTTTTAACGGTGCAGAACCGCTAATGCCTCCATGCCAAATCATGAGCCCCACATATCCAGAGGCGCCCACCAAAGGATAATTAATTGAAAAGCCTCTATTTTGGGCAGATTCTGCAACTTTTCTGGCCAAAATTGCACCAAAAATGAGTCCTAAACCCCAATTAAAAAAAGAAACCATCATGGTGGTTACACTTACCAAAACAACAGCACTTGCCGTAGAATGAACAAATTGGGTGAGTTTTCCAATAAGGTTGTTTAATGGACTGCTTAAAACCAAAATATGCCCTAACACTAAAATAAGCATCATTTGATAGGCAAATACCAGTAAGGCATTGTTCCAAATTCCTTTTTCCCAATAAGATAAAATGGTTAAAAAATGATTGTTTTGGTTAACAGGGCTTGTGAAGAAAAAAGCCAATAAAATGGTGAGTAATGTTAACAATACTGCAATGGCAAAGGGAGATGGCAGTACTTTTTTAAATATATTTTCTATCGATCGTGTAATAGACATGCCGTAAAAATAAACAAATTTAACACCAACACTAGGCCCTTTTTTACAACTTTTGCACATAAAAAAACGCCCAGAAGTTGATACCTCTGGGCGTTTAGAACATACACTTTTAGTTTTTAAAAAGGAAGATCGTCGTTGTCTTCCTGGTTTAAATCACTTGCAGGCTCAAATGCATCTGCAGGAGGCATTGGAGGCATTGCAGGGGCTCCCGCTGCAGCCTGTGGAGCTCCTTCGATTCTCCAACCCTGTATAGAATTGAAATATTTTGTGACATTTGTTTTTGGATCTAACCACTCACGCCCTCTTAGGTTGATGCTTACTTTTACATCTTGTCCAGGTGCGTAGCTGTTCAATAAATCCGTTTTGTCTTGTACAAACTCAATCATGATGTGTTGAGGGTATTGCTCTTCTGTGGTTATTACCAACTCTCTTTTTCTGAAACCGTTGCTACCAAAAGTTTGTGTTTCTCCAACTAGTTTTACTTTTCCTTCTACTTCCATAGTGTTACATTTCCATCATACGCTTTTATTTTTCACGTTAATGGCCATCTTTAAAAATTAATATATCGTTTTAAGTATTTGATTTCTCTTCAGAAATAATTAGTTAATTTATTGTTGTATAAGCAGCTCCCAAGCCCCTTGGGTGTCATCCAAAGATAAGCGTTTTTGAGCCTCTTGTGCCACCTGCTGTGTTACATGTACTATCGCCTGTGCGCCCTGTGGCAACACCTTAACATTTGCCAACATGGCAAGGTCATTTCCTGTTAGAAACTTGCTTGTGTAAACAACCTTTGGCAATTGGTCAAACCCAATACCAAGGGTGGTTAATGGCTTTGGAACTTCAAACATACCTTCTTTTGCTCTTCCGTACCAATTACCACCCATTCTTGAAACTGCATCCAATTTTACAGGATCTATATTGCCATTTGCATCCAAAATAGCTTCGTCGATATGCATTTTAAGCACTTCACAAATCACTAGGTTTCCTGCTCCACCTTCTGTTCCTAAAGAGACTACTTCATTTACCTTGCACTCAAACTGTACTGGAGATTCAGCCACTCTAGGAGGCTTAATAGTTTGTGAGGCCAAGGGTGTTAACCCTGCTTTCTCAAACTCATTGACACCCTTGCCGTACTCTGTACTGGAGAGAGACATTTGTTGTACAATATCATAATTTACAATATTTATAACCACCTGTTTTACTTGTAGCACATTTTCATAGGTGTGCTTTGTGGTGTTGTCACGACCGCGCCTTGCAGGAGAAAAAATCATGATAGGCGGGTTTGCGCTAAATACATTGAAAAAACTAAACGGCGAAAGATTCACCTTACCCTCGGCATCTATAGTACTGGCAAAGGCAATAGGCCTTGGTGTTACCGCTCCTAACATGTAGCCGTGTAATGCGGCTGTACTTACTGCTTTTGGATCAATGGTTTTCATATATACAAAGATAGCAATTACACTAGTGTGTAAAAATTTGGTTGTACAATAATATTAACATAATTACATTATATTTATCACACCTTAATGTAGTCCTTCATGCAGCAAAATACGTCTATTATTCGTTGGGTTTTTATAGCAGCTACCGCCATTGTTGTAGGGCTTATTATATGGAATACACTTTCTTTTTTTAAAGAATTAAAAGAAAATGAACGGCAAAAAATGCAAATTTTTGCAGAGGCATTTAAAGAAGTTTCTTCTTCTACGATCCTTATAAATGCTAATATTAGTAAAATTTCAACAGAGGCAATACGGCTCAACAGCACTACCCCCATGATTAGCTTTAGTCATGCAGATAGTATCTATAACAGCAAAAACATTGATGAGCGTATTTTAAAATCTCCAAGCAAAAGAGATGCGCTCATTAAAGAATTTAAATCTGAATATAAGCCTCTTGAATTAAAATACGAGGGTAAAATATTTCAGACCGTCTACTTTGGTAACTCTCCACTGATTAACAAATTAAAATACTACCCAGCGATACTTATTGTGATACTACTGCTTTTTGTTACCGTAATATACTACTTCAATGAAACGGCAAAATCTTCCATACAAAATAAACTATGGGCTGGTATGGCAAAAGAAACGGCGCATCAAATTGGAACACCTCTATCCTCCTTGGTTGGCTGGACAGAAATACTAAGAAGCGAGCACGTAAATCCAGAGTATATTCTTGAAATGGAAAAAGACATTAAACGCCTAGAGACCATAACAGATCGTTTTTCTAAAGTGGGCTCAAAACCAAAACTGGCCAAAGCAGATATTGTTTCAGAAACGATCTTAGCCTATGATTATTTAAAAAGTAGAAGTTCTAAGCTCATTGATTTTAAAATAAGCACACCAACAAGCCCTATTTATGTAAAATTAAACTCCCAATTGTTTGGTTGGACTATAGAGAACCTTGTTAAAAATGGCATTGATGCCATGCGAGGAAAAGGAGGCATAGAAGTGATTGTAGAAACAGGTCCTAAAAATGCGCTCATTTACATTACAGATACCGGAAAAGGAATTCCAAAGAGATATCACAAAAGAATCTTTACCACTGGCTTTACCTCAAAAAAAAGAGGTTGGGGCCTTGGGCTCTCTCTTGCAAAACGAATTGTTAATGAATATCACAATGGAAACATTAGAGTTTTAAAAAGCGTTCAAGATAAAGGGACTACCTTTGTAATCTCACTTCCGATTATAGATAACGCATGATCACAACCCACGCGCTTCACGCCGCCCGATTAAACAATAACTGCCCAGAATGTTTCGCAAATGAAGGTCTTGAGTTTTCTTTTACTCAAGAGCAAATCACTAAAAAACTCTTTACCAGGGCAGAGAAAAATATTTCAGAAAAACTGTATTGTCATAGCTGTAAAAACACCATTTATCCCGTAAATTGGAATGAAGATATAGAACGGGTGTATAGGTATCATAAAAAACAAGCAAAACCCAAGCAAACATCAATTAAATTGACAAAAATTGGAAAAATAATTACGCTAGGAGTCTTACTTTTTATTAGCCTTGTTGTAGTTGTGTTCTACCAAATTCCAGTAACCTAAACAAGGTTGTTTGCAATCTTTTTAGCAAGGGCTTTAAACTCAGTATCACTTTGAGATACTTTGTGTTGAAACGTCATCTGTTTCATGTCATTTAAGGGTATCAAATGCACATGCACATGGGGCACTTCAAGGCCAATAACACTCATCCCTACACGTTTACAAGGCACTGTTTTTTCAAGGGCAACTGCTACCTCTCTACTAAATTGCATTAGGTCAAGGTATCGCTTTTCGGGCATGTCAAAAATCTTGTTGATTTCTTGCTTTGGAACACATAGGGTATGTCCTTTTGCATTTGGGTTTATGTCTAAAAAGGCAATAAACAGATCGTTCTCTACTATTTTATAGCAAGGAATTTCTTTGTTGATTATTTGAGTAAATATACTAGGCATTAATCTCTAGTGATTTCAATTACTTCAAACTTTACAATACCAGCAGGAACTACAACATCAGCAAGATCACCCACCTGGCAGCCTAATAGACCTTTACCAATTGGAGAATCTACAGAAATTTTACCTGTTTTTAAGTCTGCCTCACTTTGGGCCACTAATTTGTAGGTCATTTGCATGCCATTGGCCGTATTTTTAATTTTTACTGTTGAGTGTATGAGCACCTTAGTCATGTCTAGTTGAGACTCATCAATAACACGGGCATTGGCAACTACTTCTTCTAGTTTACTAATGCGCATTTCCAGCATTCCTTGTGCTTCTTTTGCTGCATCATACTCTGCATTTTCACTCAAATCTCCCTTGTCCCTAGCCTCACCAATATCGTTAGAGGCTTTTGGGCGCTCAACGTCCTTGAGCTGATTTAGCTCTTCTTTTAATTTTTTTAATCCCTCTAGGGTATAATAAGATACTTTACTCATTTGTAATAATTGTTAAATTAATTTTTGCATAGCTAGGCATCATCTTCAGGCTATGTGTCAAAAAATCCTGCCAAATAGTTTTGATTTACATCATACAAGGGCAGGAATAGAAAAATCCCATACTGGACGGGATTTGTGCAACAAAGATACTAAAAAATATTTGTTAGCTAATTTTTGTACTTTCGTGAGTCTAAAAATGGCATTGAAAATGAAAAATATTTGTATTGGTATTGGGTTATTTTTTTCCTTATTAGGGTGTGGTACAGACGAAGATTCTTTGCGTCAATACAACCCTTATTTAATAAACCCTCAGGTTAATATTACCCTAAATTTAAACCTACCTCAATACAATGATCTTAATTTCCCAGGAGGGTCAGCGATAATTACCAGTCAAGGAATACGCGGTATCGTTGTCTACAGGCTAAATGAAGATTTATTTACTGCCTTTGAACTCAGTGACCCAAACCACATCCCGAGTAATTGTTCAAGGATGACAATTAATGGTATTGAGGCAACTTGCCCTTGCCCAAATGAGGATAATACTTACAATATTGTAACTGGAGAGCATAAAACGATGCCTGCGCTTTATCCTATGCTAGGGTATAGAATAGACCGCGATGGAAACACTTTGAGAATAACAAATTAATTAATAATTACCTGTTTTACAATCTGTATATTGTTTGAGGTAATTACTAAAAAGTACATTCCAGCACTAAGATCACTGACATCTACACTTCTGCTATTGATACGCTGGGTATGCACTTTTTTTCCAGACATGTCAAGAAGTTGTAGGTTGCTTGGAGTTGTTTTTGTTTCTATATAAATAACATCACTACTAGGGTTTGGATACACGCTCACGTTATCCTCAATGTCACTATTTTCTCCAAGGGCTAATTCGCCCTGTTGATATACTTTGACATAATCTATTAGCATGCTAGCTTGGTCAAACCCAGAAGGTATATTTCCTGCAATACCTCCCATAGCCATGTTTAATAATACAAACTGATCCTCATAAAAAGGCCATGTACTATCATCTTTTACAGCTGGATTATACGTGTAATACCCAACTCCATCCAATAAAAATGTTATTTGATCTGGAGACCAGTTTAGGGAGTACACATGGAAATCATTTTCAAGATCTGAGGCAATAGTACCACCTCCATTTGGATTGCCAGCATAACAGCAAGGCGTGTGTAAAGAACTCTTGATGTAGTTTATGTCTTGGTTAGGAAATATCCCGTGTTCCATCATATCTATCTCACCACATGCAGGCCAACTCGTTGTTCCATATTGGGAATCCCAATAAGCTCCATTCTCATTTATATTTTTACCCAATGTCCAAATGGCAGGCCAAGTACCGGCCCCTACAGGAATTTTAGCTCGTACATCTATCCTACCATAGGTAAAGGCGAATTTAGCATTTAACCTAGCAGAGGTATAATTTTTTGTTAAACCTTGGTCTGTATAGGTCTCTTGCTTGGCAACAATATGTAACATCCCTGAAGAGTCTACAAAAGAGTTATCTATACGGTTGGTATAATGCTGCTCTTCTCCATTAGCCCAACCAACACCCGGTATAATTACTTGTGTTTGATGGTGCCATTTAGATGGATTTACAACTCCTGGAGTTTCAAACTGGTCTTCCCAAACCAACTCAGTATATTCTACATCAACCTGAGGTATTTCTACCTCTGTAGAGCCATCATCAATATTATCAAGCAAGTAGGTGCCACCAGAAAAGACGCCGCCATCAATAAAAATAACCAATCTACTATATTCTCCAGTTGCATTTACTGGGGTACCCCCATCGGTTAATACTGCCTGAGAAAAATCAAAAACAACATTATTGGTCCACCCGCCGCCAGAGGGTATATTTTGAGTAACCTCAACATCAGGGTTCTGGCCATTCTCTAGTTTTATTAATACGGTATGCGCATTAGAATCAAAGCCATAAAAAGACAAAGAAATCGTGTTCTGAAAATCCAAATCAATAGCTCTTTGCAAATCAAGGTAGAATCCTTGCCAAGAGTTAGACCCATCATTAAAAAATTGCCCAACTTGGTTGTTAGGGTTTTCTGGATCTGTACTCAATGAGAAGCTACTATCCAAAAAAGAAGAAAAATTTTCTGAAGGGTCAGAAAAGTCTATGGGCATTTGCTGCCCGAAAGATAGGTGAGAAATAAATAAAAAGACTAAAACTAAATAAGTAGGTGTAGGTTTCATAAAGGGGTGTTTTAAAGAAGCAAAGATAATGCATGTAACTAAATAGTTTTTATTATTTGACTATACAAAAAGGTTTTATTAGTTTTTTATTAGTTTTTTATTAGGTGGGTCACTACAACACAGATTAATTGGCATTGTTTTTTAAAACAGTAAAAAAATCAATAATTACTCATACTCTGTTAATTAAAAGGTTAAAGTAGCGCCCAACAAAAAGTTGATTCCTGCTTGTGGGTAAAAGCCAGCCCCTTCTATGGTGGTTACAGTTCCTGGTGTAGAGAAATCATCATCGTAGGTATAAAAATATCCATTTGAAATATACTTGACATCAAAAATGTTATTTACCAACCCCTGCAACACCAAAGATTTTGCAAAAGACAGTTTTGTAATGGTGTAGTTTATAGAAAAATCATTTAAAAAATAGGCATCTAGCTTAGATGTTTGACTATCTATATTACCCAGGTACTGCTGGCCAACATATTTTGAAAGCAATGCTACTTGAAGGTTTTCTGTAGGGCTGTACTCCAAAATATTTCCTGCAATAAAGGAAGGAGAAAATGAAATATTGGTCGTTCCTAAATTTACTAACTCACCATCTCTAGAGCTTACAAAATCTTTATTTTTATTGCTACTCAAGGCTACATTAGGTCTTACATGTAATTGCTTTAACACCCTAAAATCTGCCTCAACTTCAAGTCCTGCTCTGTAGCTATTCCCGCTAGTTTCTCTTATAAATCCTCCAGAATCATCAAGCTGGCCGGTGAGCACCAGTTGGTCTTTGTAGTCCATGAAGTAGAGGTTGGCACTTAAGGTGTTGTTTTTACCTGTAAAGCGCCATCCTAGCTCATAATCATCTAATATCTCTGGGGTAAAGACCCCTTGCTCAAAGTCACTGCGCCTAGGCTCTCTGCTGGCTCTACCATAAGAAACATACAATTGATTGCCCTGGTTTAAAGAGTACGTAGCGCCAAATTTTGGATTAAAAAATGCATACTGCTCATCTACTACCATATTCACTTTATCACTGGTTAAACCAGCAGTTTTATAATTTACAACACGCAGTTGCAAATCACCAAAGACAGACAAAGAGTTGTTTATCTTATAACTTGCCTTAGAAAATGTAGTAAACTCGTGCTTATCTCCCGTACCATCATAATAGCGATCTCCCAGATTGGCACCTGTAAAATTAGTTGCCCAAATTACTTCTCCAAAATGAAGTCCCTGATAATAACTGTAGAAAACACCTGTGGTAGTGTCCCAGTTTTCATCTTTATAATTTGCATTTGCGCTTAAGGCATAAAAATTATTCTCCAACCAACGACGCCTCACTAGATCAGATTCAGAATTTGTCTCTCCGTCTATGGTTACGGGAAGTAGGCCGTGAAAATCAAGATTTGCATCTTCTTTATATTCTTCAAAAAACCCACTCCCTTTTGTATAGTTAAGGGTCGCGCTTGTGCTCCAATTATTATTATAGCGCTCATTCCAGATGAGTTGGTAATGATCTTGATCATAATCATCTACTTGATTTTGGTGAAAACGAACCGTTCCGTCCTCATCACTATACATCCCTGCAGGATTAAACGTAGGATTGGTTTCTAAGGTTTGCTCATCTACTCCAAACCATGACTGGTAAGTGATCTCTCTACCTCCAAAAACAAGTGCTTTAATAAAAGTATTGTCTGTTTTATAAGACCCCTGCAGAAAATAAGATTTCAAATCACTAGAGGCTCTATCTATATAGCCGTCACTGGTTATATTTGAAAATCTCCCAGAGATTTCAACGCGGTCGTTTAACAGGCCGGTAGAAAACTTCACACTGTGCTTTGTGGTATCAAAAGAGCCGTAACTATTTGCAATTTGAGCAAACCCCTCTTTACTGGAGCGGTCTGTCTCAATGTTTAAACTTGCACCAAAAGATCCAGACCCATTGGTAGAGGTACCAACACCTCTTTGTAGCTGTAGGCTTTCTATAGAGGAGGCAAAATCCGGGAGGTTTACCCAAAAAGTACCTTGACTTTCGCTATCGTTATAGGGTATCCCGTTGATGGTAACATTAACACGAGTAGCATCACTCCCTCTAACCCTAATTCCTGTATATCCAACACCTGCACCGGCATCACTGGTGGTTACTACCCCTGGCAAATAGTTAAGCAGTATAGGTATATCTTGTCCTAAATTTCTCTGGGCTAGGTCCTTCTTGGTAAGGTTGCTATGGGTAATTGGGGAATCTGCACTAACTCTCACACCATTGAGGTATACCTGTTCAAGGGCTTGAATTTTTGTAGTGTCTTGCAATTTTTCTTGTGCTTGAAGCACTACTGCACTGAGTAAAAAAATAAACGCGTAATATTTCATTCGTACTTGTTTTTATGACGAATAAAAGGGGTAATTATTCTTGTTAAATAATTATTTTTTGAATTAGCGCAATCAAGGACAATAAAGAATGTTCTCGATATAGCACATCTCGACCGCACTAAAAGCATTTGTTTTATTCCTAAACAGCATTACCTGTTCTAGGTTCTATGGGTATAATCTCAGCCAATACAACACGTGTGTTTTTAAACTCACATTAATTAGCACCCCTTTGAGATGTAGCACAAAATTACTTTTATTTTTCATAAAAAAAAAGACTTTGAAAAAAATCACAAAGTATTATTGTACTGGTGGTGGTTTTCTATTGGCTTTTTTGAGCGCATGCTTTTTTTTAGACACCAAACGCTTTTCAACGGCATTTCTTGAAGGTCTTGATTTTTTTCTACTCTTGGCAACACGAAGACTTTTTTCAAGAAGGGAAAAAAGGCGCGCTATCGCTAAGGCTTTATTTCTGTGCTGGCTCCTAGATTCACTACAGGTTATAGTAAGGCTTCCGTCTTGAGAGATACGAGATTTTAATTTCTCAAGTAAGCGCTGTTTTTCTGAAGGGCTAAAAATCTGGGAGTCAGTAATTGTAAAACTAATAACTGCTTTACTTGAAGTTTTATTAACGTGTTGCCCACCAGGACCACTGCTTCTTACTGCTTTAAAGGAAATCTCTTTTAAAAGTTTTTCGCTGTCCATCAGGCGGTGGGTTGATGGGATGGGTCTAATAAATCGTTTACATTCTTTACGGGGCTAAACGTTAAAAGGGGTACTTCTACAAAAATGGTGTTCCAGTGGGCCATGGCGCCATTCCATAAACCGGGGGCTTCCAATGCTTTTATAGGAGCACCCTCAACTGTTTTATCTGAAATAAAACAAGCCAATGGATCTACATAATGATTAAGATTGTATTTCTTTCCTGTATAGTCTCGTGTGCCGCACACTAAATCTACAGGGTTAAAATGTGTAGCACCCTTAACAATTGAGGCTTGCTTTGGGTCTGAAATATCTATTTGAGACAGCTCAACAATCTGAAGAGATTGTTGCCCTTCTTTATTTTTTACCCAAAAAGGACCCCCGCCCGGTGCTCCTGTGTTTTTTACAACACCGCATACTCTAATGGGTCTGTTTAAAAGCTCTGCAATACCTGCCTTGGTCTGAGGAATTTCTTTAACATGTAACTCTTTCCATAAAAAAGCTTTCATTTCGCTGAGTGTCTTTTCTGTGATTTGATCGTTCACAATACCATCTAGATATCCAAATATTTTGTGTTGTAACTGTAAAAGTCTTCCTGCCAACATCTTTTTATTTGCAGCAACAGCATCAATATGGTGCTCTACCGTTACATTGTCTATGTTTTTTATAAAAATAAGATCTGCATCTACTTCATTTAAATTTTTGATAAGCGATCCATGCCCTGAGGGCCTAAAAACTAGATTTCCCTCTTTATTTTTAAAAGGTTTATTCTTTAAATCTACCGCAATGGTATCTGTAGTTGAATCTTGGAAAGAGTATGTAATTTGCACCTCTACTTTGGTCTTTCTAGTAATTCTATTTTTGACCCTCTCAAAGCTTTCTTTGAAAAGTTGTAGGTGCTTTTCAAAAAAGGTAAAATGCAAATGTGCTACCCCATCAACTGCTGCGTATTGTGTTGCCTCAAATAGTTGTTCTTCAAATGCAGTTCTAGTATACTTTGCATATTTATGAAAAGGAATAAGGCCCTTAGGAAACGCGCCGTAATTAAGATGGTTTTTACCTAGCATTAAGGTCACAAAACTATTGATTCGGTAGCCCTTTTTTGACTTCTTGTAATCTGGTATATGTTTTCTAATTTCCTTTTGCACCAAAGAGGTGAATGGAAAATACTTAATGTTGTCAATAAAGGTTTTTAATGAATCTAGTGCATTTGACTTTAGATAAGGAGTGAGTTTTTCTTGATCTGGATCATAGTTGTCCAAAAATGTGTGTAAAAACTTAAACATTCTTGTGGCTGCACCGCTGGCAGGTACAAATTTTACGATATCCTTTTGCTCTTTCTGGGCATCGTAGTACCCAGCCAATTTTTTTTGAGCAGCCACATCATACACCTCAACGCCATTATCAATACCTGCATGCCTTGTTACATGAGTAAACGCAGCGCCATCATGGAATATTTGGAGTTGTTTTTTTACTTCTTTCTCTGTGAGTCCATGGGCAATAATTTGGTCAAGCTCTTGGGGTATAAACATCTATTACTTGTGTTTAATTAATGTATTTATAATAGCAATAGCGATAGCTAAACGCTCTGGTTTTGATCCTTCCAAAATAGTGTAAGGAGTCTTGTTTTTTATTAATTGTTGTTCAAAAATACGAAACATTTTGTCTCTATCATTAGGGCTATCTCTTAAGTTATCTTTCTCCCAAGGTACATCTACATTGGTAAGAAAATAATAATCATACCGGTTTTGTTGGCTTGCCTTTATAAGTTCAGGGGGGCACCACCCATTGTAATAATACTCGCAATAGGTTTTTATTTGCAACATGTTGGTGTCTAGCAAAAGCAGTTTTTCTGTCTGGCTAGCTAGTTTGTTTTCATCTGTGATATGCCCAAGGGCGATGGGAAGCAGGTCTTTTTTTTCTATGGGAGTTTTTGAGTTTTGCCATTTTAATTCTAAATAGGTGCGCATGTATTCTGGCACCCACTTAGCATTAAAGTGAGCTGCCAATTGAGTTGCTAGAGTTGTTTTCCCTGAAGACTCAGGACCAAACAACACAATCTTTACACAACTGCTTGGGGTTTGTTTAAATGCTTTTTCCATGCTAAATAGCCATAAATAGCTATAATTGTTAATACAAAATATAGAATACTACTAAAAGTTAGGCCTTTGTAAAAATACAACGGTACGGTAATAATATCTCCTATAATCCAATATATCCAGTTTTCAATTTTACGTTTTGCCATGAGCCACATTGCTACAAAAAAGATACCTGTGGTTACCGTGTCAAGATAAGAGCTCCAGTGATTGAATTTATCAAAAACAGTATACACTAAAAACACAAAAACAACTGTTACAATAAAAATCCCTAAAGAAATAATATGCTCCTTAGGGGAGGCACGACTAATGGGTGTTACTGGAAGCTCATCAACATTACGGGTCCAAATATACCAACCATATAGGCTCATAATGAAATAATATCCATTAATTAACATATCACCCAACAAGCCCCATTTTAATAACAGATATACAAAAATAGCGGTGCAAATCATCCCTGTAGGGAACACTAGTACATTGTTTTTTTTAGCATACACAACAGAGGCAACGGTAAAGAGTGCCGCTACCAATTCTAGCACAATATCTAGTGTGTCATAGCCTGCGTATTGAGAAAAAAGAAAATCAAAAATTTGATTCATAAATGTAGCCACAGCCGTTTTTTAAATAATGGTATAAAGATACTATTTTGACATCTAGCAAAAACATCAATTAGTGGCGACACTAAAAATATAATGCCTAGGTCAAAGAACAATAGCATATACTAGCGTAAACCCTTCAAATTCTTGGAAGTATACATCGTAGGTTTCACTCCTGTTGGCTATGTGTATCTTAGCAAAGGTTGATGGGTCTTGTAGGCTAAAATCTTCAACAAAAATATGTTCTAGAAAACTAGTCCCAGGATGGGCAAAGCTTTTGTAAACGGCCTCTTTTGTTCCCCAAATAATGGTAAGTTTCCGCATCATAGCGTCCTGGCTGGCTAAGGGGCTATACTCCTGTAGGGTTGTAAATTTATGTGCAATCTTTAAAATTTTAGGACGCTGCTTTTCTATATCGATACCCACGGGATAATCACTAATAATAATTGCAGAAAAAGTATAAGAATGGGAGATTGAAATGTATGATCCATCTGCCAGGTGAGGCTTGCCGTTTTGATCATAACTTAAATCAAAATCTGTATATCCAACATAGGCTAAAAGATGGCGAATACTCATAAACCCACGACGATGCAAATCGCTTTTCATGCTATCAACACGTGCTTGGCAATAGTCAGTTAGCTTAATATCTTTACTCAATACATCAAAGGGCTCTTCTATCTTCCAAATCAGCAGCTTAGTGGTGGGATTAAATGTTATAGTTTTGTAAAGAGGCATTAGACTTTGATTGGTTTTGTGTATTTTTGCAGTCGAAATTTTCAGTAGAAATACCATCACAAAGTAATAAATATATTAATAAGTTCTCTGCCATGGTAGAGATAAAAAATTACATTTTTTATGTCAACAAACAAACTCCCGTATACACCCAATAAAGTAAAAGATATCTCCCTTGCAGATTGGGGCCGCAAAGAAATTATTCTAGCCGAAGCAGAGATGCCAGGGCTAATGGCTTTGCGAGAAGAGTATAAAGATGAGCAGCCTCTAAAAGGTGCTCGTATTGCAGGTTGCCTACACATGACAATTCAGACAGCTGTACTTATTGAAACGTTGCAAGCCCTTGGTGCAGAGGTTACCTGGAGCTCATGTAATATTTTCTCTACACAAGACCAAGCTGCTGCTGCTATCGCTGCTGCAGGAACGGCTGTATATGCCTGGAAAGGTATGAACGAACAAGAGTTTGAGTGGTGTATCGAGCAAACACTTTTCTTTGGTGAAGATAGAAAGCCACTAAATATGATTTTGGATGATGGTGGAGATTTAACCAACATGGTTCTTGACACGTACCCAGAGCTAGCCGCTGGTATTAACGGTCTTTCTGAGGAAACTACAACAGGAGTGCACCGCTTGTATGAGCGTGTTAAAAACGCAACCCTTCCTATGCCTGCCATAAACATTAATGATAGTGTTACCAAATCTAAATTTGATAACAAATACGGTTGTAGAGAGAGCGCGGTAGATGCTGTACGTCGTGCTACAGATATAATGTTGGCTGGTAAAAGAGTTGTGGTTTGTGGATATGGTGATGTAGGAAAAGGAACTGCCGCTTCTTTTAAAGGAGCAGGATCTATTGTTACCGTTACCGAGATTGACCCAATTTGTGCCCTTCAAGCTGCCATGGATGGTTTTGAAGTTAAAAAATTAGAGAGTGTAGTTGCTACAGCTGATGTGGTAATAACAACCACAGGAAATAAAGACATTGTTCGCGGAGAGCATTTTAAGGCAATGAAAGACAAAACTATTGTTTGTAACATTGGTCACTTTGATAATGAAATTGATGTAGCGTGGTTAAATACCAATGCTGTAAAAGATGAAATTAAACCTCAAGTAGATAAATACGATCTAAACGGCAAAGACATTATCTTGCTTGC
>CBFHMO010000013.1:0-26730 GCA_965656925.1 Patiriisocius sp.
TACCCCATACCCTTGTGATTATAATTATGCCAAAAGGTCTATGCACATGACCCATCGTTGGTTAGAGCGTTGTTTGACTCATCTTGAGAAAACACCCTTTATGTATGATTACAGTCAAACATTCTTTCCTATTGTGCAAGGGAGTACCTATAAAGATTTGCGCAAGCAATCTGCAGAGTATATCGCCTCAGTAGGGGCACAGGGTAATGCTATTGGCGGTTTGTCTGTAGGAGAACCTGCTCAGGAGATGTATGAAATGACAGAAGTAGTTACAGCTATTTTACCTAAAGATAAGCCTCGTTATTTAATGGGAGTAGGAACTCCAATAAACTTACTGGAGAACATAGCCCTAGGTATTGACATGTTTGACTGTGTGATGCCCACTAGAAATGGTAGAAATGGGATGCTTTTTACTGCACATGGAACCATTAATATTAAAAATAAAAAATGGGAGGCAGATTTCAGCGCCATAGATGATATGGCAATAACATGGGTAGATACAGAGTATAGCAAAGCTTATTTACGTCATTTATTTACTGTAAATGAAATGTTAGGCAGGCAAATTGCCACTATACACAACCTTGGTTTTTATTTATGGTTGGTGCGTGAGGCAAGAAAACATATCTTAGCAGGAGATTATACACCCTGGAAAAACAAGATGGTACAACAAATGGATAAAAGGTTATAAGACCATATACAATGTTAAGCATACTCGATAAGTATATTATAAAACGCTATTTAGGAACCTTTACGCTCCTATTACTGCTATTTATACCTATCGGTATTATTGTAAATCTTGCCGAGAAGATTGATAAAATCTTAGAAAACGAAGTGCCACTTATGGAAGTGGTAGGCTATTATTTTGATTTCACTATTTACTTTGCCAATTTATTATTTCCCTTATTTTTATTTGTATCTGTGATTTGGTTTACCTCCAAATTGGCAAATAACACAGAGATTATTGCTTTTTTGAGTAGTGGAGTGTCTTACTATCGTTTTTTAAGACCCTATATTATTGGTGCCACCATTGTGTGTATTGCAGCATTTTTTCTAGGAATGTTTATTGCTCCTAAAGCTAGCCAAGGCTTCAATGAATTTTCATTTAAATACCTAAAAAAAGGCAGGCAAGATCGTGAAAAATCTAACGTATATAGACAGATTAATGATAATGATTATATCTATGTTAGTTATTTTAATGTGTCAGAAAAAAGCGGAAGTAATTTTACCCTTGAACATTTTGAGGACAAAAAGATGACCTATAAACTAGCGGCCAGCAGAATTAAGTTTAACGAAAAAGACAGCACCTACTCTTTGTTTAATTATACAAAAAGAAGTGTAGGGGTAGACAATGATATTATTGAACGTAAAAAACGATTGGATACCGTCTTTAGTTTTGATCTTGATGATCTAACTCCCGTAAAGTATATAGCCGAAACTCTAAACCTACCAGAGCTTAATAATTTTATTGCAAGCGAGAAGAAAAAAGGCTCTTCTTTTATTAGCTCCTACGAGGTAGTGCGTCACAAACGTTGGAGTTTGCCCGTTTCTGCCTACATACTAACTATCATTGCGGTAGCTGTCTCTTCTGTGAAACGTCGAGGGGGCATGGGTGTTAACCTAGCCATTGGTATTGCCATAGGAATGATTTTTATTTTCTTTGATAAAATATTCGGAACCCTGGCTGCCAAGAGTGATTTTTCACCTTTTGTAGCATCTTGGGCGCCAAATATTGTGTTTGCCATTTTAGCCATTTATTTGTTACGTAATGCCAAACGCTAAACTCCTTAATTACCTACACTTACATTTTATTGTCTTTATTTGGGGCTTTACTGCTGTTTTGGGAGCTCTTATAAGTATCGATGCCCTTGATTTGGTTTGGTTTAGAATGAGTATCGCTTCTTTACTGATACTGGCATGGGTAGGGTACAAGAAAATTCCACTTACATTCAGTAAAAAAACCATGTTGGTTTTTTTACTTGCAGGGGCAATTATTGCCATGCACTGGCTTGCTTTTTTTGGCGCTATTAAGACAGCCAATGTCTCCATAACCCTAGCCATTATGTCAACGGGGTCTTTTTTTACTGCTTTACTAGAGCCTATTTTTTATAAAAGAAAAGTTATTTGGTATGAAGTTGTTTTTGGTCTAGTTGTCGTGTTAGGCTTGTATGTTATTTTTCAAGTAGAGGGAGATTACTCTTGGGGTATTATACTAGCGCTTATATCTTCATTTTTGGGAGCTCTTTTTTCTGTCATTAATGGAAAGTTGGCCGTGAGGTATAATGCCAGTGCTATCTCTTTTTACGAGCTATTCTTTGGAGTTTGTTGTATTTCTTTATACTTATTTTTTAGTGGAAGTTTTGACGCTTCATTTTTCATCTTAAGCATTTCAGATTGGGGCTATTTGTTTATACTTGCCTCTGGGTGTACAGCCTATGCGTTTATAGCCTCTGTACATGTCATGAAATGGATTAGCCCATACACGGTGATGCTAACCATAAACCTGGAACCGGTGTATGGTATTGTGTTGGCGCTTTTGATCCTTGGCGAGTCAGAGAATATGGGCCCGCAGTTTTATTACGGTGCAGCGATTATTATTTTAACAGTACTTGCAAATGGAATTATTAAAAACAGGATCAAAAAGAAATTAAAAAATTAAAGCAGTTCAATACATAGCTCAAAACAAAATTTTATCTTTGTGAAAACTAGTAATACAACCTATTGAAAAACCATTATGGAATACCTAGATTTTGAATTACCTATTAAAGACTTGCAAGAGCAATATGAAAAGGCCTGCCAAATTGGTGAGCATAATGATGTGGACGTAACAAATACCTGTGAGCAAATTGAACTAAAATTAGAAGAAACTAAAAAAGACATATACAAAAACATAACTCCTTGGCAACGTGTACAATTATCACGTCACCCTAATAGACCATATACCATGGACTATATACATGCAATCTGTGGCGAGAGTTTCGTTGAGTTGCATGGAGACCGTGGCTTTAAAGATGATAAAGCAATGGTTGGTGGTCTTGGAAAAATTGGAGATCAGAGTTATATGTTTATAGGACAACAAAAGGGGTATAATACCAAAACACGTCAATACAGAAACTTTGGTATGGCTAACCCAGAGGGCTACAGAAAAGCGTTGCGCCTCATGAAATCTGCCGAGAAGTTTGGTGTTCCTGTAGTATGTTTAATTGATACTCCGGGTGCCTATCCAGGACTAGAAGCAGAAGAGCGCGGTCAGGGAGAGGCAATTGCAAGAAATATTTTAGAAATGACACGCCTTAAAGTACCTATTATTGTACTTATAATAGGGGAAGGGGCAAGTGGTGGAGCCCTAGGAATAGGCGTTGGAGACCGCGTACTGATGCTAGAAAATACATGGTATTCTGTGATTTCTCCAGAGAGCTGCTCTTCTATATTGTGGCGTAGTTGGGAGTTTAAAGAACAAGCTGCCGAAGCCCTAAAGCTTACTGCTACAGACATGAAAAAGCAAAAACTTATCGATGTTATTGTAAAAGAACCTCTAGGTGGTGCGCATGCAAACAGAGCAAAAACATTTACCACCGTGGCAAATGTAATTACCAAAGAATACAATCAATTAAAAGACTTATCACCAAAAGATTTGGTTGCCCAACGTATGGATAAATATTCGCAGATGGGAGTTTACAATCAATAAAGCTAGTGGTAGCAATACATCTTAAAATCTGAGGCAGCTGTCTCAGATTTTTTTTATGCTTATTAACAAAATTTCAGAGTTTTCAACAATTAAATTGTTAATGAGTGGTTAACAGAAGCACCATAAAATAAACCAAGTCATTCTCACAATTTCTTTACATTCGTTTTATGGAAAAACTGCAACCTAACTCCCCTTATAAAAAGCGTCCTGCTCAAGTAATTAACTTAGAGAAAGGCAAGATACCGCCACAAGCTACTGATTTAGAAGAGGTTGTACTTGGAGCTATGATGATCGACAAAAAAGGAGTTGATGAGGTTATTGATATTTTAAATCCAGATGTTTTTTACAAAGAAGCACACCAGCACATCTTTGAGGCCATTAATACCCTGTTTGTAGAAAGCCAACCCGTAGACTTATTAACCGTTTCACAGCAGTTAAAGAAGATGCAAAAGCTTGAACTTGCTGGGGGAGAATTTTATTTAATACAACTCACTCAAAAAGTGTCTTCTTCTGCCCATATTGAGTTTCATGCCCGTATCATACTTCAAAAATATATCCAGAGAAGTTTAATTAAAATTTCAAATGAAATTATTGAGGATTCTTATGATGTAACTACAGATGTTTTTGATTTGTTAGATACCGCAGAGAGTAAATTATATGATATAACTCAAGGAAATATTAAGCGGTCTAGTGAAACGGCACAAGATTTAGTAATACAAGCCAAAAAGAAGATTGAGGAAATTGCCAACAAAGAGGGCTTGTCTGGTATTCCTTCTGGTTTTACAGAGTTAGATAAGCTTACCTCTGGATGGCAACCTAGTGATTTAATTATCATTGCAGCGCGTCCTGGTATGGGTAAAACCGCTCTTACCTTATCTATGGCCCGTAATATGGCTGTAGATCATAACATTCCTGTTGCATTTTTCTCGTGTGAGATGTCCTCTGTGCAGTTAATTACCAGACTCATATCAAGTGAAACGGGGCTGTCTTCAGAAAAATTAAGAACTGGAAATCTAGAAAAGCATGAATGGGAGCAGTTAAACGTTAAGGTAAAAGGCCTTGAGAAGGCGCCCTTGTTTATTGATGATACGCCTTCTCTCTCTATCTTCGATTTGCGTGCAAAGGCGAGACGTCTTGCCTCTCAGCAAGGAGTTAAAATGATTATGATTGATTATTTGCAGCTAATGACTGCCGGAGGTGGGAAAAATGGAGGAAACCGTGAACAAGAAATATCTACCATATCTAGAAACCTAAAGGCATTGGCAAAAGAATTAAATGTTCCTGTTATTGCGCTATCTCAACTTTCGCGTGCTGTAGAAACTCGTGGAGGATCCAAAAGACCCCTGTTGAGTGACCTTCGTGAATCTGGAGCCATAGAGCAAGATGCAGATATTGTATCGTTTATTTACCGCCCAGAATACTATAAAATTGACGAGTGGGATGACGATGAGCACACACCAACTGCTGGTCAAGGTGAGTTTATTGTAGCAAAGCACCGTAACGGAGGTTTGGATGAAATACGTCTTAAATTTGTTGGAAATTTAGGTAAGTTTGAAAACTTAGACACCTTTCCTTTCTCCAATGAGATAGCATCGAGCATGAATAATGCTGCAAATGATGACACCTTTAAAACACCTAATTATCCTTCTGTTGATGACGCATTTGACACCAATTCTAATGACGACCTTCCTTATTAAAATCTAAATGCGATAGTTTTTTAGTGTTAAAACCCTTTACCAATTTTAAAAGAAAATGAAGGGTAGCTATCTTCATTACCAAGGCTAATATTTGGGCCTATATCAAAACTATACCTGTAGTTTTTTCGTGACCAAAAATTGACTGCTATAGGGAGATAAACCCTAAATCCTAAAATCCCATAACCTGGTGATGCTCCAACAGAGAAAGTAATTGACTTAGTTTTAGGAGCTAGAAAATAATATTTAACACCAATTGAGGCGCCAAAAAACCCAACTTGTCCCTCAAGACCAACATTTTCATTCACTAGTCTCTCATAGGTGACACCAAACCATGGGTCATCAATTCCTATAATTTTAGCACTTAATATTTTGTCTGGAAATTTACTTTCGTTTGTAGCTGTGGTTTGACTAATTCCTAATAATGGAAAAATTAATGCCAACAGTAGCAGGGGTTTTGAACAAGTATTTGACATTATTATAATATTATCGATTAATATGCAAAGAACGACAAAAAAATGGGATCATTTTTTTGTGGAGAAAACATTTGGAAATCCTATCGAAGAAAAATAAATTCTTTTTTCCTTCCAAATCTTTCGCTTAGATTTTGTCGTTATCTTTACATCATGACCAAGTTATTCACTTTTCTACTTATATGTCTTTTTAGTCTACAGAGCTACGGCTCTTATCTTCTCATCCCTATGGATGAAACTACTCAAAAAGAACATTTAAAAGCCTATGGTATTACCTATTGGGTACTAGAAAGAAACGTGAAGACCAAATGGCTTTTAAATTATAGGGGAGGCTCTTTTTTAATGCCAGACAATAACCAGATCCGCAAAGAATGCCAGATTCGAGGGGTTTCTTTCGAGGTTATTAGTGATAGTAAAGCTGCTCAGATATTAAAAGAAATTAGCAGTCCTTCTCAAAATATGGAAGCTGTGGTGTTAGAAAAAGCACCTAAAATTGCAGTGTATTCTCCAAAAGGGAATCAGCCTTGGGATGATGCCGTTACTATGGTATTAACCTATGCCGAAATACCCTACACAACTATTTATGACCAAGAGGTTTTAAGGGATGAGTTACTACTTTATGATTGGTTGCACCTTCACCATGAAGATTTCACAGGACAGTATGGGAAGTTTTACAGAGCCTACAGATCTGCGCCATGGTATATTGCAGAAAAAAACAAATCTGAGGCATTGGCTGCTTCTTTGGGGTATGCTAAGGTATCTGTGCAAAAAAGAGATGTTGCTTTAAAAATTAGAGATTATGTAGTAGGGGGTGGTTTTATGTTTGCCATGTGCAGCGCCACAGATAGTTTTGATATTGCGCTTTCTGCGCAAGGTGTAGATATTTGTGAGCCTATGTTTGATGGTGATGCTAGTGATGCCAGTTATCAAAGTAAGATAGATTTTCAACAAACATTTGCTTTTAAAGATTATATTTTGGAGAGAAGCCCTATGGTGTATGAGTTTTCTTCTATAGACATGACTTCAAAACGTAAAGTTTCAAAACAGACAGATTACTTTTCTTTGATGGACTATTCTGCCAAGTGGGATCCAATTCCTACCATGCTTGTTCAAAACCACACCTCACTAGTAAAAGGTTTTATGGGGCAAACTACAAGCTACATGCCAGACCATATTAAATCAAATGTTTTGGTAATGGGTGCTCACAGCTCAAGTGGCGAGGCCAGGTATATTCATGGTATTAAAGGCAAAGGATTTTTTACCTTTTATGGTGGTCATGATCCAGAAGACTACCAACATAGGGTAGGAGACCCAAAAACAGAATTGGCCTTGCATCCAAACTCTCCAGGATACAGACTCATTTTAAATAATGTATTGTTTCCTGCGGCAAAAAAGAAAAAACAAAAGACTTAATTTATTTATGTAGGGACAGTAGATATGCAGCTGCTTGAAAGGGGCTTGTGTTTGAGCTTGCTAGTGCCTTTAGTTGTTCTTGTAGTGCAATTTTAATTTTGGGATTGTCGTAAAAATCACTCTTTAGTCTGTTTTCTATAGTTTGTAACATCCAGAATTGTTGCTGCTGTTCTCTTTTGGCTACAAAATATCCTGTTTCTTTCATTTGAGATACATACCCATCAATAAGATCAAGAGCCTCCTTAATTCCTTCATTTTTTAGAGCACTACAGGTGATGGTTTTTGCAATCCATCCATTGTCTTTTGGAGGATATAAATGCAAAGCTCGGTTAAATTCTGTTTTAGCTAATTTTGCCGCTTTGACATTTTCTCCATCTGCTTTATTAATGATTATGGCATCTGCCATTTCCATGATACCACGTTTTATACCCTGTAATTCATCTCCAGCACCAGCTAGTTTTAAAAGCAAGAAGAAATCTGTCATAGAATGCACAACCGTCTCGCTTTGTCCTACCCCCACAGTCTCAATTATAATGTGCGTGTAACCAGCAGCTTCACATAATATGATCGCTTCTCTGGTTTTCCTTGCCACTCCTCCTAGAGAATCTCCACTGGCAGAGGGTCTTATAAATGCCAATTTATTTTTAACCAATTCTTCCATTCTGGTTTTATCTCCCAAAATACTCCCATTGCTTAAACTGCTACTAGGGTCCACCGCTAAGACAGCTACTTTATGCCCTTTTTGGGTTAGCAGTGTTCCAAACTGTTCTATAAAAGTGCTTTTTCCTACCCCTGGCACACCAGTGATACCAATACGTATAGATTTATTTGCATGCGCAATACACCCCTGAATTAATTCTTTGGCATCTGCTTGATCTTTTGATGCGGTACTTTCAATAATTGTAATAGCTCTACTGAGTGCAGTTTTGTTTGCAGCCAAGACTCCTTGAATAAGTTCTGGTATGCCTTGCTTTTGCTTTCGTGCCTTTTTTAATTTTAAAGCAGTTACATTGCTAAGGTTCTGAGGTTTTTCAACACCCTGAAGTTCGTTTAATGCGCTGGTATGTTTTTTTGATTTTTTCACTATGTGAATTTATGACAAATTTATGACATTTGATTTTTCAAAACTTGTTTTGAACTGTATATTGAATAATTAACACAAAAATAAAATAGTATGAGTGTATTATATGAAGCAACAACAAATGCAACAGGCGGAAGAGCCGGCCATGTGCTAAGTGAAGATGGACCAATAGATATGGCTTTATCTGTCCCTAAATCTATGGGCGGAGATGATGGTCAAGGTGTAAATCCAGAACAACTATTTGGGGCAGCATACGCAGCTTGTTTTGGAGGGGCTTTACAAGCTGTTGTAGGGATAGCAAAACTAGATATAGATGTGAGTCAAATTAGTGTAGATGCTACCATTGGATTTTGCAGGGATGAAGATGGTTTCTTTCTAGAAGCAACTTTAGATTGTTACATTCCAGATGTTGACACAAAAACAGGAGAGCAATTAGTTAATGATGCCCACCAAATGTGCCCGTTTTCTAAAGCTACACGAGATAATATTACGGTAACTCTAAATTTATTACTAGACTCATAAATACCATACGTATTATAAAAAAATCCCAAGATTGAAACTTCAGTCTTGGGATTTTTACTTATAAAAAAGGATAAATCCTTACTCTTTTACAACGTGGTATTGAGCACTTTTCCCATCTACAAAAGCAGATAATATATAGGATCCACTAGATAAATTACTCAAATCTATACTTGTTTGTGTTGCATTAATAGTAGTTTCCAGTACAACAGCACCTAAGATATTTCTTAGAACAACTTTTTCAATACTGGTGTTGTTTTTAAGCTTCAGTTGTCCTGAAGTTGGGTTCGGAAAATAGGTGAAGTTTTCAAAAACAGTGTTTTCAACACCAAGAATTTGCGATATACTAATAGTTGTTGCGCCTCCAGAATTTGTTGCGAGTAAAAAATAGTATTTGCCTGTTTCTGGCTCAATTGAAGAACTAGTTCCTGTAAAACATGGATTTTGAGCATCCTCAACACGTATTAACTCTGTTACATTTGGGGTTGGAGTACTGGCTTCAAAAAATATGACGCTACTCACACCACTTGGAGATACAATAGCGGCATCTGTTAGGCCCATACCAGGGGTACACAAAAAGTAATACCAAACACCATTAAATCCGTCAATGGTACAGTTGGTTGGGTTGCCACCTTCTTCTGTAGCAAATTGTGTTTCCACATTATCATCTGTGTATGCGCCAGGAATATTTATTGCATTTGTGATTAGATCGTTTGGTGGCGGCATTGGCGGCTCAGCACAATCAACAGTAATTGTGAAGTTTCCAGTGTCTCCATTATAGCCCTCTATAGCGATGTAGTATGTTGTTCCTGGAATAGTCGTTAGTGTTATTTCAGGGCCTAACTCACAAGCGTCATCATTTTCAATTGGGTTGTCAAGGTCACAGCTGGTATAGATACGCATGTAAGGATCATAATCAAAGGCTGTACACAAAGAAAACGCAACATCTCTAGCCAGAGGCGATGTCTCTGTATATTTATAAAAAGCATCTGGGCCACCCACTCCATTGGTGTCTGTTTTGTCTAGTGTAGTTCCTTCTATAGAGCCTCCACAAAGAATATCAAGCGCTGTTTGGCAGTTATCATTAAAGCCCTCTGGATCAAAAGATAATTCCCAGTCAAAAGGATTCTCGTCCCATCTGTCATCCCATTGTATGTAATAGCCTTGATTAGCCGTAACTGTAAATCCAATAATTTCAGAGGCATATTCAGCTCCGGTTCCATCTGCCGCAAATGGGCAAGAATCATCATCATCTGCTATGGCTGCAGCATCTGAGCAATTGTTCCAAATTGACACTCTAGTATCAGAGCCGCCCAAACAAGAATTGATGTTAATGGTTCCATTTTCTGATGGGGTATAGACAAACCATGCAGCGTCACCTCCATTGGCACCTCCACTTACATCATTAATTTGTGTTTGAGATATACTTCCTTCTAAAACTATAACAGCAGAGCCGCAAGTATCACCCCCATTTTGTGCATGGGTGAAGATTGAAAAAGAAGCTATTAAAACCAGTAAAAATAAATTGTAGTTGTTTTTCATGACTAAGTTTTTGCTTGTTTCTCAAATATAGTGTTATTTTTTTTTAAAAAATAGATGCTTTTATGAAACAGCGTAGTTAAATTGTCGTCTATTAAAAGACCTTTAACAAACCATCACCAACTGTGTCAAATTCTTTACTTGTCGAGCAGTGCAGAGCACAAAATCCTAGAGCCCAAACAGCGCTATACACTCAGTACTGTGATGGTATGTTTGTGGTGGCTAGCAGGTATCTAAAAGATACGGCAGAAGCAGAAGATGCTATGCAAGTTGCTTTTATTAAGGCATTTAAGAAAATAGACCAGTTTAAAGGTGATGTTAGTTTTGGAGCATGGTTGAAACGTATTGTAATAAATACATGTTTGGATGCTTTAAAAAAGAAAAAAATACATTTTGAAGAAATTAACGAACAGACCCTTAGTGTTGAACAACAAGAGGATGAAAGTTGGTCTGTTGACAATCACATCACCAAACAACTTATAGACCAGGCTATTGCAAAGTTGTCTCCAAATTATAAATCTGTGGTACAATTATTTTTGTTAGAAGGATATGATCATCAAGAAATAGCCCAAGTTCTTGATATCACACAGAGTGCCTCCAGAACAAAGCTACATCGCGGTAAAATACAATTACAACAACATCTAAAACAGCTACACTATGGCACAGGATATTAGAGATATAATAAAGGCTAGCCCATCAAAAGAGCCAAAATTACCAAAAGGTCACCAGGCTCGGTTTGAAGCCAGGTTACAGGCTAATTTTAGCCCAAACAAGACCCTTCAAGATTCTAGTCCAAAGCAGTTTTGGATCAAAATTGCTGCTGTTGCAGTAGCGTTTGTTGCTGTGAGTGTTTTTGGATACTATCAATTATCCAAAAATAGTCTGGAAAACAGTTTTGTTGAGAGTGTTCCTGAGGTAGAGTCTCAAAATGATGAGAACCTTGTACACTTGGCTGATATTTCTCCAGATTTAAAACGTATTGAGCAGTACTATACTACTGGAATCAACGGTGCATTAGCCTCTTTAACAATCACCCCAGATAATAAAGATGTAATTGATGGATACATGCAACAATTACAGATGCTAAATTTAGAGTATGAGAGTTTAAATTTTGACCTCACTCAGGCAGGTCCTACAGAAGAGATTATTACAGCCTTGGTAGACAATCTTAAAATGAGACTTGATTTATTAATGAAGCTTAAAATAAAATTAAAAGAACTAAAAAATAACACCAATGAAAATATTAGCAGCATTGAAGTTTAGGCTATTTTGGTTACTAGCTCTTTTATTGGCGGCTTCCGGTTTTTCTCAAGAAAAATTTGTAGCCTCTTATAATGCTGGTGATGATATGCTGGTTACTTTAAAGACCTCTTATACAAATGTTATTTTTGAAACCTGGAATAAAGACAAGGTGGAGGTCCAAGCTTTCATAGAAGCAGAAAATCTAACCATTGAACAAAAACAAGCTCTTTTTGATGCTTGGAGTTTTGAGGTTTCAGGAAGTTCAAAAAATGTAATTATAACCTCTACCGGCAAAGCAAACGGTACTAGTCTCTCTAATTTAGAGACTCAAATAGACAACCAATATAACTTTGTATTTACTTATAACAAAGACGGAGGTGTTGAAACTATTGTGAAAACAAGCAATTTAAAAACAAAGCCTCTGGCCAAAAGAACCATTGTCATTAAAATGCCAAAAAACACAAAAACAGATATCAATGTGAGATACGGCGAAATTAAAATGAAAGATGCATTTAATGTAAAAGCAACCTTAAATCACACCCCTTTCACCGCAGATCGTATCGATGGAGTGCAAACACTCATTAATGCCTCTTATGCTCCCGTGGTAGTAAAGCATTGGCAGTATGGCACTTTGTATGTTAAATTTGTAGATACCTGTGAAATCCAAACTCTAGAGAGCATACAGCTTAACGCTAATTCTAGTAATGTGCTTGTTGGCAGTATTAGTAAAGAGGCCTTTGTTACAGGCTCCTTTGGAACCTTGATTGTTGGTAAAGTAGCAGATAATTTTACCCGCTTAGAGATTGTGCTGCGTAATACAGATGCCTCTGTTGCCATGCCTGAGAGTCCATTTACATTTTTGTTTAACGGAAAAAAGTCAAGTTTAAAACATCCTAAAGCCTTACAATTTAATATCACAAAACAGGCGCAAAGAGTCTTGGCTAGAGGTTTCTATAAAAATGCGAGTACAAGTAGTAATTTTCTGGTTAATGCAGATTATAGTAATTTAATTTTACAATAAGGCCTCACTAAATATAAAAACCCCCAAAGGCATTTGCTGTTGGGGGTTTTTATATTTATTAGAAGTTGTTATTGAGTCAATACCCATTCACCTTTTGTTATTAGTGGTATTGCTTGTTTGTATTTTACTTGTTTGGTGTCTCCGCTCATTACATGCTTTATAGTAACTTTATCATTACGACCAATTTTTGGCATTTCTCGGGTAATTGTTTCTGTTACTTGCTGCTGGTTTTGTGTTTGCCCAGCTGCCTTAGACCCAACAGAGCGCTGGTCAAGGTTTTGAATTTCATCTTTCTGCTCGTTGAGTTTTTGCTTACTTTTTACCTCTCGCGCTTCTTGAATTTGCCTCTGGTTTTCTTTAGGCAACTCTCCTTTAAACAAGAATGACAACACATCTTTGTTTACATTTTCTACCATCTTTTTAAAGAGTTCGAAGGCTTCAAATTTATAAATTAAAAGTGGGTCCTTTTGCTCATGAACAGCAAGCTGTACAGACTGCTTTAATTCATCCATTTTACGCAAGTGTGTTTTCCAAGAATCATCGATAATAGCCAAAGAGATGTTTTTCTCGAAATCTTTTACCAGTTCTGCACCTTTTGTTTGGTAGGCTGTTTCTAGATCTGTGGCAACATTTAAGGTCTTTACTCCATCGGTGAAAGGCACTAAGATACGTTTGTATTGATCTTTATGGTTCTCATATACATTTTGGATTACCGGGAAGGCAATCTCTGCATTTTGCCTCATTTTTTCTTGGTAGTGGCCGTAGGCAACTTTGTATACTTTACCTGTAATATCTTGAGATCCTAATTTTTCAAATTCGTTTTGATCTATAGGAGCAGCAATAGAAAAGTACCGTATCAACTCAAATTCAAAATTCTTGAAATCTTGACTTTCTTTGTTGTTTTGCGAAATGATCTCTGCAGTATCATAAATCATGTTGGCAATATCCACTCTAAGTCTATCTCCAAACAATGCGTTGTACCTTCTTTTGTATATTACCTCACGCTGGGCGTTCATAATATCATCATATTCTAACAAACGCTTACGAATACCAAAGTTGTTTTCTTCTACTTTTTTCTGAGCTCGTTCTATAGACTTAGAAATCATAGAGTGTTGGATAACTTCTCCTTCTTCTAGTCCCATTCTATCCATCATCTTGGCAATACGTTCACTACCAAAAAGACGCATTAAATTATCTTCTAAGGAGACATAAAATTGAGAGCTACCTGGATCTCCTTGACGTCCAGAACGACCTCTTAGTTGCCTGTCTACACGTCTAGAGTCATGACGTTCTGTACCTACAATAGCAAGACCACCAGAGGCCTTTACAGCATCACTTAATTTAATATCTGTACCACGACCTGCCATGTTGGTTGCAATGGTAACCACACCAGGATCTCCTGCTTGGGCAACAATGTCTGCCTCACTTTTATGCATTTTTGCATTCAAGGTATTGTGCTTCACCTTTCTGATGCTAAGCATACGGCTTAATAGTTCAGATATCTCTACAGAGGTGGTTCCTATTAAGACAGGTCTTCCTTGCTTTGATAGTTCTGTTACCTCATCAATAACAGCATTGTATTTTTCTCTTTTGGTTTTGTAAATTTTATCTTCACGATCATCACGTGCAATGGGTCTATTTGTAGGTATTTCTACTACATCTAGTTTGTAGATTTCCCAAAGTTCTCCTGCTTCTGTAACGGCTGTACCTGTCATACCAGATAGCTTTCTATACATTCTAAAGTAGTTTTGCAGGGTAACCGTTGCAAAGGTTTGAGTCATTGCCTCAATCTTTACATTTTCTTTAGCTTCAATGGCTTGGTGTAGCCCGTCGCTGTAGCGGCGTCCATCCATAATACGCCCCGTTTGCTCATCAACGATCATTACCTTGTTTTCCATGACAACATACTGGGTGTCTTTTTCAAACAATGAATAGGCTTTTAGTAATTGACTCAGGGTATGAATACGTTCACTTTTAATACCGAAATCTCTTAATAATTCTTCTTTAAGAGTTGCTTCTTGTTCACTAGATAATTCTTGTGCTTCAATTTTTGCTATTTCTGTTCCAATCTCAGGCATGACAAAGAAATCTGGATTGTCTGGCCCAGATAGATATTCAACTCCTTTGTCTGAAAGTTCTATTTGATTGTTTTTCTCTTCAATGACATAGTACAACTCTGCATCAACTAGAGGCATTTCACGGTTGTTGTCTGCCATGTAGGTGTTTTCTGTTTTTTGCAGAATTTGTTTAACTCCTTCTTCAGATAAAAATTTAATTAAGGCCTTGTTTTTTGGAATACCTCTGTAAACGCGTAACAACTTAAATCCTCCTTCTTTGACATCTCCTTCTTTAATTAATTTCTTTGCCTCGGCCAAAACACCTGTAAGGTATTTTTGCTGAACGGCTACGATGTCTGCAATTTTCGGTTTTAATTCATTAAACTCATGACGATCTCCTTGCGCTACAGGTCCAGATATGATCAATGGTGTTCTTGCATCATCAATTAATACACTATCTACCTCATCAACAATTGCGTAATGGTGTGGTCTTTGCACCAAGTCTTGTGGTTTGTGAGCCATATTATCACGCAGGTAATCAAAACCAAACTCATTGTTTGTACCATAGGTAATATCACAGTTGTATGCATTTCTTCTTGACTCACTATTTGGTTGATGATTATCTACACAGTCTATGGTCATTCCATGAAACTGAAATATAGGCGCCATCCAAGCGCTATCACGTTTTGCTAAATAGTCATTTACAGTAACCACATGAACCCCATTTTGAGCTAAGGCATTTAAGTATACCGGCAAGGTTGCCACCAAGGTTTTACCCTCTCCTGTCTGCATTTCTGCAACTTTTCCTTGATGTAGGGCAACACCTCCAATAAGTTGTACATCGTAGTGTACCATGTCCCAGGTTATTTGTTTTCCTGCTGCATCCCAAGAGTTTTTCCAAATGGCGTGATCTCCATCAAGAGTTACATAATCCTTCTCTCCAGATAGTTCACGGTCAAAGGCTGTTGCTGTAACTTTAAGGGTTTCATTATTTTTAAAACGTTTTGCCGTTTCTTTTATCACAGCAAATGCCTCTCCTAAAATTTTATTTAGAGAGTCCCTCTCAATTTGATAACGGTCATCTTTTAAGCCGTCAATTTTGTTGTAGATATCTTCTTTTTTGTCAATATCTTCTTCCTTATCTGCAGCTATTTTAAGTGCATCTATTTGGTCTTGAATCTCTTTTTGATCTTCCTTGATGATGTTTCTAAACACATCACTTTTTGCGCGCAGCTCATCAATACTTAATTTTTCTAGTGCAGTTTCATGAGATTTTACTTGATCTACATAGGGCTGTATGTCTCCAAGGTCTTTCTTGGATTTGTCTCCCACAAATACTTTTAATACGTTATCTAAAAATCCCATGTGTTTTGTTATGTTGTATAGCGTTAAACGCTGTATTTTTTTATTTATTGAATAGTAATAGTATGTTATAGGGTTAACTCCATAACAAAAAAAGCCCCTGCAGACAGAGACTTTTTTTAGCGCATTGTTACAGTGCGCCTATTTTATACCAACGTTTTGTAAAACGTTTATATTAATATTCGTCCTCGTTCCACAGATAGTCTTCATCTGTTGGGTAATCTGGCCAAATTTCTTCTATAGAATCATAAGAGTCTCCCTCATCTTCTATGGCTTGTAAATTTTCTACAACCTCTAGTGGTGCTCCCGTTCTAATGGCGTAGTCAATTAATTCGTCTTTAGCTGCCGGCCAAGGCGCATCACTTAAATAGGATGCTAATTCTAATGTCCAGTACATTGATTAATGTTTTAATTTTGTGCAAAAATAATTTTTTAGTCGATATAGTCAACTAAAAAACAACTTATTTAAGCTTTATTTATAAGAACGTTTACAATTATCTGTTTGTCAGGTAATTGGTTGTGATGCTTTTGAGCAAAAACCTATGATTAAAAACATCATATAAAAATTAATTTTAAGGCTCGCAAAAGCATTTATTAATGTTTATAATTTTTCAGGAATCCACTTAACTTCATCTGCCTTTAAATCATAAGACAACTTCCGTGCCACTACAAATAGATAGTCAGATAGTCTGTTAAGGTATTTTAATACCCGAGGGTCAATGCGTTGTTGCTCGTTTAAAAGAGTTGCGATGCGTTCTGCTCTTCGACACACACAACGCGCTATGTGACAATATGACACCGTGGTGTGACCTCCAGGAAGCACAAAGTGTGTCATTTGAGGTAGCGACTCATTCATTTTATCCATTTGTGTTTCTAGCCTTGTAATGTCTTGCTCAGAAATTTTAGGAATATTTAGTCTTTCTTTTCCGTTTTTTAATGTTTCTTTTTCTGGCGGTGTTGCCAAAATCGCGCCCACGGTAAATAACTTGTTTTGAATGTCTATTAAGATCTTCTTAATATCAAGATCTATTTCTTGGTCTCTAATAAGGCCTATGTGAGAGTTTAGCTCATCTACGGTGCCATAACTCTCGATGCGAATATGGTGCTTGGCAACACGAGTGCCTCCAAAGAGAGCCGTGGTTCCTGTATCACCAGTTTTTGTATAAATTTTCATAGCTTACCTTTTTTCTTGATCTGCCTTTTTACGCTGATTGTAGCGTTGTTTAAATGTTATGTTTTTACGATTTTGCGAACTAGTTTGATTTTTTTTATTCCAAAAATAGAGAACAACTAATAAAACAAGACCGCCAAAAATGAGCATAAATGGGTTGCTAAGTGCTTGTGGTTCCATCCTGTGAAAATACGAGGATTTTTTGGGAGAAACAATGAATATTTATAATTCAACACCTGTCGGTGTTTAAAGGTGTGTTAAAGCTATGTTTAAAATACATTTACCTCTGGCTCTATGGTAATTCCGAAGTCTTTTGCTACTTTTTGCTGGATCTTAAGTGCCAATTCCCAAATTTGCGCTCCAGTGGCATTTCCATAATTCACTAAGACAAGGGCTTGGTTTTCATGAATTCCAGCATCACCATAGCGTTTGCCCTTAAATCCTGCTTGTTCAATGAGCCAGCCAGCGGGTATTTTAAATGCAGCATTAGCCAGGGCATAAAAAGGAGCCTCTGGAAATTTTGCATTAAAAGCCTCAAAGGTTTTGCTGTCTAACACCGGGTTTTTAAAAAAGCTACCACTGTTGCCTAGCTTTTTTGGATCTGGTAATTTAGATTCTCTTATGGCTATCACTGCATCACTAACCTGCTTGATGGTAGGATTTGTAATGTTATTTAAAGACAAGTGCTCATTAATAGCACCGTACTGTGTTTGTATTTTGTGCTTGTTTTTGGTAAGTTTAAACGTAACCCTAGTAATCACGTATTGGCCCTTGTGCGTGGTTTTGAAAATAGAATTTCTATACCCAAAATCACACTGCTGATTAGTGAAAGAGACTTCTTTAGAAGTGGCAATTTCAATAGCATCACATTTCAAAAATACATCTTTTAACTCCACACCATAAGCGCCTATGTTTTGAACAGGAGCAGTGCCTACGTTACCCGGTATAAGAGACATGTTTTCTAGCCCTCCATAATTGTTGTCTATGCAGTGTAGTACAAAATCATGCCAGTTTTCTCCAGCCATGCAAGAAAGCTGGATGTAATCTTGGTTTTGATCCTCTATTGCAATTCCTTTAAGGTCAACATGTATCACCAAAGCGTCAATAGGGCCGGTGAGTAGCATGTTACTTCCTCCGCCAAGCAAGAATTTTTTTAAATAGTTGGGCAAACTTAGGGCTTCTTGAAGCTCCTCAATGGTATGTACAGAAACAAAATACCGCGCCTCACTCTCTATACCAAAGGTATTGTAAGACTTTAAAGATATGTTTTGTTGTATGTGCATTACTCTTTATAGACTGCTAGTGCTTGTTTTAATATATGTACTGCTTTAATAAGGCTTTCTTTATTAAGTACATATGCAATACGTATTTGATTCAGGCCAACGCCTGGTGAGGAGTAAAATCCTGCCGCTGGAGCTACCATAATGGTTTCTCCATCAACATCAAACTCTTCCAAAAGCCACTGTGCAAATGCATCACTATTTTTTATAGGTAGCTGTACAATACAATAAAAGGCACCTTTAGGGTATCCAACTTTAACTCCCGGAATTTCTTCTAGTTTTTCAATTAAAATATCGCGCCTTTCTTTATACTCTAGCGTGACTTGGTCAAAATAGGATTGCGGAGTGCTTAGCGCCGCTTCACTTGCTATTTGTGCGAATGTAGGTGGGCTTAGCCTTGCTTGCGCAAATTTTAATGCGGTGTTAATCACCGTTTTGTTTTTACTCACCAAACAGCCAATACGCGCTCCACACATAGAATAACGTTTGGAAACAGAATCTATTATTATTGCGTACTGATCCATACCTGGCTCTTCTAGAATAGAATAATGCTTCACATTATCGTAGGTAAATTCTCTATACACCTCATCTGCCACTAGAAATAGATCGTGCTTTTTTACAATAGCTGCTAGGGTTTGTATTTCTTGCTTAGAGTAAAGATACCCTGTTGGATTTCCTGGGTTACAAATAAGAATAGCCTTTGTTTTTGGGGTAATAAGTTTTTCAAATTCTGAAATATTAGGCAAGGCAAAGTTGTCTTCTATTTTTGAAATAACCGGCACTATTTTTACCCCAGATGCTATTGCAAAACCATTGTAATTTGCATAAAAAGGCTCAGGAATAATAATTTCATCTCCAGTGTCTGCAATACTACCCATGGCAAATAAAAGGGCCTCGCTACCACCTGTTGTTACAATAAGCTCATTGTGATCTACAGGAATGTTTTTTCCTTGATAATAGGCTGCAATTTTCATTCTGTAGGTCTCTGATCCTTCAGATCTTGTGTATGCAAGAACATCAAGTGAGTGAGAAGCTACCGCATCCATGGCTTGTTTTGGACTCTTAATATCTGGTTGTCCAATATTAAGATGATATACTTTTTTGTTTGCTTTGTAGGCTTTCTCTGCGAAAGGAACCAGCTTTCTTATAGGTGATTCGGGCATTAATTGCCCTTTGGTTGAAATTGTTGGCATAACAGTATTATTTGAATAACAAAGTTGCAAAAAATAGTTTAAAAATATGCTATGTAGACCTGTGGTTTGTCTATTTTTTTTGCACCTAAGGCTAGGATAAAAAAAAGGTCGATTCACAAAAGCAAATCGACCAAATTATATATTTAAAACAAGGGGTATTACTCTTCTGTTTTTTCTAAGATGCTCTTTGTGGATTTTAAAACTTCTCCTTTAATTTTTAGCGCTTTTATAGGCTCATCTGCATTAGAATACACAGTTACTGTTTTTCTTATAGGACCCACTCTATTGGTGTCATACTTAACTTCAATACTCCCAGAGGCACCTGGAGCAATAGGTCCTTCTGGTTTTTTTGGAACCGTACACCCACAGCTAGATTTTACATTTGTTACCACTAATTCTGCATCTCCAGTATTGGTGAATTCAAACACACGAATGCCGTCACTTCCCTTTACAATCTTTCCGTAATCTACTGTTTCGTTTTTGAAACTAATTTTTGCTTGCGCACTTGAGGTGTATCCAATCAGGCTAATTAAAGCTACTACTATTAACTTTTTCATATCATATACTATTAAGGATTGCTAATTTAGGGAACTTTAGTATGCTATGCAAGTTAAGTTATAGACATTAAACATTTCATAATACTAGAGATATCCCTATTTTTACATTCTTATTTCAAAAATGATTCCAAAATGACCCAAGCAGGAGCTTATAATGCACAAGATGTTGAAGACAAGTGGTACCAATACTGGATGCAGCACAACTATTTTCATAGTGAAGTAGATGATCGTGAGCCATACACTATTGTAATTCCCCCTCCAAACGTTACTGGAATACTCCACATGGGACATATGCTTAACAATACAATACAAGATGTGTTGATACGCAGGGCGCGCTTAAAAGGCTTTAATGCCTGTTGGGTACCTGGCACAGATCATGCAAGTATTGCTACAGAGGCTAAGGTAGTTGCACGTCTAAAAGAGCAAGGAATTGAAAAGGCAGATTTAACAAGAGAAGAATTTTTAAAACACGCCTGGGACTGGACCGATGAGTACGGAGGTGTTATTTTAGATCAACTTAAAAAATTGGGTGCCTCTTGTGATTGGGAGCGCACAAAATTTACCCTAGATCCTAGCATGTCTACTCAGGTTATAAAAAGTTTTGTTGATTTATATAACAAAGGGCTTATTTACCGTGGTTATAGAATGGTAAATTGGGATCCTCAGGCAAAAACAACTTTGAGTGATGAAGAGGTTAATTTTGTAGAGCAACAAGGTGATTTGTTTTATATTTCCTATAAAATACAAGACAGCGACCAGACCCTAACCATTGCTACCACGCGTCCAGAAACTATTTTTGGTGATACTGCTATTTGTATAAACCCAGATGATGCGCGTTTTGCTCATTTAAAAGGGAAAAAAGCCATTGTGCCTATTTGCAATAGAGTCATCCCAATAATAGAAGACCCATACGTAGATATAGAGTTTGGTACTGGGTGTTTAAAAGTAACTCCAGCACATGATCAGAATGACAAAATACTGGGAGATACCCACAAATTAGAGGTTATAGATATTTTTAATGACGATGCTTCGCTCAATAGTTTTGGAATGCACTACCAAGGAAAAGACCGCTTTGTGGTGCGTAAAGAAATTACAGCTGAGCTTGCAGAATTGGGCGCTTTGATTAAAACAGAGCAGCACCTGAATAAAGTAGGAACCAGTGAGCGTACCAAGGCAGTTATAGAGCCGCGTCTTAGCGACCAGTGGTTTTTAAAAATGGAAGATTTAGTAAAGCCTGCTATAAAAGCAGTGCTTGAGCAAGATGATGTGGTTTTACATCCAAAGAAATTTGAGAATACCTACCGCCATTGGATGACCAACATTAGAGATTGGAATATTTCTCGCCAACTATGGTGGGGGCAACAAATTCCAGCCTATTTCTACGCAGATGGAAAAGAAGATTTTGTAGTAGCTGAATCTATAGAAGAGGCCTTGACATTGGCCAAAGAAAAAACAAGTAATGCCTCTTTAAAAGCTACAGATTTGCGCCAAGACACCGACGCACTGGATACCTGGTTTTCATCTTGGCTTTGGCCTATGAGCGTATTTGATGGATTAAACAATCCAGATAATAAGGAGTTCAATTATTACTATCCTACCAATGATTTGGTTACTGGACCAGATATTTTGTTTTTCTGGGTAGCGAGAATGATCATAGCCGGCTTTGAGTATACAGGTAAAAAACCTTTTAAAAATGTATACCTAACAGGACTAGTTCGAGATAAGCAGCGTCGTAAAATGAGTAAATCTTTAGGGAATTCTCCAGATGCTTTAAAACTTATAGAAACCTACAGTGCAGATGGGGTGCGAGTAGGGCTTCTTTTAAGCGCTGCCGCTGGAAATGATTTAATGTTTGACCAAGCACTTTGCCAACAGGGTAAAGGCTTTTCAAATAAAATTTGGAATGCATTTAAGCTAACCCAATCTTGGGATATTGATGCTACTATTTCACAGCCAGAATCATCTAAAATAGCTGTTGAGTGGTATGAATCTCGTTTACAACAAACTCTTGTTGAGATTGAGGATCATTACAGTAAGTACAGAATTAGTGATGCTTTAATGGCAAGTTATAAGTTGGTATGGGATGATTTTTGTGGTTGGCTTTTAGAAATTGTAAAGCCAGCATACCAGGCTCCTATAGATAAAAAAACCTATGATAGTGTGATCGCTATCTTTGAGGATAACCTAAGGGTGCTACATCCATTTATGCCATTTTTAACAGAAGAACTTTGGCATACCATTGCTCCAAGAACTCCTCAACAAGCGTTGATTGTTAATCATTGGCCCAAAACAAATCCAATAGATACAGCCTTATTAACTGATTTTGAGTTTGCAGCTGAGGTTATTTCTGGAATTAGAACCATCAGAAAAGAAAAAAACATTGCTTTTAAAGATGCTATTTCACTTTCAGTAATTAATACAGAAAACGTACATAATCAGTTCGATGTTGTTATAAAAAAATTAGGAAACATTAGCGAGATGACTCCTGTTTCAAGTGGGGTAGAGGGCGCCTTAACCTTTAGGGTGAAGTCTAACGAATATTTTATACCCATTGAGGGAACTATTGATGTAGCACAAGAAATATTAAAATTAAAAGAAGAATTAAAATACACTCAAGGGTTTCTAAAAAGTGTACAAGGCAAGTTAAAAAATCAAAAATTTGTAAGCGGTGCTCCCCAACAAGTGGTTGACAACGAGCGCAAAAAAGAAGCAGATGCAATTGCTAAGATTGAAACTATAGAAAGCTCCATAAAAAGTCTTAGTTAAAGCTTATTTTCTATACAAAAAATAATGGGTTGAGGTTTCTATGTATTCCAGCTTGGCCTGATCTTGGGTAAGATGTTGAGCTTGAAAGAGTGCATTTGTTTTAAAAGCTGAAATTAATTTTTTCTTGCTATTACTTGGATTGTGCCAGGAGTTTGTAGCACGTTTATAGTAGGCATACAGCTTTAATAATGTGTCAGCAGGAAAAGGCTCTTTGTGCCTATTTACGCTTTCAACAGCTTTTTTAAATGCGATGTCTATCTCCTGTGAAGTCATTACTGTAGTTTACTGTATTTAAATAGATGCTAGAATGGAGCTTCCTCCCTTTACAACATCGTTAAGTTTTACATCAAGCTTTGTACCTATAGGAAGAAATACATCTACACGAGATCCAAATTTAATAAAGCCGCTATCACTTCCTTGTGTTACTTGTTGTCCTTTTTCTGCGTAATTTACAATACGTCTTGCCAAAGCGCCTGCAATTTGACGGTGTAGCACATCTCCGAAGTTTTTAGAGCTTACTACCACGGTTGTCCGCTCATTTTCTTCACTAGATTTTGGATGCCAAGCAACCAGAAATTTTCCGGGATGGTATTTACTGAAAACCACTTGACCTGCAACAGGGTAACGTGTTACATGAACGTTTATGGGAGACATAAATACCGAGACTTGTAGTCTTTTTTCATTAAAAAACTCTTTTTCAAAAACCTCTTCAATAACCACAACTTTACCATCTACAGGAGAAACCACATGATCTTCGCTTGTGTTTATGTTTCGTTTTGGGTTTCTAAAAAACTGCAACACGAGTACAAGCATAACAATAGCCAGGAGCATAATGGTGCTTCTTAGGTAATTGTTTACGATGAAATAATCTGCAGCCAAGCTCATTGCAATAGCTAACACTAAGGTAATTAAAATAATTTTGTATCCTTCTTTATGAAACATAAGTTATAAGTTGTAAAAATGCATAAATAAATGGGCTGGCATAAATAGCGCTATCCAGCCTGTCGTATAATCCGCCATGTCCAGGCATTAGGTTTCCGCTATCTTTTACCCCGGCTTGTCGTTTGTAGTTGGATTGTACTAAATCTCCAATAGTTCCAAATACTGAAATAATAACCCCAAGAGTTATCCAAATGCCTAGCGTATATATGTCTAAAACATTAAAGATAATGAAACCTGCGATGATAGCTGCTATGAGCCCTCCAAAGAACCCTTCTATTGTTTTTTTAGGAGAAACACTCTCCAGTAATTTGTTTTTACCCAATGATTTACCGATGATATACGCAAAGGTGTCATTGCACCAAATTAACGCAAAAACCCCAACAATAATCTCTGGCTTAAATACCCCGTTAGAAAATGGAATGCGTGTTAGAAAAACAAAGCCTCCAATGATGTAAAGCATCGTAGGGATGTATTTTTGTTTTTTAAGTAAAAGGTCATTTGTGGTAGATCGTAAATCTTTGGCCAGTAATATATTTACAACTAAGCAACAGCCTAAAAATATATATAGTATAATCTCTCCTGGGTGATAGTAGCTTATCAGTAAAAGCGAAATTGGGAGTAGAAGATAAGAGGTGAAGGATTTAAGTTGTATGAGTTTTTTAAATTCCTTGAGGGTTTGAAGTCCTAGTATGAGAAAAAGCACCATGAATATTTCACGAGAGGTGTACATGGAAAAAATTACGACAAGGACATATAAAATCCCCGATATACTTCGTACAACAATCTCTCTCATAGCATATATCTTCTATAGGTCTTCTAGAAGCAGCAAATATAAGTTTTTTGTACTACTTCCATAACTCATAAAATCCTTTTCTTTTTCTGTCTCAAAATCTTGGATTGCAGTGATATTGCTTGGAATAAATTTTCCACCACTGTTTTTGATAATGCGTAGCCCTTCACTTATATTTTCTACAAACTGGCTTGTAGTGGCAAATATGACAATATTGGTAGGTAGCTCGTCCAGTTTTTTCTCCTTAATCTGGTTTGAAGAGAGTAAAATGGAGCCATTTTTTGATATCAAAGACTCGCAAGTAGTCAAGAAAAAAGTAGCAGTAGTTTTTTTGGTGAAGTTTAGATTGTACCCATCAAATTTTTTAGAGAGCATTTGGTTGATGCAAAAAACCTCTTTTTCATACCAGTCATTCTCTAGTAAGATATTATCAAAAGCTTCGTTAATTTCTTGAGCGTCTGTGCAGTATAGAAATTTCCCTCCGTTTTTTCTGAAATTATTAGTAAATCTCTCGTCTATAGCAAGACTATCTTCAGGATAATATTTGAGGCCATCATCCTGATCACCTTTTTGTTTAGGTGTTTTTTTTAGATGGAGATTTCCTTTTAATAGTCTTTTAAAGAGACTCATCTGCAGGGTTTATGGGTGTTTAAATTCTTATAGTATCAAAGATAGTAAAAATCTCGTGATAGAAAACCCACAATACTAATCTTTAGTAAAATGGTTATAAAACGAACCTTTATCTTGAAGGGTCATCATTTTCTTCCGCTGCTTTTGGTGTATTTTCTGGAGTTTGTTTGTCCTGTTTAGGAGCTGCTTTAATTTCGCTAATAGTTTTTTCGAAAGGTCTTTTTCCAAAAATAACTTCTAGGTTGTCCTTGAAAATAACTTCTTTGTCTAGCAGTACGTTTGCCAATTCTGTAAGCTTTTCTTTATTGGTTTCTAATAAATCAATAGCGCGCTTGTATTGGGTCTCGATAAGATTTGATATTTCTTTATCAATTAACTCAGCTGTTTTTTCGCTGTATGGTTTACTGAAATTATATTCAGACTGCCCACTGGAGTCATAATAGGTGAGGTTTCCAACCTTGTCATTAAGCCCATAGACAGTTACCATTGCCCTTGCTTGTTTTGTTACTTTTTCTAAATCACTAAGGGCTCCAGTAGATATTTTATTGAATATTACTTTCTCTGCTGCCCTTCCTCCAAGTGTTGCACACATTTCGTCAAGCATTTGCTCTGGCCTTACAATAAGACGCTCTTCTGGCAAGTACCAGGCGGCACCTAGAGATTGACCTCTTGGAACTATAGTAACTTTAACAAGTGGTGCTGCGTGCTCCAGCATCCAGCTTACTGTTGCATGTCCTGCCTCATGATATGCAATTGCCTTTTTCTCTGCTGGTGTAATAATTTTGTTCTTCTTCTCAAGGCCTCCAACAATTCTGTCTACAGCATCTAAGAAATCTTGTTTTCCTACTGCTTTTTTCTCGCCTCTTGCTGCTATTAGCGCAGCCTCATTACAAACATTGGCAATGTCTGCCCCAGAGAACCCTGGTGTTTGCTTAGACAGAAAATCTGTATCTAGACCTTCTTCCTTTTTTAAAGGGCGAAGGTGTACTTCAAAAATTTCTTTACGCTCTCTTACATCTGGAAGGTCAACATATATTTGTCTATCAAAGCGACCTGCTCTCATTAATGCTTTGTCTAGCACATCTGCACGGTTTGTTGCTGCAATTACAATTACATTAGAGTCTGTCCCAAAACCATCCATCTCTGTTAAGAGTTGGTTTAAGGTGTTTTCACGCTCATCGTTAGAACCTGAGAAATTAGCTTTTCCACGAGCACGGCCAATGGCATCTATTTCATCTATAAATATAATAGATGGAGATTTTTCTTTGGCTTGTTTAAATAAATCACGAACCCTAGAGGCACCTACACCTACAAA
>CBFHMO010000014.1:0-25573 GCA_965656925.1 Patiriisocius sp.
AGGCTGGTATGCTTTTAAGTCCAATAAGGGAGGATGCTCTAAAGCGTCTCTCACCACTAACGAGTTGGTATTGGTTAAAACCAAGTTTACGCACTGTAATAGGTTGTATGACACCCAATTCTTTAATAGAAGAGGCTAATTCTAGAAGCAACTCTTCGTTAAAACTGCTTCTAGGTTGAAATGGATTCACCTGAATTGCAGTGAGTTCTATCTCAACAATACTGCCCACAACCTTGTCTGCATTTTTATCCTTGGCAGATTCAATGTCGTTGGAAGGGTCTTTCAAAAGGGCAGAAAGGCCGCGTCCTAGTGCTTGTTTTTTTGTTGCTTTAGCCATATTGTATTTGCTAGATGATTGCCCTCTATTTATTTTTTTTAATTAATTCTTCTGCCAAACTCAAATAATTGTTGGCACCTCTGCTGCTTGCGTCATAACTAATGATGCTCTCACCGTAACTAGGGGCTTCACTTAAACGGACATTGCGCTGAATGATTGTATTGAATACCATTGCGTCAAAATGTTTTTTCACCTCTTCTACCACTTGATTTGATAACCTTAATCTAGAATCATACATCGTTAGCAGTAAACCTTCAATGTCTAGATTTGGATTATGTATTTTTTGTACGCTTTTAATAGTGTTTAAAAGCTTACCAAGCCCTTCTAGTGCAAAATACTCACATTGTATGGGAATGATAACAGCATCTGCCGCAGTTAAGGCATTTAATGTTAATAATCCTAAAGATGGAGCGCAATCTATAATGATATAGTCATAGTCTTTTTTTAGATCTGTGACCATTTGCTTGAGCATGTACTCTCTATTTTTTTTATCTACTAATTCAATTTCAATAGCAACAAGATCTATATGAGCCGGAATTATATCAAGATTTGGAGAGCTTGTTTTTACAATGGCCTGTTTAGCCGTTGTAGAATGCTCAAGTAATTGATAGGTACCATTGGTAATAGCCTCTACATCTATCCCTAAACCAGAGGTGGCATTGGCTTGTGGATCTGCATCAATTAGGAGTACTTTTTTTTCTAAAACACCCAACGATGCTGCTAGATTAATAGAAGTGGTCGTTTTTCCTACGCCTCCTTTTTGGTTAGCAATTGCAATTATTTTACCCATTAAATTGTCTTGATTTAAGAGTAAAAATACTATTTAATAACCGAATCTAAAATCATTTTTGTTAACAGATAGTGAACATCTTTCTGGTCTTTAAAAGTCTGTGTATTTAGTAGCGTTTTTAGTGATAATTAGTCACCAGGTTATTTAGCATGTAAAGTACTTTGGCTGTTTTTTGACATTGCAAGTGTTTGTTTGCTTGGATGAAATATAATGTACAAAAGAGCATTAAAATATTTCGTAACCTACTTTAAGATAGAAGATGTTTTTTTGCAGTATTTTTCTTCCAGACTCAATATCTGAACTAAACAAGACGCCTAAAGCAATATTTGCTAGTTTTTCTTGAATGGTAAGATAGCCACCAGCTTCAAGTAGGTATCCTAAGAAAATTCGCGGCGCATTGTTTTGATACCGGATAGGGTAGCTATATTCGTTTTCATCAAAAATCGGAAAAACAAAGCCATCTTCATTCGTAAATTGATAGCTGTCTGCACTTTTACTCAGTAACACCTGCGCTGTAAAACCTCCACCTACATATGCGTCTATTTTTGTGTCTGTACTAAACCGATAGGCCGCAAATGCACTAAGGTTTATAAGTGATGTATTAATATCACTGAGTACTATTTGATCTTGATACATCAAAGTTCTATTTGTTGAAACCTTTTCTTTTGAGTATTCAAGTCCAAATCTAATAAGTGCTTTTGAAAATTCATAATCTGGAAAAATAGAATATTGTATACCAATAGAGTAGCCGCTATTATCTTCACTAGATTGCTTAATAAAGTCAGACTCGGCAACTTTTAAAGTATGAAAACCGCCAACAACACTCAATAAGGTTTTTTGATCTGTGTCTTTTTCTTGAGCAATGCCATGAAGTACAAATAATGCACACAATAGTAGAAAAAAGTTTTTCATTTTTTTATTATGTAAGATATGAGAAGTTAAAAAATTACTCTGCCACAGAATCTATTAATATGTCCAACATTTCTATGGCTGCGTCACTAATTCTTGTTCCAGGTCCATAGACTGCTAACGCGCCTGCATCAAATAAAAATTGATAATCTTGAGCAGGGATCACACCCCCTACAATTACCATGATATCTTCACGGCCAAGTTCTTTCATTTGTGAAATAACCTGCGGCACCAGTGTTTTGTGTCCAGCTGCTAGGGAGGATATGCCCAAAATATGCACATCATTTTCTATGGCTTGTTGTGCGGCTTCTTTTGGTGTTTGAAAAAGGGGTCCAATATCTACATCAAAGCCTACATCGGCATAGCCAGTTGCTACAACTTTGGCACCACGGTCATGACCATCTTGCCCCATTTTAGCAATCATAATTCTTGGTCTACGCCCTTCTAGCTCGGCAAATTTATTTGCGAGTTCTCTTGCCTTTGCAAATGAGGGATCTTTTTTTATTTCTTTACTATACACGCCACTAAACGATTTAATTTGTGCTTTATATCTACCAAAGGCCACCTCTAGTGCATCACTAATTTCACCAAGGGTAGCTCTTTGTTTGGCTGCTAATACTGCCAAATCTAGTAAATTTTCTGTTGCAGATGTAGCAGCATGCGTTAAAGCTTTTAAACTTTCTGCTACCTTTTGGTTATCTCTAGTGGCTTTGATGTTAGCTAATCGCTCTAATTGAGCGGTTCTAACCATTTGGTTATCTACATCTAGAATCTGCAATGGGTCTTCTTTTTCTAGTCTATATTTATTAACTCCAACAATAATGTCTTGACCGCTATCAATACGGGCCTGCTTTCTTGCAGCCGCTTCTTCTATACGTAGTTTTGGGATGCCAGCCTCAATGGCTTTTGTCATGCCACCCAGTTCTTCTACTTCCTCAATAAGTGACCAAGCTTTTTCTGCAATATCGTTGGTTAGATTTTCTACATAATAGCTACCTGCCCAAGGATCAACTGTTTTTGTGATATGGGTTTCCTGCTGTAAATATATTTGGGTGTTTCTTGCTATACGAGCACTAAAATCTGTGGGTAAGGCAATAGCCTCGTCTAAGGCATTGGTGTGTAAAGACTGTGTTCCTCCAAATGCGGCTGCAGATGCTTCAATACATGTGCGCGCAACATTATTAAAAGGATCCTGTTCTGTAAGGCTCCAGCCACTTGTTTGGCAATGGGTTCTTAAGGCTAATGATTTTGGATTTTTTGGGTTAAACTGTTTCACCAGCTTTGCCCATAACATTCTTGCAGCTCGCATTTTAGCGATTTCCATAAAATGATTCATACCTATGGCCCAAAAGAAAGACAGGCGAGGAGCAAAGGTGTCAATATCCATTCCTGCATCTAAGCCTTTACGAATGTACTCTAGGCCATCTGCCAGGGTGTATGCCAGTTCTATATCGCAGGTGGCACCCGCCTCTTGCATATGATATCCAGATATAGAAATGCTATTAAATTTAGGCATGTTCTTGGACGTGTATTGAAAAATATCACTTATAATTTTCATCGATGGGCTAGGAGGATAGATGTAGGTGTTACGTACCATAAACTCCTTTAAAATATCGTTTTGAATGGTACCAGCTAGATCCTTTAATTCCACTCCTTGTTCTTGAGCAGCTACAATATAGAATGCCATAATGGGCAGCACAGCACCGTTCATGGTCATCGATACGCTCATTTGGTCTAAAGGAATTTGATCAAACAAAATTTTCATATCCTCAACGCTGTCTATGGCAACTCCTGCCTTACCAACATCTCCAACAACACGCTCATGATCACTATCATACCCTCTGTGGGTAGCCAAATCAAAGGCAACAGAAAGCCCTTTTTGACCCCCTGCTAGATTACGTCTATAAAAAGCATTGCTATCCTCGGCGGTAGAGAATCCTGCATATTGCCTAATGGTCCAGGGTCTTCTTACATACATTGTTGAATAAGGACCTCTGAGATTTGGCGCAACACCTGCAGCGAAGTCTAGATGTTTTAATTGCGTTACATCTTGTTTGCTATACCGATTTTTAATTGCAATGCCCTCTGCAGTTTTGAAGGCAGTTTTTTTATCACCAGAGACAGTACTTTGGGTGGTGTTTTGCAGGGTTATATTGGATACATCTTTTCTACTCATGGCTAAGTCTTTCTTGTTCTATAGCTTCTGCCAAACGTTTTGCTATTATGGGTTGAATCAATGTTTTTCTAGGATTGCTCTTCAAGAAAGGAAACAGTTCTAAGTTATCTTTCATAAGATCCAGCGGGTTTGGATGTTTATTTGTGCCTAGTAAGGTAATACTACCATTGTCAAAAAGCGCTTGCTGTTTGGAGGCACTTTCTTTTATTTTTTCCTGGATTTCTGATTGTTGTAATTGTTTTATAAAACCACCACCATCTTCAATTTGTTTAAAAAGCTCCAATGCTTTTGAGGCTAACTCTTGGGTTACACACTCTATATAATAAGCGCCATCGGCAGGATTGCTAACCACATCAAAATAGCTCTCTGCCTTTAAAATTAATAATTGATTTCTAGAAATACGTTCTCCAAATTCATTGCTTTTATGGTATAATACATCATAGGGCATGTTACATACAGCATCTGCTCCTCCAAGTGCACTAGACATGCCTTCTGTAGTGCTTCGCAGCATATTTATATTATAATCATAGAGTGTTTTGTTTCGTCTAGAAGGCTGGGCAATTACATGACAGGTTTGAGAGCAGTTATACTCTTTAGCCAAACTAGCGTATAGAATTCTTAGGGCGCGTATTTTTGCTATTTCAAAAAAGTAGTGCGTGCCCGCTGCAATTTTAAAAGTAATGCTATCTGTGGGTTTATTATTCAAATACTCATTGGCATGGGCAAGGGCATAGGCCAATTGCTGCACCATGTTGGCTCCTGCATTTTGATAGTTTGTGGTGTCTACACAAATGGTATTTGTTGTCTGTGGAAGCCCTTGTAGTGCTTTAAAATCTTCTTTTTGGTTTTTAAACCAATTCCCTTCTTTTGTAAGTTTTCCAATAGGGTCAACATTAAGGTAGAACTTTGCCTTATGCCCTGTGAGGTATAAAGAAAGTTCTTTGGTAAAATCTATGTCCAAAAAATTAAAATCGAAATAGATACCTGCCTTAGTATAAGGGTAATCTTTAAAAACACTTGGTATATCGAAGGGTTTTTCTGCGCCAAAAAGTATGGCTTCTGCTCCCTTTTCTATTGCCTGTAAAGCAATGTTATTTGCAATTGCAGCATCATCAATAAAAACACCCTGTGTGATGCTCCAAGTAGATGGAGTTCCTGGAATTTCTGAGGTAGTAATACCATCATCATTGTGGTAAAAAGGTTTGATGTGTATCCCCTCTAATGTTTTGCTCACAAGGGTTTGATTATACTCCGCACCTTTAAGGTCTACCTGTATTTTTTGCTTCCATGCTTTTGCGGAAACCGAATCAAAATCTGTCAACAAATGTTTTTTCATTGGTGTGTATTGTCATAAAATCAAAACCTTACTTAGTAGAGTCTTGATGTTCTATGATGTATATATCTTCGTTTTCTTTTTTGAGGTAGTATTTTTCTCTGGCAAAGCGTTCCATCTCTGAGCTGTCTTCCATTTTATTAATAAAAGCTCGGTCTTTTTTTATTTCTTTTTTGTAAAATTCTTTACTTTCTTCCAGCGCCTTTATATCATCACTGAGTTCTTTGTGAAAAAAATAGTTATTGGCATCAAAAAAAAACATCCAAGTTAAAAACAGCAATATGAAAATTACATATTTGTTGCCTAGCCAGCGGTACCACTTTGTTTTTTTTATTTCTGAAATTTTACCCATGTGTTATAATCTTTCTGAAATAATAGTTCTTATTAAATCAACAGCAACCGTATTATACTTGTTGGTAGGTATGATGATGTCTGCAAATTCTTTGGTAGGCTCTATGAACTGTTGATGCATTGGCTTAAGGGTGGTTTGGTATCTGGTAAGAACCTCATCAATGTTTCTTCCACGTTCAGAAATATCTCTTTTTAATCTTCGTATCAAGCGCTCATCGCTGTCTGCGTGTACAAAAACATTTACATCAAACATGGCTCTTATCTCTGGTTGTGTGAGTATTAAAATACCCTCTACGATCACCACTTTTTTTGGATGTGTTGTAATTGTCTCACCCGTACGGTTGTGCTCTACAAAAGAATATACGGGCTGCTCGAAAGAGGCTCCGTCACGCAAGGCTTTTAAATGCTGTAAAAGCAAATCAAAATCAATAGAGTTAGGATGATCAAAATTTATTTTAACGCGCTCCTGATAACTCAAATCACTGGTATCTTTGTAATAAGAATCCTGAGATATTACACATACTTCATCTACTGGAAGTTGTGCAATAATTTGTTCTACTACTGTCGTTTTTCCGCAGCCAGTACCGCCTGCAATACCAATAATAAGCATAGGATTGTTTTTTACAAAAATAAGGATTTTGTAATGCTAGCTATAAAACCTTGTCATTACTTTTTAACAGATGCCACTTCTTTTGGTGTCACCATTTCTTTTTGGGTGTTTTCCCAAGAGTTCATGGTGTAATTCATTACGTCTGCAACTTGTGTGTTGTTTAAGCCCATTGCGCTCATTAGCCCGTTATATGGTTTTTGATTTACTAGAATACTTCCTTTTAAGCCGTATTTAACAGCCTTGATACTTTCTAGTCTTTTTTGGGTTAACCAGTTAGAACCAGCCAAGGGTGGATAGTTATTTGCAATGCCTTTACCATTGGGTCTATGACATTGTGAGCATAATTTTTTATACACTACGGCGCCTCTACCGATGCTTTGTTGTAAAGGACTCTGTACTTTGTTTATTGTAACTTCTACATCAGCGGCCTCCTGTTGTTTAGAGTTGTTATTACATCCAAGTAAAAAAATCATCAATACTGCACTATAGCATATCTTGCCCATGGGAGTTTGTATTTGTGGTTAATCTCTAGAGTTATATAAACAGTGTAAATATAACAATCTATGTTTTTATAAATAAAAAAAACCGTCTGAAACATCAGACGGCTTTTGGTCGGGGTGGCAGGATTCGAACCTGCGGCCTCCACGTCCCAAACGTGGCGCGATAACCGGGCTACGCTACACCCCGAATTGAATACTTAAATTCGGTTTGCAAAACTAATGATTTATATAGATACAACACGCTTTTTTTAATTTATTTTACCCTTGTTGGTACTAGTTTTTATTATTTTTACAATCTTAAAATAACAAAGGTAAGTGTGCGGTTATTTTTTAGTACGGGATGTGGCGCAGTCCGGTAGCGTACTTGGCTGGGGGTCAAGTGGTCGCAGGTTCAAATCCTGTCATCCCGACTACATTAAAAAAGGCATAATGAGTTTTCATTATGCCTTTTTTTAGTATAATGAGTACTTAGGCTCTTGTTTTGGTAATGATGTCTTTATTGGTGTTTTTTTTATGGTAAGACTGTAAGATTTTTGTAGTGTAATAGGAGCTTTTATACCGTGTGATGTAAGTAGAGAAATCCTCAAAATACCTTATAGATTCTTGGGCATCTACAAACCCAAATCCTTTATACTCTCCTTGTTCAATTAAAATTATAGAGATCTCAGTGGGGGTTCTTCCTTTACCTTTAATAATGTAACTGTCTTGCAGTTTCTGGAAGCTATATATAGCCTCTTGCACTCTTTTGTTATAGACCTGTGGATCTTCAAGGTCTTGGCAAATCCCATTACATTTTTTTATTTTATAATGAGAGCATGCATTTCCTTGGCTTTGAAGTGAGCAATACCTTGGGCATAATTCATGCGCTTGACATAGGTTTTCTAAATGCTCAATAGCCAACGCATTGCTGTAGAGTGTTGCTATTGAGTTTGTAGTTGTTTTGGTTTTTCCTATGGCGAGTTGTAATATCCCTTTTCTGTTGGTGTAATTAATAATTTGAAAGGTTGTAGTGGGTCTTTTTTGCACCTTATTATATTTTGGGTAGTGCTTTATTATATGGTGAGATTCAAGTAACAACGCTGTTAGTTCATTTCCTGTCTGCTCAAAATCTATATGATGTGTTTCCTGTGCCAGTGCAATTTCCTTAGAAACCTTAGCATACAGATGAGATAATACTCTTTTTTTTATGTTTTTGGCTTTACCTACATAGATGATTTTTTTAGCCTCATTTTTAAAAAAATAAACTCCTGGGGTTTCTGGTAGCGCTGTAATATCTTCTGCAGGTAAATGAGGTGGTAGTGTTGCTTCTTTTGACGTTACATCCAATGCTTTTAAAATAGTCTCATACCCAGTGATAGCGTCTATTTCAAGTAATTTATTAAATAGTTTAACGGTAGCCCGTGTATCTGCTTCTGCTCGGTGAGCACCAGTAAGTTGTATGCCTATAGATCTGGTTAATCTACCGAGGCTGTAGGAGGGGAGCCCTGGTATTATTTTTCTGGAAAGGCGGACGGTACATAGCTTTTTTCTTAGATAAGTGATACCAAGTTCTGCAAACTGTTTTTTAAAGAAGCCAAAATCAAAATTTACATTATGTGCTACAAATACAGTGTCTTTTGTAAAATCATATATTTCCCTGGCTACTTCAGCAAAGCTTGGCGCAGACCCAACCATTTGGTTATCTATACCAGTTAGTGCTGTGATTGTTGTGGGTATTAAACATCCAGGATTTATAAGTGTTGTGTAGGTATTTTGTATTTCTCTATTTTTTACAAGAATGATGCATATCTCAGTCATTCTTCCTTTAGAGACCCCTCCAGTTGTTTCTACATCAATAATTGCAAAGGTTGTATTTTCAATATCTTTTATCATTGGTACAAAAATACAATAAATTTGATGTAGTTGGACTATTTCCTTTTTATGGGATTAGTTCCTATTTCTTTTGTTTACTGAAAAACAAATTTTAGTGTTTGCCTTTAGATTGCACATTAATGTAAAGGGTATACCATCTTTATATTACTGCGCTTGTAGGGATTGTCCTGAGGTATGCTAACCTGTTTAAAGCCATGTTTTAAGTAGATATGGATTGCGTTTTCTAACTTGGTATTTGAATAGAGATACAGCTGTTTAAAGTTGTTTTCTTTGGCAAAATTAATACAGTACTTTAAAAGTTGTTGACCAAGGTTTTTTCCTTGCTTGGAGGGCTCAATGGCCATTTTCGTGAGTTCAAAAACACCATTACCTCTTTTTATAAGCGCTACAGTACCAATGGTACTATTGTTTTGAGTAACAAAAAATATTTTTCCGCCTGGTTGTATAATATACTCCAGGGGCTTGCTTAAGACCTCTCTGTCATAAGGCTCAACATAAAAGTAGGTTTGTAGCCATTGCACGTTAAGATCATAAAAAGCTTGCCCAAAGGTGCTGTTGTAGGGTATTATTTCCAAAGAGTGATTAATCAATTAAAGGTTCTCCTACTTCTGTAAAGTATTCGTTAATCATTGTTTTTGCTTTCTCGAGCTGTTCATTTCTAATAAATAAACGCACTTGATTAGGAACCCCTGTAGAAAACCCGCCAGAGATACCGCTATTGTGATCATCTTTTACGATGGGAGAAATTCCATGATGGTTTAGCCTTGCAATAAGACCGTTTGCTATCATTGTTGGTCCTGTATATATCCGTACTGTTTTTTGATCTTTATCCATGATGTATCATTTTTAGTTATTTTAAAAGTACTGCGTTATGATCAAAAAAGCCAAACTAATTACTTTTATTAATACCTTATATTTAATATTCTAATATATTACGCGTTATGGTACATAGTTAGTATTATGTATCTTTAAAAAAAAATTAAATCATGAATTTTAAACACATTCTTTGCGTTGCATTTATAGCTTTGTTTACAGTTGCAAATGCTCAAAAATATAAAAGTATAAGCACCACTACTATTACTAAAGATTGGCAAGGAATCGCTTTTACTTCAGATAAAACACTGCAAGAAAATTTAGCACAAAGCACTTATTTCTCTATTATGGCTACTGTTTTAGAAGACGAATCTCTCAGCAACCAACTATCGAGTGAAGAAATGGTGACTGTTTTTGTTGCCAACGACATCTCTTTTAAGGAACTAGAAGAAGATGCTCGTAAGAGGCTCTTGGCAGATGCTCAAAAAATGGCACAATTAGTAAAATTTCACACCATCCCTGGTAGGGTAGATAAAAACGCGATAGAAAAGGCAATTTCTACCTCTGGTGGAAGTGCGTATTTTATAACACTTGAGGGTGAAAAACTAGCGGTAATTAAAAAAGAAGGTGCCTTAATCATATCAGATAGTAATGGAAACGAAGCGGTTATAAAAGAAACAGATTTTTATCATAAAAACGGTTTTTTCCACATGGTAGAAGGTTTTGCTTTTGATACAAAGACCTCGCAATAAAAAGTTGGCTTACTGATTTTTTTAAAACAAAACTATTTTGTGGTTGCTATCTCTAACAGAGTGTTGTACACTAATCTTGTGGGAAGCCCCATAACATTAAAAAAGCATCCTTCAATTTTCTCAATACCAACATAACCAAGCCAATCTTGTATGCCGTAGCTACCGGCTTTATCGTAAGGTTTACATGTTTCTAGGTAATATTCTATTTCATCAATTGTAAGTTCTTTAAACTGCACCTTTGTACAATCATAAACAGTTTTTTGGCTGTTTTTTGTAGAAAAACATACAGAGGTAAATACCCTATGAGTATCACCACTTAAATCTTGGAGCATTCTCACTGCATCTTGCTTATCCTTTGGTTTACCAATAGCGCGATTGTCTTTCCATACAATGGTGTCGCTGGTAATTACAATTTGACTCTCCTTAATATTTTTAAAGGCACTAGCTTTTAATTGCGCTAAGTAATTTGTGATTTCTTGTGCTTTTAGGTGCGGCGGAAATACCTCTTTGATTTCTCGAACATCTATTTTGAAATCTATAGCTAATTCTTTGAAAAAATGGTGTCTTCTTGGCGATCCAGAGGCTAATATAATGTCAAAATCAGCAAGGTTTTTTTTTAGCATGGCAGTAGGTTTTGTATTCTATCCAAAGATAGCTAATGTCTTTTGTTTATTATAAAAATATAATTGTTGGGCTTTACCTTTAGATAGTCTGGCACGTGTTGTGTTAACTTACTGATAGCTAGCATGTAGTTTGTTGGTGCCCATGCTATAGATTTTATTGATACCATCGTTACTTTATTATATAATAAACACATACAGTTACGCTGCATTATCAGTAACTTTGAGTACATCACCAATTATACAAAAACACACACCAATGGATAATCATAAAGATGGCGATATTAGCCAATGCCCATTTATGGGAGGAACACAAAAAAATGCAGCAGGTAACGGTACAGGAAACAGAGACTGGTGGCCTAATGAGCTGAAATTAAATATTTTACGTCAAAACGGGGTAAAATCTAACCCTATGGGTACAGATTTTAATTATGCAGATGCGTTTAACTCCATAGATTTTGCTAGTTTAAAGCAAGATGTAATTGATGCCATGACAGATTCTCAAGACTGGTGGCCTGCAGATTATGGACACTATGGTCCATTTATGATTCGTATGGCTTGGCACAGTGCAGGTACCTATAGAGTTGGTGATGGTCGTGGAGGAGCAGGGTCAGGCGCACAACGTTTTGCACCTTTAAATAGTTGGCCAGATAACGGTAACCTTGATAAAGCTCGTTTGTTGTTGTGGCCTGTTAAAAAGAAATATGGGAATAAAATATCTTGGGCAGATTTAATGATTTTGGCTGGTAATTGTGCACTAGAGTCTATGGGCTTTAAAACTTTCGGTTTTGCAGCAGGAAGAGAAGATGTGTGGGAGCCAGAACAAGACATATACTGGGGTTCAGAAAAAGAGTGGTTAGGCAATGAAGATAGGTATGACACGGGTGAGCTTGAAGGGTATCTTGGAGCGGTGCATATGGGGCTTATCTATGTAAACCCAGAAGGTCCTAACGGAAATCCAGATCCAGTTGCCTCTGGTGCAGATGTTCGAGAAACATTTGGTCGTATGGCAATGAATGATGAAGAAACCGTAGCACTTGTTGCTGGAGGACATACCTTTGGTAAAGCGCATGGTGCCGCAGATCCAGACAAATATGTTGGAGTAGAGCCTGCAGGAGCTCCTATAGAGCAAATGAGTACAGGTTGGAAAAACTCTTTTGGAACAGGAGTTTTAGATGATACTATTACAAGTGGTATAGAAGGAGCTTGGACACCAAACCCAACGGTTTGGGATCATGATTATTTTGATGTCTTATTAAACTATGATTGGGAGCTTACAAAGAGTCCAGCAGGAGCACACCAGTGGACCCCTACCGCAGCTTCTAATGCAAAAATGGCTCCTAAAGCAGGTGATGCTAACGCAACACAGGCTCTTATGATGACCACTGCAGATATGGCTCTAAAAATGGATCCAGCCTACTTAGCAATATCTAAGCGTTTTCATAAAGACCATAAAGCTTTTGAAGATGCATTTGCAAGAGCTTGGTACAAACTTACTCACCGTGATATGGGACCTATACACCGCTACCTAGGACCAGAGGTTCCAAAAGAAGAATTGATTTGGCAAGATCCAATACCTGTAGGAACGTCACTTTCTCAAACAGATGTTACCACTTTAAAAAACTTGATTTTATCTTCAGACCTTACTATATCTCAATTAGCTTCTACGGCTTGGGCTTCTGCCTCAACCTTTAGAGGATCAGATATGAGAGGAGGTGCTAATGGAGCTCGAATTCGTTTAGAGCCTCAAAAAAATTGGGAAGTGAATTCTCCCAAACAATTAGCCTCTGTTTTGGGTAGCTATGAGAAAATTCAGTCCAATTTTAACGGAAGTGTTTCTATTGCAGATCTTATTGTTTTGGGTGGTTGTGTTGCTGTAGAGGAGGCTGCTACTAAAGCAGGACATGCTATTTCTGTTCCTTTTACAAGCGGAAGAGCAGATGCTTCTCAAGAGCAAACAGATCTTGAATCTTTTGGATATTTAGCTCCAAGAGCAGACGGTTTTAGAAACTATGTAAAAGGCAACCTTACAATGGCTCCAGAGGAGTTATTAATAGATCGTGCAAACCTTTTAACACTCACAATACCAGAAATGACTGTACTAGTTGGAGGATTACGTGTATTAGATACTAATTTTGATGGGTCTAAACATGGAGTCTTTACAGACAGGCCAGGTGCGCTTACCACAGATTTTTTCACCAACTTACTAGACTTTAGCCTTTCTTGGAAGGCAACCTCAAGTGATGACACCTTGTTTGAAGGTGCAGATAGAAGATCTGGAGCAGTAAAGTTTACTGGAACAAGAGCTGATTTGATTTTTGGATCTAACACAGAACTTAGAGCAATTGCTGAGGTCTATGGAGCAGATGATGGTAAAGATAAATTTGTAACAGATTTTGTAGCTGCCTGGACTAAGGTGATGAATCTTGATAGATTTGATCTAATGTAATATTATTTTAAAACCATATACAATCAAAATAGGTGATGCGTACTGCATCATCTATTTTTTTAGAACAATTTTTAAGGGATTGTTTTTGCGTATTTATGCTAAATAAATCATTTAACATTAATTTATGAATCTCAAAGGGTTGTAAAAACTACATTTATACTCCATTTAAAAAAAAATAAAAGAATGAAAAAAATAACCTTTAATGCATCAATACTAGCATTACTCGCAGCATTTGTTTTCACAACCTCTTGTAAAGATGGTGCGATGTCAAGTGATAGTGCTAAGCTATCTGTTGCCTTTGAAAAATACGAATTAGAAAATGGTTTAGATGTTATTCTACACCAAGATAAAAGTGATCCGATAGTGTCTCTAGCGGTTCAGTACGGCGTGGGTTCTAACCGAGAAAAGACAGGACGTACAGGTTTTGCTCACCTGTTCGAGCATATGTTATTTCAGGAATCAGAAAACGTACCACAAGATCAATTTTTTAAGAAAATTCAAGATGCTGGTGGAACCTTAAATGGAGGTACCTGGAAAGATGGTACCATATACTATGAAACGGTTCCAAACAATGCCATGGAAATGATGATGTGGCTTGAGAGTGATCGTATGGGTTGGTTTATAAATACAGTTACCGAATCTGCCTTTGAAAATCAACAAGAAGTGGTTCAAAACGAGAAGCGTCAACGGGTTGATAATAATCCTTACGGACATACCGGATGGGTTATAGACAAAGCCATATATCCAGAAGGGCATCCATACAACTGGCAAGTTATTGGTGAGTTGGTAGACCTGCAGAGCGCTACTGTAGCTGATGTTCGTGAGTTTTACGAAAAATTCTACGGCCCTAACAATGCTACTTTGGTGTTGGTTGGTGATTTTGAGACAGACCAGGCTAAAGCTATGATTGAAAAGTATTTTGGGGAAGTTAAAAGAGGGCAGGAGGTTCCAAAATTAAAACCAATGCGTACCACTTTAGAGCAATCAAAAAGATTGTACCATGAAGATAATTTTGCTACCACAGCACAGTTAAACATGGTTTGGCCTACCCTTGAGCAGTATACAGATGATGCCTACGCCTTAGATGTTCTTGCCGAATTAATATCTAGTGGTAAAAACGCTCCTCTATATAAGGTGCTAGAGAAAGAGAAAGGACTATCTTCAAGTTATTACTCTTTTAACCGCTCAGCAGAGTTGGCTGGTGTCTTTAGGGTTTCTATAACTGCAAATGATGGTAAGAGTTTAAAGGATGTTGAAGCTGGAGTTAATCAGGCTTTTGATTTGTTTGAAAAAGATGGTGTAACAGATAGAGACATTGCGCGTGTAAAAGCAGGCTTAGAAACAGGTTTTTACAATGGCATCAGCAGTGTGCAGGGAAAGGCTTTCCAACTGGCGAGCTATAATGTGTTTGCAGGAAGCCCAAGTTTTATTGAAACAGATATAGAAAACATTCAAAAAGTCACCAAAGAAGATGTGATGCGCGTTTACAATACTTACATAAAAGATATGCCTTTTGTAATGACCAGTTTTGTGCCAAAGGGGAAGTTGGATTTAATTGCAGATAACTCAACAAAAGCAGAGGTTGTAGAAGAAAAAATAGTTGAAAATATTCAAAAACAAACTTCAGAGCAAATTACAGATCCTGTTGCAAAAACACCTTCTGTTTTTGACCGCTCTGTAGAGCCAGCCCAAGGAGATTCTCCAGCACTTAGTGTGCCAGAGAGTTGGAAACAAGAACTTTCAAATGGTATGATTGTGTATGGTATTGAGCAAAATGAAATTCCAACGGTGAATTTTAGTTTGGTTATGGATGGTGGGCACCTTTTAGATGCTATGGATAAAAATGGTGTTGCAAGTTTAATTACAGATATCATGATGGAGGGTACTGCAACCAAAACTCCTCAAGAACTACAAGAAGAAATTGAGTTGTTGGGTGCCAACGTTAGTATGTACACCACGCGTGAGTCTATAGTGATACAGGTAAACACCTTGGTGCGTAACTACGAGGCTACACTGGCTTTAGTAGAAGAAATATTAACACAGCCACGCTGGGATATAGAAGAGTTTGGGCGCATCAAAACTGCTGCTATAAACAGAGTTAAGAGATCTTCTGCAAATCCAAACGCAGTGGCATCACGTGTATTTAATAAGCTTCTGTATGGCGAAGATCATATTTTTGCTTACCCAAGCTCCGGTACGGTTGCCTCTATTGCAGCAATTGGTATGGAGGATGTACAGGCCTTTTATGACAAGAATTTCTCTCCATCTATCTCTAAATTCCATATTGTTGGACAGATAGACAAAGACAAAGCTATGGCTGGATTACGTAATTTAGAAAAAAACTGGGCAAGTAAAGAGGTTATCATACCTAGTTACCCAATTGCAAATACTAGAGATAAGTCTTCTGTGTATTTTGTAGATATTCCAGGATCAAAGCAATCTGTAATTCAGATTGGTAATATATCTTTAGCCAGAAGTGATACAGATTTCTATTCGGCAGAAGTGATGAACTACGCCCTTGGTGGTGCTTTTAATGGTGTTGTGAATAGAATTCTAAGAGAAGAAAAAGGATATACCTATGGAGCCCGAACAGGTTTCAGGGGTAGTAAGATTCCAGGAACCTTTAGAGCCTCTTCTAGTGTAAGAACAAATACCACAGGAGAGTCTGTGACTATTTTTAGGGATGAGATAAACAAATACAAGCAAGGAATCTCTCAAGAAGATCTAGATTTTACCAAGAATGCTTTAATTAAGTCTAACGCACGTCGTTTTGAAACACAATTTGCATTATTAGGAATGTTGCAAGAGATGAGTATTTACGGTCTTGACCAAGATTATATTGCCACAGAAGAGGCAACGGTTAGAAACATGACCTTAGATGCCCACAAGGCTCTTGCTAATAAATATCTTGACACTTCAAAAATGGCTTATCTAATTGTAGGTGATGCACAAAGCCAATACACACAATTTAGAGACATGGGATTTGATGAGGTATTGCTTTTAGATAATCAAGGGGAGGAAGTGAAGCTAGAAAATGTAAAGCAATAGTAATTTTATAAAAAACAATTATAAAAAAAAGGGGAGCTGACCGGCTTCCCTTTTTTTTATTAATACGCTTATACTTTTGCGGTGTAACACATAATTAAAATTGTTACATTATCTAATGTATTTGTAAGAGGTAAGTCAGTTTTACGGACTTTAGTCTTGTCTAAAAATATAACATAAAATATTATTTTTCAAATACTTATGTTATTTTATATAAAGTATTTGTTTGCATTACTTGGCAGTGCAGTTTTCCCACAAAATATCTTGTGGTAAGGGTGCTGTAATTGTTATTTCCTGCTTTTTCACAGGGTGTATGAAAGAGAGTTTTCTAGCATGTAAGTGGATACTACCATCTTTGTTGGATCTGTCAAAACCGTATTTTAAGTCCCCTTTTATTGGACAATTAATGCTTGCCAGTTGTGCTCTAATTTGATGGTGTCTTCCAGTTTCTAGACGTATTTCTAAAGCAACATAACGTTGCATTTTCTTTAAGATGTGATAATGGAGTATGGCTTTTTTGCTTTCTGGAACTTCTTTGGTGTTCGCGTAGCTTTTATTTTGCTTTGGATTTCTTCTTAAATAGTGGGTAAGGGTGTCACTATCTTTAGGAGGTAGATTTTTTACTACCGCCCAATATGTTTTTTTTGTTTCTCGCTCTGCAAAAGATTTGTTTAGCCTAGGTAATGCCTTTGATGTCCTGGCAAAGACAATCACACCGCTTGTAGGTCTATCAAGTCTGTGGACAACGCCAAGAAACACCGCACCAGGTTTATTGTATTTTTTGGCAAGATAGGCTTTGGTAATCTCAGAAAGGGGCGTATCTTTTGTTTTATCTCCCTGTACAATGTCTCCAGGGCGCTTGTTTACAACAATAACATGATTATCTTCAAACAACACTTGAAGGTTCTCAGGGGTGCTATGTGTCGTTTTTTTCTTTGTTTTGGTATGAGTATGTTGTTTTTCCGAAATACAAAAGGTATTAGTACTGTTCTGTATCGTTAGGGAAATCGCCGCTTTTTACATCCGCACTGTAATTTTTAAAAGCAGTAGTCATTCCTTGGTACATATCTAGGTATCTTCTTAGAAATCTTGGGTTAAACTCATGTGTCATCCCTAGCATGTCATGTGTTACCAGTACCTGACCATCTATGGCATTACCTGCTCCAATACCAATTACAGGTATGGTAAGGCTTTGTGCAACTTCTTGGGCTAGCTTGGCAGGAACTTTTTCAAGAACAATAGCAAAACATCCTGCTTTCTCTAAAAGTAGGGCATCTTGTTTTAAAGCTTCAGCTTCAGCATCTTCTTTGGCCCTAACAGTATAGGTTCCAAATTTATAGATAGACTGTGGTGTAAGCCCTAGGTGTCCCATAACTGGGATACCTGCATTTAATATTCTTTTTACAGATTCTTTGATTTCTTTACCACCCTCAACCTTTACAGCATGGCCACCGCTTTCTTTCATTATTCTAATGGCAGAACGTAAGGCTTCTTTTGGGTCACTTTGATAGCTTCCAAATGGAATATCTACCACCACCAAACTACGTTCCACTGCTCGTATTACAGAAGTTGCATGATAAATCATTTGATCTAGGGTGATGGGCAGTGTAGTTTCGTGTCCAGCCATTACATTTGAGGCAGAGTCACCAACTAGTATTACGTCTATGCCAGCTCCATCAACAATTTTTGCCATGGTATAATCATAGGCTGTTAGCATAGAGATCTTCTCTCCTCTATTTTTCATATCTACCAAAGTTTTGGTAGTGATTCTTTTGTATTGTTTTTTTGCTGTAGACATAAGATGCTTTATAAAGTGTAAATGTACTAATTTGTATATAATTTTTACTTTGGCTTAAGGTAATAATTGGCTAAGTATTAGTCATACTTTGCACTTATGGTTGTGCTATAATTCCATTTTCCTTGCACTTTTAGTACTTGCTCAATTACATCACGCACGCAGCCTTCACCTCCTTTTAGGTGAGAGACATACTTGCTTAGCCCTTTGATTTCTGGAACCGCATCCTGGGGGCAGCATGGCATAACAACTTGCTGCATTACCTTGTAATCTGGGAGATCATCACCCATATACAGTACTTGCTGGGGTGTGATGTTATTTTGTTGAAGGTACTTTTCAAGTGTTTCTGTTTTGTTATGTGTACCCAGATGTATATCACTTATACCTAATCCAGCAAGGCGTTTACGAACTCCTTCATTGGTGCCGCCAGATATGATACACATATTAAAGCCTTGCAGCAATGCCTCTTTTAGGGCAAAGCCGTCTTTGGTATGCATACTTCTGTGCATCTCCCCATCTGTGGTTATTGTAATTCTACCGTCTGTTAGCACGCCATCTACGTCAAAAACGAAGGTGGTAATTTGATGCAAATATTCTTTATAGCTTTTACTCATCTTGTGATATATTTCTTTTTTGAATACTACTTGTAAGTAGTTGATACACTTCTTTTTGTTGTGTTGTAAGAAGCTGTTGATGTGTTTGAATCGTTTTTTTATCTCCTCTTTTGGCCGGTCCAGTTTGGGCTAGGGCAGGAGTAAGGTATTCTATTTTATTAGCCGTTTCTTTAATTAAAGGTGCTAGGAGATTAAAATCTAATTTTTGTTTTGTTAAAATATCCTCTGAAATATGATATAACTCATTTACAAAATTATTTACAAATACAGCGGCAACATGTAATTTTGAACGCTCAGAAGATGTGATAGTGCATACCTTTTGTGAGATTAATGCTCCTAAATTTGTTAATAAAGAAAGATCCTCCTTATTTTCTGCCTCCACACAAATAGGGATGTTTTTAAAATCAACCGCTTTGTTTTTTGAAAATGTTTGCAAGGGGTAAAACACTCCTTTTCTATTATTGTTGCTACAATCTTCCAAAGCCGCCCCTCCAGAGGTATGTGCTACCAATTTATTTGTAAAATCAAGTTGTGATGTGATGTGATGTATCGCATCATCAGGTACTGCGGCGATATATACATCTGCCAAGGGTGTAATGTCAAGTATGTTGGATACAAACCTCTGGCTGTGAGTTGTTTCTTTGGGTATACTACGTGTATAGACTTGTAGTACCCTAATGCCAGGGGTGTTCTCAAATACTTTAAATAAATGAGATCCAACATTACCAAAGCCTAAAATAACAACTGTAATCATACTGTAAAAATACAAGAATTTTTTATGCTAAGGGGATGGGTTTTATGGAATGAATACTAAAGAGTGTTAATGCTATCACATTTCAGATGTATAAGGAGAACAAAAAGGCCATTTTGTAGTATTTTTGCAAAAAATAATACTCGATGCAAAAGAAACTAGCTTCCATTATATTTTCTACCCGTTTAACGGCTACTTTATTTATTGTATTTGCCATCGCAATGGCTGTTGGAACTTTGGTTGATGCCTCTTCAGAGACTTCGCCAACTCCTTATTCTCGAGCGCTTATATATAATGCATGGTGGTTTGAGGCCATTATGGTGTTGTTTGTGGTTAATTTTTTAGGAAACATAGTTCGCTTTAAAATGTTTAGCAAAGAAAAAGCGACAACCCTGGTATTACACTTGTCTTTTATTCTTATTCTAGTTGGCGCTTTTGTAACCAGATATATTGGTTATGAAGGTGTTATGCAGATAAATGAAGGTGATACCTCCAATGAAATACTATCTGAACATGCCTATTTAAATGTTTTTATTGATGGAGATTATATAATAGATGGCCAACAACAGCGTCTTAAATTAGCTCCAAAGAAAATGGATCTATCCCAGAGATTGAGCAATCAATTTTCTATGAGTAAAACATACAACCAGACTCCTGTTACCATCACCTATAAAAATTTTATTAAAGGTGCCACCAAGGGAATGATTGAAGACCCTAGTGGAGAAGGATACCTTAAAATTGTTGAAGCCGGTGATGGAACCCGCCATGATCATTATGTAAAAGTGGGGGAGGTTTCTAATATTCATAACATATTATTTGCTATCAATAAACCAACCAAAGGCGCCATTAATATATTCTATGATGCTCAAACACAAAGCTATGAATTACAGTCCTCTTTTGGGGGTGAGTACATGCGCATGGCAGATCAACAAAAAGGGATTGTTATAAAAGACAGCCTGCAAAATTTGCAGTTGCGTTCTCTATATCAAATGGCAGACATGGCATTTGTAATTCCAGACCCAGTGGTTACAGGGCGTATGGGTATCATAAAAGCCACTGCAGATGCTCCTGCCCAAACGAATGCTCTGATATTAGATGTTAGTTCTGGAGGCCAAACAAAGACCTTAGAGCTTCTAGGAGGAAGAGGTTCTTCGCCATCACCGGTGAAAGTAGCTATAAATGGTCTTGATGTTTATGCTACCTACGGAAGTAAAAAAATAACATTGCCTTTTAGTATTACCCTTAATGATTTTATTGCAGAAAAATATCCCGGCACAGAAAAAAGTTACAAATCCTTTAAAAGTAAAGTAACCGTTAACAGTGCAGATGGCACCTTTCAAGAAGAAGAAATTTTCATGAATAATGTATTAGATAAAGACGGATTCCGCTTTTTTCAGTCTGGATTTCAGCCTGATGAAAAAGGGACTATTTTGGCTGTAAACCATGATGTGTGGGGAACTTGGATTACTTACATAGGGTATTTTCTATTGTATTTTGGACTTATGGCAATTTTGTTTGATAGAAATTCCAGATTTGGTAATCTTAAAAAGTATTTAGACAAAATAAAGAAAAAGAAGAAATTGCTAGTGAGTCTTGCCATGCTATTTATGAGCACCATTGCAGTAAGCCAGACAGATACCCACCAACATGTAAATACTATTACCACCCAAATAGACTCTTTAATTAATGCCAATGCGGTTTCTAAAGAGCATGCTGCAGCCTTTGCCCGTCTAGTAATTCAAGACAATGGCCGCATGAAACCAATAAGTACTTTTGCCAGTGAGTTAATACGTAAGGTGAGCGGGAGTGATTCCTACAAGGGGCTAGATGCAAATCAGGTGTTTATGTCTGTAACACAATTTCCAAGATTGTGGTCTCAAGTACCTATAATCAAGTTAAAGCGTGGTAATGATAGCATACGAGATATTGTCGGGGTTGCTAAAGCCACCAAAACAATTGCCTTAATTGATTTGTTTGACAAGGATGTTAATTTCAAGCTAGATCCTTATTTAGAGGCTGCAACCTCTACCAATACTCCTAATCAATTTCAAAAAGATTTTATTAAGGCCTATGAGAGCTATTATATATTCAATCAAGCCCTAGGAGGTAGTATATTGAAGATATTTCCAGTACCGGCAGATCTTGGAAACAAATGGGTGTCTTATCCAGAATTAAACCAGAGCGGCATTAAAGGACAAGATTCTATGTTTGCAAAAACGGCATTGCCTTTGTACTTTAATAGTCTTAGTGCTGCAAAGGCAAGTAATGACTATACAAAACCTACTGAAATTTTAAATCTCATTATAGCCTACCAGAAAAAACACGGTAGTGAAGTGCTTCCAAGTGACTCAAAAATTAGCGCAGAGATAGCCTACAACAAAATTAATATCTTCAATAGACTGTTTCGTTATTTTACGCTCTTTGGCGTACTGATGTTTATTGGTATTATCATACAAATATTCAAAGAAGGGCCGCTGGTAAACCGCTTTGTTAAAGTCTGTAAAATAGTGATTTGGTCATTCTTTGTGGCCATGACCCTAGGGCTTATTGCACGGTGGTACATCTCTGGACACGCTCCTTGGACAGATGCCTATGAATCTATTATATATGTAGCTTGGGCTACCGTGTTTTTTGGTTTGGCATTTGGAAGGAAAAGTGATCTAACGGTTGCCTCTACTGCATTTGTAGCAGCTATTATACTTTGGGTTGCGAACCAAAATTGGCTTGACCCTGCTATTTCAACACTGGTTCCTGTACTAGATAGCTATTGGCTTATGATACACGTGGCGGTTATTGTGGCTAGTTATGGACCCTTTACCTTAGGTATGATATTGGGTGTTACGGTTCTTATTCTCATGATACTTACCAATGGCGCTAATAAAGCAAAAATGGAGTTGAACATTAAAGAATTAACTACAATTAACGAAATGGCCTTAACCGTAGGTCTTGTGATGCTTACCATAGGTAACTTTTTAGGAGGCCAATGGGCAAATGAGAGTTGGGGACGTTACTGGGGTTGGGATCCTAAAGAGACCTGGGCGCTTATTAGTATTATGATATATGCCTTTGTTATACATATGAGACTCGTACCTGGCCTTCGCGGAAAATGGACTTATAACGTAGCTTCTATTGCTGCTTACGGATCTATAATGATGACTTATTTTGGAGTTAACTTCTACTTAACTGGTTTGCACTCTTATGCAAGTGGAGATGTACCTGTAACCCCCACTTTTGTATATTATCTAGTGGCCTTTTTAGTGGTGTTGGCTATCGTGTCTTATATTTTTTACAGAAAACAGTATACAAAAAAAGGATAGACCACTGGTCTATCCTTTTTTGAATAATAAAGCTCTCACGCTTAGTTATATAAAAAATCTGGTTGTAGATTAAGTAGAGTAACATCTTGTTGTACAGCTTCTTCAATTTGTATTTTATGGTACAAGTTTCTTGTCATTTCTTCTATTTCTATCTCTGTAGTTTTTAGCTTTTTAGCTATTTTGTCGTTTTCTTTTCCTTCACTAATATATTGCAATAGTTTTATCTCTACACCATCAAGATCGTACTGCATGATTAGATTCTCTAGATACAATTCTTCAGTTAATTCTATAATATTTTCTCGTTCCATCATTTTTTCTTTTTTTAGGAATATTTCCATTTCTATTTTACGTGCTGCTGTTTGCTCTTTAATGTCTTTCATTCTAAATAAAATTGCATATGTCATTAGTAATACATTGACGAAAAATGATGCTTTTACTAAAGTTAGAGATACGCTTAGAAATTCAATCCCAATTACTTGTAAAACGAAGTAATCAAGAACAAACAATAATGGTATTGCCATACCTAGTACATAAAACTTTGAATAGTTGTTTTTTAAGAACAGCATAACACCACCTCCAAAGTAGCACATCAATAGGGCAAAGGATATAATGTTCACGGCTACAGATAGCATTGCATTGTCCACAAACCAGTGCGTTATAGATAACCCTGCAGCAGCTATAAATAGTGGCACGGTGAATGTTTTTAATTTAGGAAAATATTCTTTTATTGTTAAATACTGTGATGAGTATAGGGCTACAAGACCTGCGGTAGCGCAAAGTATGGTTGTTGTAAAGCCAGAGCCTTTAAATAAAGTGTCTTGAAATAAAATACCAGAGAGGTTGTCTTCTCCAAAAAATAATAACAGTGTACCTGTTATGGCTAATCCAAAATATCCAAATATTTTTTCTTCGAATAAAAAGAAGCTTATACTATTTAAAAGTAAGATGATGCTAACTGCGCCATAAAAAATACCCTTTAAAAATAAACTGCTCGTTGTAATGGTTTCGCTTTTTTGTGAAATTACACTTGCTTTAGGGCTTACTTTTATTGGCAAGGCCATTGCGGTAATACTCATAAAGTTATTTACACTAGATAGTATTGAACTTTGTGCAATAGGATCTTTGCTTTTATTTTGTGTTTTTACAGGTACAGCACTATAACTAAATAGGCTCATAAGTAAAAACAAACAAAACGTGGGGACAAACATTTGATGTTTCATAATAGTAGGTTTAATTTATTTGGGACGGGCAAGATACGAAACATTTACACTTTATCTAATAAATTTGCATTTAATCGATGAAATGCACAAAAAAAGAGTTTCATATATATGAAACTCTTTTTTCGGGTCATTAAATGATGTTTGTTAGCCCACCATGTCTTGTGGCTTTACCCAAGCATCAAACTCATCTTCAGTAAGATAGCCTAAATTTACAGCCTCTTGCTTTAGGGTAGTTCCGTTTTTATGAGCTGTATTTGCTATTTCTGCTGCTTTATAGTAACCAATTTTAGTATTTAAAGCGGTAACAAGCATCAGAGAATTGTTTAATTGTTTTTCTATAACTGCTTTATTTGCTTTAATACCACTTGCGCAATGCGTTTCAAAAGACAAACAAGCATCGCCTAAAAGCTGTGCAGACTCTAACATATTTGCAGCCATTACAGGTTTAAAGACGTTTAACTCATAGTGTCCTTGCATACCACCAACCGCTATTGCCATATCATTACCTATTACCTGCGCGCAAACCATTGTGAGGGCCTCACACTGTGTAGGGTTTACTTTACCGGGCATAATAGAAGATCCTGGTTCATTGGCAGGAATTGATATTTCTCCAATACCACTTCTAGGTCCACTAGCAAGCATTCGTATGTCATTTGCTATTTTATTAAGAGAAACTGCCATTTGTTTGAGTGCTCCGTGAGATTCAACAATGGCATCGTGCGCTGCTAGTGCTTCAAATTTGTTTTTTGCTGTTATAAGATCAAGGCCAGTAAAATTTGCAATATGACCGGCTACATTTACACTATATCCTTTAGGGGTGTTAATACCTGTTCCTACGGCCGTTCCTCCCAATGCTAGCTGAGATAGATGTGGTAATGTGTTTTTTAATGCATTGAGGCCATGTTCTAACTGTGATGCATAACCACTAAACTCTTGCCCAAGGGTTAGGGGAGTGGCGTCCATTAAGTGTGTACGTCCAATTTTAACGATTTTTTCAAACTCCTTGGATTTTGCAAGCAAGGTGTTGTATAATTTGGTAACCCCTGGAATGGTATGCACTATTAATTTTTTGTAGGATGCAATATGCATGGCAGTAGGGAAGGTGTCGTTCGATGATTGAGATTTATTAACATCATCATTGGGTTGTAGCGTTTTTTCTCCTTCACCAATAGTATTTCCCGCCAATTGATGAGCACGGTTGGCAATCACTTCATTAACGTTCATGTTACTTTGGGTGCCACTGCCCGTTTGCCAGATCACAAGCGGGAATTGAGCATCGTGTTTGCCAGCCAATATTTCATCACATACAGCGGCTATCA
>CBFHMO010000015.1:0-25334 GCA_965656925.1 Patiriisocius sp.
TTTTAAATAGTTGTATAAAAACTACTTTACAGTTTCGATACTATAGCCTATATCTGTAATCCCCTCAAGTTTGCTAACGCCTTGCGACTCCCCGTTATTGCGCACTGCATGGGAAATATGCAGGGTGTAATTTCCTTTTTCGCTAAAGGTAAGGTTTTGTTTGTAAAACAATTTATTTTCCTTCACGTTTCCAATACCTGTTCCTAGCCAAGACCCATCTGGTCTTGCCATTTTATATTCTAGTGTGTCAACCACTTTTTTACCGTAAGGATGTTGCATTGAAACAATCAAAAACAGATTGCTAAAAGGGTACTTGTTGTTATTTCTTACAGTAATAAATGCATTATAAGTAGCTAAACTATCCAGCCTTGGCAGCTCAAAAATAGCAGGTTCTTTTACCTGCCAACCCTCTGAGTTAATTGCCTTTGTGTCTGCAGTTACAGCGCTATTATTACAGGCAATAAAAAGCAAGGATAAAACACTTGCAAAAAAACAGTTATACATTACTTTTTAGGATTGTTGGGTTTGTTGCGGTTATTACGGCTTTTATTTCTTGGATTTGGTTTGTTTCCTGCCCCAGGAGTTGCTCCCGTTTGTTTTTTATGTCTAGCATTTGGCTGGTTTTGTTTTCCAGATCCAGCGGCTACTGGTTTTCTAGAATTGCGCTTTTTCTTCTTTCTGCGTTGTGATGATTTTGGTTTGTCAAAACGGGTAAGACTGTCTTGACCCACTACATTACTGAAAAGCTCGGTGTTGTCAATCTTAGTTTCTATTTTATAATCTTCAAGGTTGGCTACAGTATTCCCTTTTTTATTAACGGCAATGATTTCATTAACACGCTCTAGAGTTAATTCATGCCAATTCATAGCTTCTTTTTCGTAGGCAAACCATAATAAACCTTTGAAAATATCTGTTTTTTGACAAACAGCACTTCCTTTGTCTGTTTTGAGTTTTACATCGTTTTTAGGGAAGGTTGCTAATGTATCTATGTAGGTGTCAAGTTCAAAGTTTAAACAGCACTTTAGTTTTCCGCATTGACCTGCAAGTTTTTGAGGATTTAAAGAAAGTTGTTGGTATCTAGCCGCGGAGGTGTTTACTGACCTAAAATCTGTTAGCCAGGTAGAACAGCACAGTTCTCTACCGCAAGAACCAATTCCGCCTAAACGGGCTGCTTCTTGTCTAAAGCCTACTTGTTTCATTTCAATACGAGAATTAAACGTGCGGGCAAATTCTTTAATTAATTCTCTAAAATCTACGCGCTCCTCTGCGGTGTAATAAAAGATAACTTTAGAGGCATCTCCTTGAAACTCTACATCGCTAATTTTCATGCGAAGCCCTAGTCTAATGGCAATAACACGAGAGCGTTTTTGAATATCTGCTTCACGATCTCTTACCTTTTGCCATATGTCAATATCTTTTTGTGTTGCTTTTCTATAAAGGGTTGGGAGTTTTGTAGCGTCTGGATTTTCTTTTTTCTTTTTCATTTGTACGCGCACCAACTCACCAGTAAGGGTCACAATACCAATATCGTGACCAGATTCTGCTTGAGTGGCAACAATATCACCAATGCTTAGAGAAAGATTTTCGTTGTTTTGATAAAAATGCTTGCGTCCATTTTTAAAACGCACTTCCACTCCTGTATAGGGAGTCATATTTGCAGGAAGAGACATGTTTGAAAGCCAATCAAACACCGTTAATTTGTTACAACCATCGGTTCCACAAGTACCATTGTTCTTGCAGCCCTTTGGTTGTCCATCGGCGCCAGAGGCACAGCTAGTACAGCCCATATTAATTATATATAGTGGAGTTTTGGAATTATTGTTTATTGTCTTCCGTTAGATCTATGCGATCATCAACCTCATTGTTCAGTTACATCTTCACGGTGTTTGAATAAACAAATCATTAAAACCAAAAAACTCTCGAATAAATGAAACACTATTGTTTACAATGTAAAGGTATTAAATCTTACAGAATAAAAATTCAGAATTATAAACTACTTCTTAAATTGAAGCTTCTGAGATCTTCCCTTTTTAAATATCTTATTGCTTGCATGGGTTCCTTTACGAAGTTCTTTTTGCTGCTCAAAGGGTAGCTGTATAATTTGATGACACTCATCACTACAGGTATGCTCCATTTTTTCTGCGCAAACATCGCACTGTATAAACAACAAATGACACCCTTCATTAGCACAGTTGGTATGGCTATCAAAAGGGCTCCCGCATTGATGGCAATTAGAAATAACATCATCACTAATACGCTCGCTGCGTCTGTGATCAAAAACAAAGTTTTTTCCTAAAAATTTATTTTCTAATCCTTGATCTTTCACCTGGCGGGTGTATTCTATAATTCCACCCTCCAGCTGAAATACATTTTTAAACCCTTTGTGTTTGTAATAGGCGCTGGCTTTTTCACAACGAATTCCTCCGGTGCAGTACATCACCAATTTTTTATCTTCTTTATGCCCTTGAAGGTCTTGCTCTATAATATCTAAAGAATCTCTAAAAGTGTCAACATCTGGAGTAAGTGCGTTTTTGAAATGTCCTATTTCGCTTTCGTAGTGATTGCGCATATCAACCAAAACAGTGTCTGGGTCTTCTATTATATCGTTAAAGGTGTTGGCATCTAAATGCACTCCTTTATTTGTGACATCAAAGGTGGTGTCATTAAGCCCGTCTGCAACTATTTTGTGTCTCACCTTGACTTTTAACTTTAAAAAAGACTTTAGGTCTTGCTCCACTGCAATGTTTAATCTACAATTCTCCAAAAAGAAAATACCATCCAAAAAGGCTTTAAATTCATTGAAATTTTTTCCAGGCACAGAAAGTTGTGCGTTTATACCTTCTTTGGCCACATATATACGACCCAAAACATCTAGGGAGTCCCAGGCAATAAACAAATGATTTCTGAAAAGTTCTGGATTACCAATATGGGCATATTGATAAAAGGAAAGTGTTAAGCGTTCGTCTGCAGCTTGATCTAGCAGAACAGCTCTTTCTTTGGCACTTAGGGTATTGTACAGTTGCATGCTATACTAATGTTAAGGGTTAAAAAGAATAATATTCAAAAGTAGAAAAAAAGACGCGTAAAGCAATATTAAATGGATTAAATACTCCTAATTCATGAATCTACAGCAAGGAAACCTTCCAAAATTTGGAATATTTCCAAATTTTTGTATATTTGCATTGTTCAACAACCAAAAAGTACTTGTTCACAACCTTTAAAAAACAAGTAAGCTTTTAATTGTTTCAAGTATAACGAAGGTTTATTTTTAACATCAAAATAAGACATAAAAAACAGCATTATGGCAGATAAAGAGAAAGACGCAAAATTAAAAGCACTAAAACTTACCCTAGATAAATTAGACAAAACATATGGCAAGGGAACCGTAATGAAAATGGGGGACCAGGCCATTATTGATGTAGAGGTAATACCCTCAGGATCGTTGGGTCTTGATGTGGCCCTTGGCGTTGGTGGGTATCCAAGAGGAAGGGTGATTGAGATCTATGGTCCAGAATCTTCGGGAAAAACAACACTAACAATTCATGCAATAGCAGAGGCACAAAAAAAAGGTGGTATTGCGGCTTTTATTGATGCAGAACACGCCTTTGATAGATACTATGCGGAGAGCCTTGGTGTAGATGTTGAAAATTTAATTATCTCTCAACCAGATAATGGAGAACAAGCGCTAGAAATTGCAGACAACCTAATACGTTCTGGAGCAATTGATATCATTGTTATTGATTCTGTGGCAGCGCTAACTCCAAAAAGTGAAATTGAAGGAGAAATGGGTGATAGTAAAATGGGGTTACACGCCCGTTTAATGTCTCAGGCATTAAGAAAACTAACTGGATCAATTTCTAAAACCAATTGTACGGTAATATTTATCAATCAATTGCGTGAAAAAATCGGTGTTATGTTTGGAAACCCAGAGACCACTACAGGTGGTAATGCCTTAAAGTTTTACGCATCTGTGCGTCTAGACATAAGACGATCTACTCAAATTAAAGACACCAACGGTAGTGTTTTAGGAAATAAAACCCGGGTAAAGGTTGTAAAAAACAAAGTAGCCCCTCCCTTTAAATTGGTAGAGTTTGACATCATGTACGGAAAAGGAGTCTCTAAAGTTGGAGAAATCATTGATCTTGGTGTAGATTTTGAAATTATTAAAAAAGCAGGGTCTTGGTTTAGTTATGACGAAACCAAACTAGGTCAAGGTAGAGACGCGGTTAAAACATTACTACTAGACAACCCAGAACTTATGGAGGAGCTAGAAATTAAAATAAAAGATTGTATAAAGGCCCTAGCAGGTGCATAACTAATTCCTTAAGCACATCAAGAAATACTGTTGCTGTCTTGATTGGAGTGGTAAAAATGTTTTAAAACAGGGTTTGGTTTTGTATAAAACCAAACCCTGTTTTAATTTTAGTATCTTTTGCGGGTGTTAAACGTTTTTGATAAGAACTTTTTTGAATTATGTTAAAAAGCTAATATTAAAATCTTTTTTAGAACGTTATAGTGGCGCTTCTATTTTACAAATAAAAAAGGCGCTACGCAACCCTCTTCACAATCAAGCATCTAGTTGGTGTAGAAGCCAATAATTTATAGCTTATTGTGTAAAACAATTGCGAACAAACCAAGGCAACTACATTTGACTTTAGACCAAATCATACAAGGCTGTAAAAAGAAGGACGCTAAGGCACAAGCAGAGCTCTACAAGCGCTACAGTGGAGTGTTGTACTCTATTTGTTTGCGATACTCTCCCAACAAGGTAGAGGCAGAAGACAACTTGCAGGATGCTTTTATTACTATTTTTAATAAAGCAGAACAGTTTAAAGAAAAAGGCTCTTTTGAGGGTTGGATAAAAAGAATAACTGTAAATACTGTGCTTCAAAAATATAGAAAACAAAAAATGTTTGCTATAACCGATGAAGCTCAAATTGAGGATACCGCTGACCAACAGGTTGTTGATAATGGCTTGCCACTTGATTATTTACTCAGTATTATTCAAGAGCTGCCACAGAGATACAGACTGGTGTTTACCATGTATGTTATGGATGGGTATTCTCATAAAGAAATTGGAGCCTTATTAGAAATTAGTGATGGAACCTCAAAATCTAATTTAGCCAGGGCAAGAGGGATTTTAAAAACAAAAATTGACGACTATAATAAAGATAGTCTCTAGGACATAAAACCTTGCTGATAAAAACAGCAGACCTATGAAACAAAAAAAGAACATAGATCAACTCTTTAACGAGCGACTGGCAAATCACAAGCAGGCTCCCGGCTCACATGTTTGGGATAATATTCAGGCGCGTCTAGAAAAAGAAAAGAAAGATCGTGTTATTGCTATATGGTATAGAGTGGCAGGGGTTGCAGCAAGTTTGGTCTTTATTTTCTATTTAGCAGGTTCTTTAAGCGATACGCAAAGCAACGGTATTGTTGAGCAGCAACTAGATGTAAAAAGCAACAGCAACACGGTTCCAAAAATTAATGAAACACTTGAAATACGTTTGCCTAAATACAAGTCTGGTATTACCTCGACAAATAAAGACGCGCAAAACAAGGCAATTACACCACAGGTAAAAGAGAAAGACAATAACACATCAAAAAAACAAATTATTGGCTTGACAAACCAACAAAGCGCAGTAGCCAAAGGGACTATTAAAAAAGACCTCGTTGTGCCAACAAAAAATTTGGCTCTTGCGGTTGTAAAACCAAAAAACCCACCTGTTGTTAAAGAAAATAAAGAAACAGTAACGAGCCCTGTGGTTGCAACTCCTAGTAGCGCCTCAGCAATAGCCGAGACAGAAAAGATCAACGCGGCATCGGTAGAAAAAAAATCTATTTTTGATGCCATAAAAGAGCAAAAGCAACTGGAGTCTACAGAGGCTGTAGCCAACAAAAGCACCCAAGAAAATCTTTGGGAAATTACGCCCAACATCGCTCCCGTATATTTCAATACCTTAAGTCAAGGATCATCAATAGATGCTAGCTTTGCAGACAATACCCAAAAGGGTGATGTAAATATTAGTTATGGTATTGGTGTGCGCTACGCTCTGAGTGATCGATTAAAAATTCGCTCTGGAATAAATAATGTGGCTCTTAGTTATAGTACCTCAGATATAGAACTAGGTGATGGCCCGATCTCGGCAGCATTAAGAAATATTGATTACAATAGAGAAGGTATTGTGGTAATCGCTCAAGATTTGGGCACATTTGCTAGTCAAAATCAAGACGGAACCTTTGGTGAAATAACTCCAAAATCAACAAACGGAGAAGCGTTTATAAATCAAAATATTAGCTATTACGAAGTGCCTTTAGAATTAAGCTACACGCTTTTTGACAGTGCTTTTGGCCTAGATGTCATTGGAGGGGTTAGCACACTTGTTTTAGGAGAAAACCAAGTCTCTGTCACCGCAGGGAATTACAGTGAGGTTCTTGGGGCCGCAAACAACTTATCTAGTATCAGCTTTGCCTCTAACATTGGGCTTGGATTACATTATAAAATGTCTAGCAATCTTAGACTTAATGTGGAGCCTATGTTTAAATACCAGTTAAATCCGTATACAGATTCTTCTGTGAGTTTTAAGCCATATTACCTTGGTGTATACACCGGGTTAAGTTTTAAGTTTTAGGAAACTTCAAAGCAAAAAACAACTGTTGTTTTGAAGTGTTTTAATTGTTTTGTTTTGCCTTCTTTGGCAAACAACTTCAGTAAAAATCATCTCATCGCCATGGGGTGATTTTTTATTTCATAAACTCTTTTACCTCAGCAAGGGGAATACTAAAAATAACAGGCGCAGCGCTATAACTCGCAATTTCGTGTTGATTGTAATGAAGCACCAAACTGTCTTGACTAAAACCTAGGCTATTGGGCATGTTAAAGGTATTGCCGTCAAACCAAAAGTTATTGGCATTAATACTGCTTTGCTGCGGAATATTAAACGCTTTTCTAAATTTTGTTTCGGCAAACGCGCTTAGGGCGTCATAGCGCTTAAAAAGGGTTTGATTTGTGAGCTTCTCACCTGTTTTTATGTCAAAATTGATATACCTAAGGTCTTGATAGCCGTGTGCGCCCCCAGTGTATTTGTATTGCTTAAATTCTAGAGACAACAACAACTCGTCTCTGTAAGTCTCCCTTACCAGAGCTTCAACAAAATACTCGGCTGCCAAGTCTGGAAACTCTGCATGATCTCGCCAATAAGAATCCACAAATCCTTTTGCGGCTGCCTCTATGGTTAATGCAGTTGGCGCTTTTGATGGGTCCTCCAGATACAGCGATGCGACAACAAAAGAATTTATAGCCATATTTAATTGTATTTCTCGATTGTTCTGGGGGGCATACAAGAGGTAGTCAATAGCAATATTTGGGCAATCGCTAGAGGCGCAACTAGGTAAATCCTCTTGAGAGAAAGAGCGTGGCTGTGGCTGAAATAACTCTGTGGTACAACCACAAAAAAACACCGCCAAAAAAAACAAACACCAAAATCTTAAGTTCATTTCACAAAATTATTGCCGTATTTTTAACCCTAGAGAAGGACAAAAATTATTTATAAAAGTTCATTTCATCCAAATACTGCCAAACATTTTGGGGCAATAGAGGCCGGATATTTTTTTTATTTTTGATTCCGTTTCTAATAGCCGTAGAAGATATCTCCATGATCGGGGCTGATACTTTGGTTATATTAGGATGATTCTCAAACAAAGCAATTGCTTTGTTTGGGCTCAATCTAGGATAGACAAACAGCTCGTATCTAGAGAGTATTACCTCGTAGTTTTTCCACTTATGAAAACTCTTAAGGTTGTCTTCTCCCATAATTAGACAAAATTTCTGGCCTGGGTGCTTTTCTTCTAAAAAAACCAAGGTATTGACCGTGTAATTGGGCTGGGGCAAATCAAACTCAATGGCGCTTGACTTAATTTTGGGATACTCGTCTAAGGCAATATCAACCATCATTAGGCGGTGATTGTCCTCTAGTAAAGAGCTTTTCTTCTTATGGGGGTTGTGAGGCGTTACAATCATCCACACCTGGTCTAAATCACTAAACTCTACCATGTGATTGGCAATAGCCAAGTGACCTACATGAATAGGGTTAAAAGTGCCAAAATAAAGTCCTATTTTTTTTGAACCTGTCATTTATTCTTCTTCTGAAATACTATGAGGATTATCTAGTGCAGCTGCATTTATAAGCGGTTTAGCGATATGGCTAGATACCAACTTGCTCGCTTCTTGTAAAGCGTGCTCTAGGGTGTCATTTAAAATAATCTGATCAAACCTAGGTGCAGTTGCCATCTCTACAGAGGCTTTGGCAATGCGCATATTTATTTTCTCATCACTTTCTGTTTTGCGGTTTTTGAGCCTTATTTTTAACTCCTCTACACTAGGAGGCTTCACAAAAACAGCCAAAGTTCTCTCAGGAAACTTTCTTTTAATTCGTAGCCCACCAACTACATCAATATCAAAAATAACATTCTTTCCCATGGCCCAAATACGCTCTATTTCACTATTTAAAGTGCCATAAAAATTATCGCGGTACACTTCCTCCCATTCTAAAAAGTTGTCTTGCTTCATGTGAGATTTAAAGTCAGAAAGACTTAAAAAATAGTATTCTTTGCCGTGCTTTTCTTCCCCGCGAGGCTCCCGCGAGGTTGCAGAGACCGAAAACTCTAGGTTTAAATCCTGTTGTTTTAGTAAATGCTGCACAATGGTTGTTTTCCCGCTTCCAGAGGGGGCAGAAAACACAATTAACTTTCCTCCTATAGCCATTATAATACGTTTAAAGCTTGTTCTTTTATTTTCTCCAACTCATCTTTCATCTGAACCACCAATTGTTGCATTGGCGCAAAATTACTCTTACTACCAATTGTATTGATTTCACGACCAATTTCTTGAGTAATAAAACCTAGTTTTTTACCATTGCTGTCTTTACTATGAATGGCCTCTTTAAAATAACTTAAATGATTCTCTAGACGCACTTTTTCTTCTGTGATATCGTATTTTTCTAGATAATATATCAGCTCTTGTTCAAACCTGTTTTCGTCCACTTTTTCTTTAAGTTCACTTACTGCGCTGCGTAGGCGCAGTTTCACGCTATCAATGCGCTGACTGTCTATTTTTAAAACCTCTTGCAGGTGCTTCCCAATAATAGAAATGCGTTGCAAAAAGTCATTTTTTAAAACCTCTCCCTCGTCTGTTCTATAAACGTTTATTTCAACTAAGGCGCGGGTTACCGCTTTTAAAATTTCAGAAAACTCATCTTCGTCAATCTCTTCTCGCTCTGTCTTTAGAGCGTCTGGCATTTTAACGGCCATCTTTAAAAGCTCTATTTGATCTGCAGCAACAACTACAGAGAGTTGCTTCATATATTGCCTTAGGGTAGTTTCGTTGATCTTGGTGGCTGTTTGTTCTCCCGTAGATTCAACAAACAAGTTCAAGTCTATTTTTCCTCGCGTAAGCCCTGATGCTAACAATTTACGAATCTCTAGCTCTTTTTGTCTGTAGGCAGACGGAACCCGAGTGTTTAAATCTAAACTTTTACTATTAAGAGATTTAATTTCTACGGTTATTTTTTTGGTTGGCAATTGTATCACGTGCTTGCCGTACCCTGTCATGGATTGAATCATGGGTTGTATTTAATATTGTATTAATAGGATGTCAAAGGTACACAAATCATCAGTGCTTTGTATGTTCTCTCTAGTCTAAGGGGTTTCCTTGTGCGTCAAAATGGGTCTTTAAATGTTTTTCTGTAGCATACAGCAGGTAGAGCAGTAACAGAGTGTTTGTAATAATGGTAATTAACACGTTTAATTGTGGGTACAAAAAGTAAAGCGCCACAGGAATAAAAAAACTATACAAAGAGATGTTGAAAAAAACCAAAGAGGAGTATTTATTGGCTGCATCCCAAATGGCCTGGTTTTTCATTGACCTTTGAGTTCTATAACCATATAAGTGATTTATTTTTTTGGGCGGAAATTTTTTAAGCAACCACCCAAGTAGTAGCATAAAAACGCAGTAACCAAGAGCTATGTATAACTGGTTTTGATCTGTAAATTGGTTTGATATCATAGCATAGAATTTAAAAAGTCTAACACACGAACCTCAGAGTAATACTCGGCATTTGTAACATGAAATCCAACATGCCCTCCTGTGTCTGGAACTTCAAGATAGATGTTTTCGTGGTGTTTTGCAAGCTCGAAAGGATAGCACGCGGGTGCCAAAAAGCTGTCGTTGGCGGCATTTAATATAAGTACGGGTGTTTTTATGTTAGGCAGGAACGCCTTGGCGCTACTTTTTTGGTAGTATTGTGCCGCACTTTTAAAACCATGCGCGGGAGCTGTGTATGTGTTATCAAAATCCAGTAGCGTTTTAACTTTACTGAGTTTTTCTTTAGACATCAACCCGGGAAATAATTTCATTTTTCGTTTGTACTTATTACGTAAATCTTTCAAAAAAACAAAGGTGTATGGTTTGTTGCGTTTTTTCATCAAAGAGTCTAAGGAAGACTGCAAATCAATTGGGGCAGAAATCGCAATTCCTGCAACAATTTTGTGTGATACTTCTCTGGGTTCTCCAAGATATTTTAACAGCAAATTTCCTCCCAAACTAAACCCTACAAGTGCAATTTTTGTGTACTGCTCTTGAGTGAGTATGTGGTCTATAAGTTCAGATAAATCCTGGGTACGACCACTGTTGTAGGATAGGTACAGGCGATTTTCTTCGCCACTGCACCCTCGATGATTCATTCCGGCAACATCCCAGCCGCCTTGGTTTAGGGTTTTGGCCTGCCCCTGCATATACACTCTTTGGGCGTCTCCCTCAAGACCGTGTAACAGTATGGCTGCTTTTTTACTTTTAACTCCTGTAGGGCTGTGATAGCTCCAGTCTATGTCTATAAAATCGCCATCGGTGAGTTCTAGCCGCTTTCTTACCTGAGCTACCTTAGGAATGGGCCGTAATTTGGCAGAATAAATAGTAGAAAAATGCCCACTTTTAAAAAGGCCTTTGGCTTTATACCCGGAGCTAATAATTGGCATGAATTCAGTGGTTGTAAAAGGGGTTATATGAGTCTCAAAATTACTAAACTTTTAACACATCTTAATGGCGCAAAACAATACATTGAAAGTAAATCTTCATTATAAGAAAGGCTATTGGTATCTTTGGGGCTGTAAAAAATCTAAGGGGTTAAAATAACAGCCTAATTATGACTTTTGCCCATCTAATTATATGAAACAACTTATTACCAAATCTATCGGGGTTTTTTTAAACGCCGCAGCTGTAATTGCTCCTAGCTGGGCTGCAAATTTTGCTTTTAATTTACTGTGTAAGGTGCGCAGAGCTGGCATTTCAGAAAAAGGAAAAGCGTTTTTTGAAAAGGCAACACAACACACTCTTTTACTTGAGAAAAACTCAGCTGTACTTCACAAATGGGGTAGTGGCCCAAAAAATATTCTTTTCTTACACGGCTGGGAGAGCAATTCACAGCGCTGGTTGCCATACTATAATATGCTTGAAAAAGAAAAATACACCATCTACGCCCTTGACGCGCCGGGGCATGGTATGTCTGGAGGAAACAAGCTCAATGTAGAGGTGTTTAGGCAGGCTATTGAGGCTGCTTTAGCGCGCATCGGGCCCATAGACACTATAATTGGACATTCCCTTAGTAACACCGCCGTTGGATATTGTTATGTTATGAATCCAAACGTTGATGTCAAAAAATTTATTGTAATGGGAGCAGCCTCTGGTATGGACGCTGTTTTTACTTATTTTAAAGAAATACTAGGGCTCTCAAGACGTTCGGTGGCTAACTTAAGTAAAAAGGTAAATACCATTTTTAAAATACCTCATCAGGAAGTTAAATTAATGTCTTTTTTAGACAAAGTAACCCAGCCGGTGCTCCTTATTCATGACAAAAACGATGCAGTAACCCCCTTTAAGCCTATCGAAAATATCTTAAAAAAGCATCCTAAAATAAACACATATATTACCTGTGGGCTAAAGCATGATTTAAAAGCAGAAGAGGTTTATACTAAAGTAATTGCCTTTATTAATAGCTAGCCAAACAGTAACAAGACAAAAAAAAGAATATGTATTTAAAAGAGTTTGAAATTAGATGGAATGACATTGATGCCAATCGTCATTTAGCCAATAGCGCCTATATAAATTTTATGAGCCACACCCGCCTGAGCTACATGCTTGAAAATGGTTTTGGGCAGGCAAATATGGTTGCTAATAATATTGGGCCCGTTGTGTTTTATGAGCATATGTTTTATTTTAAAGAGGTGTTCCCAGGAAACCCAATCACGGTAAGTTTGGCTCTTAAGGGTATAAGTGAAGACGGAATGTATTTTTCATTTGAGCACAACTTCTTTGACCATACGGGTAAAAATATTGCACGGTGTGAAATGATGGGCGGATGGATTGATCTGGCCAAACGCAAACTTAGAAGCCTTCCAGACTCCCTTTTTAATAGTCTTAGCGGGCTAGAAAAAACATCCGATTTTTACACCATTACAAAAGAGCATACGCGCAAGCACGGGCAAATCCCCGTAGATTTAAAACAGTAGTGCAAGTGAGGCTATGCCGCCTTGCTAGTTTGGTTTTTTGATTTTTTCCGGGTGGCAAGATACACCCCTAAAAAGATAAGTGTGGCGGCAAGCACCCTAAGGGCCGTAAGGGTATCTGCCCCTGTAAAAACGGCAAATACTGTCGCAATTAAGGGTTGCAAATACATAAATACACCCAAAACAGAAGGGCTTAACTGTTTTAAGGCATAGATGTTAAACAAATAGGTGAGAACCGTTGTGCCAACAACTACAAAGGTTAGTTGTCCTATTGTTTTATACTCAAGATCTAGCCAGTCTACCCTTACAAACTCCTGGTAACCAATTGGAATATTTATTATAACGGCAAACAAGAAAAAGAACTTCATAAGGGTGATGGCGCTATACTTTGCCGTAAGCGGTTTTACTATTATTAGGTAGATAGAATAAGAGGCTGCATTAACTAAAAACAACATATTTCCTAAGGGTATGTTTGGAGCGTTGGGCTGTGTTTTTTCACCAAACAAAATAAGCGCTAAGGCTCCAGCTAGACCTAGGGCAATACCCACGGCTTTAATTAAAGTTATGCGCTCTTTTAAAAACACTCCAGACAACACCAGCAACAAGACAGGGGCAATGGTAATAACAACACTACTATTAATAGGGGTAGATAGGCTTAGGCCTTTAAAAAACATCGTCATGTTTAATACCATACCAAAGAAGGCGCAGGCTATAATAAGCATCCAATCCTTGGTTTGGATGGTTTCTTTTTTATAAAAAAGTCCTAAAACCCAAAAAACAACTGCTGCGCCACCAACTCTTAAAAGTATAAACCCATAAGGAGAAATAACAGAAGGCATAAGGCCTTTTGCTATGGTATGGTTAATTCCATAAATAAAGCTTGCGGCAAAGGCCGCAATAATGGCAAGAAGCCTTGGACTCATCATTTATTTTGAAGTGATATTTTAGCCTGTGCAACTACTTTTTTGCTATTGCCAATAAAGATTTGTTCTTGGTTTACAATAACCGGTCGCTTTAAAAAAGTGTAGTGCTCAAGTATCAATTTCTTATAGTCCTCCTCGGTAAGGGTTTGCTCTTTCAAAGCTCTCTCTTTATAGAGTCTAGCGCGTTTACTAAACAGCGCTTGGTAGCTCCCTGAGAGTTCTCTAAGTGTTTCCAGTTGTTTTGCATTTATATGCTGCTCTTTAATATCTTGAAAAACAAACGTGTTAGAAGGCTCAAGTTCTTTGATAATTCTTTTGCAAGTGTCACAGGTAGAAAGGTGGTATATTTTTTGCATTACCGATGATTTTTTGTGTTTAAATTTAGGATCAGACCTCCTTATTTTATCTTCACTGATTTTAAAATAGATTCTAGCTCCAATTGCAAATCTCTTTTTGAACTTGACGGCGCATAGGTAAACCCCTCTAGAATAAGATACCTGTTATTTAGGGTGTCCTTAATGGCATAATTAACAAAGGGCCCTGCCATCCATTGGTTTTTTATCTCCCAGGTTCCTTTGGTTTCAAAAGCAAATTTAGCGTCTATGGTTGTTGATGTTATATAAGGGGGGTAGGCTTCTTCTGTAATAAATATATCTCCATCCTCAACAGGTAGCTGTTTACCGGCTATATCATCTCTCATTTTAATAATTTCCTGGAGAGCTGTGCTGTCTTGAGGTATCGTATTTATAGGCACTTGATAGATAATAATATTGGTGTGTCCAGATTTAAGCTCTTTGCGTATCCAATAAAAATCTGGCTCAGATTTGGCGATGTGATACGCAGAGGGTATCTCTAGAGTGAGCCCAAAGGCGGAAGGTAATGAGTCTAGTCTTAGCTTTGATTTTTTTGTGCGCCTTTGCCTTTCTTTAATTTCTGAAAGCTTAAACTCATGTATAATTTTAGGAGCGTTTGTTTTAATTAAAGCAATTAATTTCTCTTGAGATGTTGCAGTTATAAAAACGCCTGTTTGAGGTTTTGCGAACGGATTTTTGCGAATCAATAGCGTATCTTTTTCTGCAATAGTAAGGTGCAGAAAAAGGCGCGAAGTTTTTGCAAATCCACTAAATACCTCTAGAGGTATTTGTCTTATAGAAAACAAAGGTTCGTCTTGTGGAAGCCCAGGGGTAGGAGCGGCTAGACTAGCAAGAACTTGATCGCCAACAGGGCCGTTCCAAAATATGTTGGGCGTCACAACTTGCAGGGAGTTAATAGTGCCTACAGACGGTTTTTTGTACTTTACAGTGGTGTTTGTTGTGTCTCCACAGGCAACCAATACAATAAACGAAAGAAAGAAAATATAGATAGGTTTCATACAAAATTATTAACTGGTTACTATAAAATTTTTAGCTCCATGCCAGGGCTTAATTTGACGCTTTTAAGATTGTTTTTCTTTTTAATATCGGCCACGCTTACCCCTTGGTATTGCTGTGCGATACTCCAAAGAGAGTCTCCTTTTTTTACGGTGTATATTTTGGTGTTTAGGGTTTTGTTGGCTTGTTTTTTTATAGCAACACTTGGTATTTTCCTTGGGAATATAACCAACCGCTTACCGATTTTTAAATTATTGTTTCTAAGGCTATTCCATCTTTTTATCTGGCTTACTCTCACGCCAAATTTGGCGGCAATTTTACCTAAATAATCTCCACTTTGTACCTTGTAATATATTTTTTTATCTAAGTTATTTAGTTCTGGCAGAGGCTTTTCTCTTTTATTAAATGCATGGGTAGCATATGCGTATATAGTATCTTGGTTTGCAACAAAAAGACCTAATTTATCTACAGGCAATCGCAATGTATAGTTCTGGTTTTTAACAACCGGAATAATCCCTAACTTATATTGTGGGTTTAAAAATGTTACTTCTGCAAGATTAATGTCTGTGAGGTGGGCAACATGAGCTAGGGCAATTTGTTTTTTTACCTCAATGGTGTCTGTTGCTATGTAAGGGATTCTTGGGCCGTCGCTTTTAAAGCCGTGCTGCTTTGAGTATTCAAAAATATACATTGTAGCTAAAAATGCCGGGACATACCCAGCAGTTTCTCGCGGGAGATGTTGGCGTATGTTCCAATAATTTATGCGTCCTCCAGATCTTCTAATGGCCTTAGAAACATTTCCTGGACCAGAATTATATGCTGCCAAAGCCAAATCCCAATCACCAAGGCTTTTGTAAAGCGATTGCAAGTATTTACAAGCAGCCTGGGTTGCTTTTAAGGGGTCACTCCTGTCATCCACATAGCTATTAACGTTTAGACCAAACATTTTACCGGTACTAAACATAAACTGCCAAAGTCCCGTAGCGCCAACTCTAGAGGTTGCTGTTGGGCGCAAGGCAGACTCTACAATTGCAAGGTATTTAAGCTCCAAGGGTATGTTGTAGTTGTCTAAGGCTTGTTCAAACATTGGGAAATAATAGTCACTCAGCGCCATGAGCCGGCCCATAGTTGAGCGGCGGTTCTTGAGGTAGTTTTTAATAACGCTCTCTAGCGCAGGATTGTACTCCACATTAAAAGGAGTTCTGCTGTTTATCTCGGCCAAGCGGGCTTTTAGGGTGTCTGTTGGAAGCTCAACATACTCCACGGGCTCATAGGTCATTGTGGTGATGCTGCCATAAATCTGCTCGAACATATCGTTGCTATACAACTCTTCAAGCCAAAGGCTGTCGTAGCGCCTTGCCAGGGCGATGTCTTGGAGTTTGTTTTTTGTGCTGTCTGGCAAAACCTTCACCGCTAAAGTATCAAGAGAGTTTACCTCCACATCATTTTCTTGTCTTGTGTGTTTTACTGGTGTTTTGCTAGGTTGTAAAGAATCTTGAATTTGGGTTGGTTTAAGTGCAGAGTCTTGCCGCTTGTTTTGACGGCCAACAAGAGAGTCTTGGCTATACCCAAAAGCGCACATTAGCAAAAAAATATAACAAAAGAGATGTTTCATATATATAGCAACGCAATTATGCTGCCAAAATTTTACTCAAAAATAAGCAATTCAAAAACTGTGTGGTGATTTCCCAAAAAAGCAATAGTCTTGTAAAGGAATGCTAGGTATTTAGTCAAGTATTGCTTGTATTCCAGGAAGTGTTTTACCTTCAAGCATCTCAAGCATGGCGCCACCTCCTGTAGAAACATAGCTTACTTTTTTACTTAGGTTAAACTGCTTTACCGCAGCAACAGAATCTCCTCCTCCAACAAGAGAAAAAGCTCCTTGCTCAGTTGCACTTGCTATGGCGTTTCCTAAAGAGATGGTGCCTGTAGAAAAAAGCTCCATTTCAAAAACACCTACAGGACCATTCCATAAAATTGTCTTTGATTTTGAAATCACATTTGCAAAAATACTGTTTGATTGGGGTCCAGAATCTAGGCCCATCCACCCATCAGGTATTTTGGTAATAGGGCTTATTTGTGTCTTGGCTTTTTCAGAAAATTGATCTGCGGCAATCACATCTACAGGTAAGTGAATTTCTACCGCCTTTTCTTTGGCTAATTTTAAAATTTGTAGTGCAAGAGCTTGTTTGTCGTCCTCCACTAAAGAGCTGCCTATGTTTCCACCCTGAGCCTTAATAAATGTAAAGGCCATACCGCCTCCAATAATAAGGTGGTCAATTTTATCTAAGATATTCTCTATCACTGTTATTTTTGAGGACACTTTTGCTCCTCCAATAACTGCGGTAACTGGTTTTTGGCCATCTCCTAATACTTTTTCAAGGCTGTGTATTTCTGAAGCTAGTAAGGCGCCAAAACATTTGTCTTTTGGGAAGTGCTCTGCGATAATTGCCGTTGATGCGTGTGCCCTATGTGCACTACCAAAAGCGTCGTTTACATAAATATCTCCAAGCTTTGAGAGTTGTTTTGCAAATTCTGGGTCTCCGGCTGTTTCCTCTTTATAGTATCTAACATTTTCTAATAACAACACCTCGCCCGGTTTAAGATTGGCTACTGCAGTTTCTGCGATATCTCCTACGCAATCACCAGCGAATAAAACCGGCACGCCTAATGCTTTGCTTGCCGCCTCAACGATGTGTTGCAATGAAAAGGCTAGCTCTTTGTTTTTAGGTCTTCCTAGGTGAGATAGTAACACGCAGCTACCCCCGTCTTTCAATATTTTTTCAATAGTTGGTTTAGCTGCTTCTATTCTAGTGGCATCTGTGACAACAAATTCTTTGTTTAGGGGTACATTAAAATCTACCCTTATTAGTGCTTTTTTATCTTTAAAATTAATGTCTTGTATTGTTTTCATAGTTGGTCTTTAGTGGCGCAAATATACAGTTTTTGGTGGCAAGTAAAACTAGATTTTTCTAGCAGTAGTGTTTGTAATATTTACCTACATTTGTAGATGCTTTTTTCTAACACGCTAGGCCAAACACACATTAAAAACCATTTGCTAAAAAGCATAGAAAATGGTAGAATTCCTCACGCTCAACTCTTTGTGGGCAAAACAGGTAGTGGTGTGTTGCCTATAGCCTTGGCTTACGCCCAGGCTATTTTATCTAGCAACCACCCCGTTGGATCAAAAGCACATGAAAACTGCATCAGTAAGGTTGCAAATCTTGCTCATCCAGATTTGCATTTTGTGTTTCCTGTTAACACGAACGAGAAAATTAAAAAACACCCTTTTTCTGGATTATTTATGGAAGAGTGGAGGGCCTTTGTTTCACAAAACCCGTATGGATCTTTGTATGATTGGTTGGCGTTTTTAGGTATAGAGAAAAAACAAGGAAACATCAATGTAGATGAGGCAAAGCTAATGCTTAAAACCTTGTCCTTAAAGGCGTATGAAGGTGGTCACAAAATCATGATTATTTGGATGGCAGATAGAATGAATACCGCCTGTGCAAACAAGATTTTAAAACTAGTTGAAGAGCCACCACAGAAAACAGTTCTTTTGCTATTAACGGCAAATGAACAACAGATCTTAGGAACCATACAATCAAGGTGTCAAAAACTTCATTTTCCGCTTCTTTCGGAAGAAATCATTTCTAGTCAACTTACTGAAAGTAAGGGGGTTGAAACAAAAAAAGCAAAAAAAATAAGTAGCTTGTCTAATGGAGATTATCACCAAGCCTTAAACCTGTTGAACAACCTGGGTGACGATGCTATTTTCGAAAATTGGTTTGTTGATTGGGTGCGTACTGCGTTTAAAGCTAAAGGTAACAAAGGCTCTATCAACGCGCTTATTTCATGGAGTGAAGAAATTGCAAAGCAGGGTAGGGAAACACAAAAAAAATTCTTGGGATATTGCCAAGAAACTTTCAGGCAAGCATTACTTAAAAACTACAAAGCAGATAGCTTGCTTTTCTTTGATGCTCCTAATACAAAGTTCTCTATTGAGAAATTTGCTCCTTTTATACATCAAAATAATATTTTTGAAATTTCTGAAGCCTTAGAAATTGCCACTTACCATATTGAAAGAAATGGAAATGCTAAAATTATTTTTACGGATCTCTCTATTAAACTCACGCGGCTTTTACATACCAAGGCGTAATACATTTTACAATAAGTGTTCTCTATTGCTTTTGTTTGGGTGTATTTGATTTGTCTATTAAAAACAGGCTTAAATAAAGCGTTTTAATGAGGGTTTAGAAAAACCCTGTGCAAATACATGTTTTGAGTGTTTTAATCCCGGCTACATCAGCTAAAAGTGGTTTTACTCTTTTTTAAAACAATATATAAGCGACGAATGCTCTTTGGTTTTTAGCGCCCTTATGTTTGACCACAAACCAATCCATAATGCTTTAATAGAGAACGTGTTTCCGGTTTTGTATTTTTCTGACAGAAGACTTACGTAAAAAGAGTCAAAAACCATCGGCTTGGTTTTAAGTAGCTTCATGTTTTTTGAAAATAGCTTTCTCATCCCTTTTTGAGAAAAATGCCATAAATGTCTTGGCACGTCATAAGCCGCCCAAAAACCTTTATAATGTTTTGCATCATAAGAATTATAATTTGGAACCGCGACAATTAAAACCCCTTTTGGCTTCAATAGTTTTTGAATTGCTGTGATGGTCTTTTCTAAATCTGGAAGGTGCTCTAGAACGTGCCAAAGTGTTACAACATCAAATTGCTGACCCTTAAACTCTTCAATGCTTTGGTGGAGAAAGATGTTTTTTTGGGCAGCGATTTCTCTGGCTTTTTCACTAGGCTCAACCCCGAATACTTCCCAGGAATTTTGTTTTGTAGTCTCACAAAATGCTCCCGTGCCTGCTCCAATGTCCAAAAGAGTGCCCTTTTGGTTTGACAACTTATTAACCAGATTCCTTTTGTTTTTTAAAGACCATTTTTGCACCATAGCGTACAAAAAAGCAACACCCCCTTTTTGGGTGTTTGAGTGAGAAATATACGCTTGGCTTTCGTAATAGCTCGCTAAGTGCTCAGGTGCTGGCCGGGGTGTTGTTATTAATATTTCTTTAGAGGAATCTAGCACCAAATCAAAAGCTTCTTGAGATTTGAAATAATCTTTGGTTGATATATATATGGAGCCTTTTGGAGTCTTCAAATGAAATTATTAGCGGTTTAAAATTGGTTGTTCCACGTGGAACAAGATTGTTATCTGCCCATATATACGAGCATTACAGAGATGTCGTTTGGTGAAACGCCGCTAATGCGGGAAGCCTGTGAAACCGTTACTGGTTTTATGGTACTTAATTTTTCTTTCGCCTCGTAAGACAAAGATTTTAATTTTGAATAATCAAAACCCTCTGGTATTTTAATGCCCTCTAACCTGTTTAGTTTGTCTGCATTGTTTTTCTCTTTGGCAATATATCCTGCGTATTTGATTTGTATTTCTGTTTGTTGAAGGACCTCATGATCCAGATCATGTTGGCTAACGTAGGAAGATACAAAGTCAATTTTTTGCATATCCTGCATTGTTATATTTGGCCTAGAAAGTGGTTTAAAAAGTTTGTCACTCTGCTTTACTGTTGCCGAATCTTTTGCTTGTAAAATAGGGTTTATAAGCTCTGGGGCAACGCTGCTTTGTTTGAAAAAATCAACAAAAGCTTCACTTTTTTGCTTTTTTTCTTCCATTAATCTTAGTCGCTCGTCGCTAGCCAGGCCAATATTGTGAGACATGGGTGTAAGCCTAAAATCTGCGTTGTCTTGCCTAAGCAAAGTTCTGTACTCTGCACGAGAGGTAAACATTCTGTAAGGCTCTTCTGTGCCTTTTGTAATTAAATCATCAATTAACACACCTATATAAGCTTCGTTTCTTTTTATAATTAGCGGCTCCTGCTCACGCACTTGCAAGTGTGCATTTATTCCTGCCATAAGCCCCTGAGAAGCGGCTTCTTCATAGCCGGTGGTGCCGTTAATTTGACCTGCAAAAAACAGGCCCTTGATGTTTTTTGTTTCCAAGGTATGCCTGAGTTGTGTTGGTGGGAAAAAATCATACTCAATGGCATATCCCGGTCTAAAAAACTTGACGTTTTCAAAGCCCTTCACGCTTCTTAAGGCTTTAAATTGGACATCTTCTGGCAAGGAGGTAGAAAACCCATTAATATAATACTCAACGGTGTCCCAGCCTTCGGGCTCAACAAATAATTGATGGGAGTCTTTATCTGCAAAACGATTAATTTTATCTTCTATGGAAGGACAATACCTTGGTCCAACACTATTAATGGCTCCGTTAAACATCGGAGAACGATCAAACCCTTCTCGTAGCAAATCATGAACCTCTAAACTAGTGTGGCTCATGTGGCAATCGCGCTGGTGGGTGAGTGGTTTTGTGCTTTTTAAATAAGAAAATTTCTCTGGAGACACATCTCCTGGCTGGACAATCATCTTAGAAAAATCAAGTGATCTACCATCAACCCTTGGGGGCGTACCTGTCTTCATCCTGCCAGACTCAAAACCAAGGTCAACCAATTCTTTAGTTATTCCGTGGGCAGCTCTTTCACCGGCTCTACCTCCGCCAAATTGCTTTTCCCCTATATGTATCAAGCCGTTTAAAAACGTTCCGTTGGTGAGCACAACTGTTTTAGCTCGAACCTCAATTCCTAGTGAGGTTTTAACGCCCACAATTTTTTCTCCTTCAACCAAAATACCAGACACCATTTCTTGATAGAAATCTAAATTTTTAGTTCCCTCAAGCATCAACCTCCAAGCTTCTGCAAATCTCATTCTATCACTCTGCACTCTTGGGCTCCACATAGCAGGGCCTTTAGATTTGTTAAGCATTTTAAACTGTATAGCTGTATTGTCACTCACAATACCACTGTAGCCGCCAAGGGCGTCTATCTCTCTTACGATCTGACCCTTTGCAATACCTCCCATGGCAGGATTACAAGACATTTGTCCAATATTTTGGAGGTTCATTGTTACCAGTAGGGTTTTTGACCCGAGATTAGCTGCGGCTGCGGCTGCCTCAGAGCCAGCATGACCACCACCCACTACAATAACATCGTATTCTTTTTCAAACATTTTTAATTGTTTTTATTGATTGTTCCACGTGGAACAACACAAGGGCATTAAAGCGGGCGCAAAGATAGTTAATTATCTTATAGTCAAACAGTTAAATGTCTAATTTGTTGATTTTCAGGAAGCTATACAAATGTTCGGCGGTCTAAAGCCTTGTTTTCCATGCGTGTCATGGTATCTTGCTCTTGTTTGCTCTTGTCTTTATAGCCGCAAAAATGTAGCACCCCATGAATTACCACCCGGTGCAGCTCTTCTATAAAAGCAACTCGGTAGGTGTTTGCGTTTTCCCTAACACGTTCTACGGAAATATAAATCTCTCCATGAATTTGCTTGCCTAGTGAATTGTCAAAACTTATAATATCTGTAAGGGTGTCGTGGTTTAAAAACTGCACATTTAACTTATGAAGGTAGGCGTCGTCACAAAACACATAGGTGAGATCACCAAGCTGATGGTTTTCTTGTAAGATTATTTCAGAAATCCAGTGGCTAAGCGCCTTTGAGTTTTCAATCTTAAAATCTGTTTCTGAGTAAAATTCAATCATTGGATTTCTTAAAATAGGATTGCACCTTTTCTTTGTACTCTTGTCGCAAAGGAAGTGATTCTTTGTTTAAAATTTCAGTAGTATTAAAGTATTTTTTTATTTCATCTGCAGACAAACGAAGGGTGTTGGTGTAGCTCTTGCTGTTGCTTATAGATTCGCGCCTGGATTCTTGGCCTTGTTTTAAATCTGCTTCTTTTAATTTTAACAGCTCATACTGCAGGCTAAGCATTTTTTCTAAAGTGCCCTGGTTAAAGCCTTTGTCTAACAGCTGTTGCTCTATGGTTTGCATCTTTTTTATTAAATCTCCACCCAGACCCTCAAGACCTAATGTACTAAGCCTGTCTTCTAGGTCTTGACGAAGTTGTTGTTGCTGTTTGTAAATCTCAAATAGCTCGGCATCATTGTTTTCGCTTTGATTTGACCGGGAGGCATTCCCTTGTTTTGATGAGCTACCACTACTGCCTTGGCCCTGGCCCTCACCTTGACCTTCTCCCTCTCCTTCTCCCTTTCCTTCTCCTTGGCCTTCTTCTCCTTCTTCTCCCGCTCCCTCGCCTTTCTCGCCCATGCCTTCTTGCATTTTTTCTCCAAGGCTCTTTTGCTTTTCAATAATATCGGGAAGCTGAAAGCCCTCTGATTGACCCTGGCCAGGCTTTGGCATTCCTTGCTTGCCGCTTCCAGAGCCTTGACCCATCTGTTGTTGTTGCATGCTAGTGAGCATATTGGTGAGTAGATTTGCTAGGTCATTGGTACTGGTAACCGCGTATTGCTGAGAACCAACACCTTGAGATATCTGGTTCTCTGCCAGGCGCTCCATTGCCTTTTTTAGATTGTAATGAACCTGAGTCACAGACTCATTTATTTTCTGGCCAATGAGTGGTTGGCGCAGTGAAAGAGAAAACAAACTATCGTCTATGTGTTGAAAATTTTGCTTTAAATCGTTTTGAGTGTTTAAGCGTTTTCCGAAAAGAGGGTTTCCGTATTGTGTGAGTTTAAAAGCCTCCATTAGCGCTTCTTGCCTAAAGGAAAACATCACTAGATTGTCAAGAATTTGACGCAACATAGCCACATCCTCCTCAATTTGCTCTGCTTGAGATCCAGATAAAGCCATCATCATTTGTTGGCCCATTTCTTGCATCTTTTTTCCAGCCTTTTTTTGGTTTTCTTTGGCGCCAGCTTTGTTTTGTTTCTCAAGTTTTTGAGTTGCTTGTTGCTGCTGCTGCTCTACCACTTTTTCACCCAATTTGTCTTGTGGAAGCTCCATGGGTGCTTTTAATTTTTGGTTTTCTTTTTTTAACTCTTCAAGATCTTTCTGGTATTTCTCAAATTTTTCATTGATTTTTTCTTGCGCCTTTTTGTTGTTTTGCTCCTGGGGTTTTTCTGCAAGTTTACGCTGCTCTTCTCCTAGTTTATAAAGCTCCTTAGAAAGTTTTTCGCTTTTTTTGGTCACGTAATACCGTTTGGTTAATTCAACGAGCTGTTCTAGGTTTTTTTCTTGATTTTTATTTTTCTTGGAAAGTTTTTCTAGTTTTTCTGTAAGCTCCTCTTTAGATATTTTGTCTTGTAACTCCTCCAGCTCTTTAAGGAGTTTTTCATTGTCTTTTAATTTTTCTTGATTTTCTTGTAGCCTTTTTTCTAACTGTTTCTTAAAGGGGTCTTTCTCTTTGCTTTGTGGTTGAAATTTCTCTAAACTCTCTTGCAGCTGTTTTGAAAACTGCTGCATCATTTTTTCTTGCTCTTTTTGACGCTTTAAAACATCTTCTAGTTTCTTTTTGTCATTCCAGTTAAGAGATTCTTTCTCTTTTTGTATAAGCTCTAACTCCTCAAGGCGCTTGTCTTGGTTTTTTAGTTCTTGCAAGGCGGCGTCCATGGCTTTTATTGCACTTTCTTGATTTTGCATTTGTTGGGTCTGTAACTCATCTTCTGTGGCTTTTCTAAAAGCATAGGACTCTGAGCGAGAAGACTTGTATTTATGTATCGCATCATTGTCAAACACTTCAAAATAATATTCATACGCAACATCTTGAGGCAATTCTAACGCACCAGGGAAAGCGTAGGTGAATTGATCTAGATTGCTGTTGTTTACTGGAATTGGTATTGCTTTTTTTAGCTCTTGTTGCGCTTGTGGGTAATAGACCAGTTGTAGCTTTGAAAAGCCATAATCATCACTAACTTGCCCTAAAAAATAAGCCTGTTGCTTGTTAAGGCTGTCTAGCTTAGATTGCACAGAAATCTCTGGAAATTCATCTTTAATAACCCTAATGGTAAAAGATAAATTTTCGTACTCTTGCAAGCTGCTGTTAGAGGTTGTAATAGCATAATCTAGGGTTTTGTATATGGTTTTTAAAAACCTGTATTGCTGCTGATGTGAGGTAAAAGAATACACTGAATCTTTTGTTTTTAGTCCAACATGACTTGTGTTTTGTGTATTAACAAGCCAGGTTACTTTTGTGCCCTCTGGCAAAGTTGTATTTCCCGTACTATTAAGGGTTTGGTCTTTTTTTCCTGTATAATTAGGGTACTTTAAAAAAAGTTCGAAGCTCACTAAAGAGGGTGTTTTTACAACCTCTACCGTATAGTTTTTAGATATAACATCATTAGCCAATAGCTTGAAATTAATAGAAGCGCTGGGCTGTAAAAAAGTATATTCAAAAAAACCAGGGGCGGTTTGTTGAAGAAAATATTTTTGATTGTTATAAACAATACTTGCGTCTTGAGGGATAACACTGCCTTGGGTTCTTATTTTAAGAGTGAAGGGTTTGTTTTGGATGGCCGACAAACTAAGATTCTCAAGATAAAAACTAAAAGGGGCGGCAGGGGTGTATGCGGTATTGTAATTTACAACACGTGTATAG
>CBFHMO010000016.1:0-25064 GCA_965656925.1 Patiriisocius sp.
GAATAATTAAAACGATATATTTTATGGAATTGAGGCAATAGATGAGAAGCTCTTTCTATAGGTCCAGCTACTAATTGAGGGAAAAACGCCACAAAGGTAAAAAAGGACAAGGCATCTTTTGAGGGGGCTAATTTACCCCTGTAAATATCTATCGTGTAACTTAGTGTTTGAAATGTATAGAAGCTAATGCCGACAGGTAAAATAATGTTAAGGCTTAAGTCGTCCATACTAGCGCCAAACAATCTAAAAGAACTTATAAAGGAGTCTATAAAGAAATTAGCATATTTAAAATAGGTTAACAAACCTAGATTAACGAAAAGACTTGTAACCAGATATCTCTTTTTAATTTTGTGATTAGTGGCTGTGTATATCTTCTTTCCGATAGTATAATCTACTATGGAGCTAAAAGCTATTAGGAATAAAAACCTCCAGTCCCACCAACCATAAAAAAGATAGCTTGATGCAAGTAGGAATAAATTTCTTATGGTGATTTTTTTAGCAACAAGCCAATAGATTATAAAAAATATTGGAAGGAAAATTGCAAAATCTATGGAGTTAAAAAGCATTGTTTTAAAAGTGAATTTAGTTTTTTTATTTAATGCGCAACCTATGTGCTTGATTTACTCAAATCATATGGAGCCGCTATAATTAGTAGAAACCACAAAAAATTAAATTGATAACAGAAGGAGTTTGTAATGGCAATTAAAATAAATAGTAAAAAATAATAGTTGCTCGCCTTAATGTTTCTGTAAGAGTTTAAATACAAGTAGAATATCACAAAAAATAAGATAGAAAACACACCGTATTTAGCATAGAGGGTCAGGTAAAGACTATCAAGATACACATTGTAGTTATCTATCTCTGATCTCCAAACAAACCACTTTATATAAAAGGTTAATCCCACTCCTTTTCCTACTATAAAGTTTAAAAAAGAAAAATCTGAAATAGCATTTATAAAGGGCGAAAATCGAGTGGCAAAAGATTCGCTGATATATCCATCTTCAAATAATTTTTTTATCCTGTAGATGGGAGAATTTTCAGTGGCGGTGACAACCAAATACCCTATAGACACGACACTTAAAATACCCCCAGAGATAATCAAAAGTATTTTTTTAAAAGTAAGTTTTGAAACGTATACAACAAACATCACTGCAATGAATGCAAATATCATAGTTCTGTTACCTGTGTAAAATAGTGGCACCCCAGAGATCACAATTTCTTTGAGTGTTGGCTGTTTGTCTTTTATTACTAAATAAAACAAATAAAAGCCTCCAAAAAAGATACCTAGGGTTTCTAGTCGAACCTCCTCAAAGGTAAAATATGGGTCATCGGTCAGTAGTAAATGCAAATCAAATTGTAGCATTAAAAAGAAAAAGACAGTTGTTATTACAAGGTTTATCAGTAAAATAGTATTAATAAATTTTCTAGTTAATATTTGCCCTAATCTTGCCTTATAGACCTCTAAAAACGGGATCGCCAACAAAATGGTTAGATAGGGTTTTATGTCTTTTAATATGTTTGTTAGCGTTACGTCTTTATCTCCAATTAAGAAATAGTGAATGCCTAAAATAAGTAGTGTTCCTAGGGTGATTACAAGGGTGGCAATAGTTTGCTTTTTAAATTTGTTATTGCTTAAAAGCTTGAGAAGAAAGACCAAAAAACAAGCTATAAAAAACAGGTAGTAGGATGAGATTTGCCAATTTGTATGAAACTTTGTTGTTAATTTCCCTAGGGGCGCAAGTATGGTGATAACAAAAAAGAGTTTTAACGCTAGGTTGTTATACTTAAATTTTAAAACAGAAATGATTCCTAGAGAAAAGTTAAGTAAACACAAAATGAAAAAAACTACATAGGTCATAGGCTTGTGTTTTTCGAGTTTAACGTTTTATTGTCTTTGACACTTAAAACCGCTACTAAAACTAATATATAAATAGCAACCGGGGCATTATTAAAAAAGGTGCCAGATAAAAAACCAATACCCAGTAAAAATCCTATTTGAATTTTACCAAAGCGCCTTAGCTCAGAGAACCTAATTATATACCTAAAGTAAGATACTAAATATAAGCCTCCCCCAATAATACCGAAGAAAAGTAGCACGTCTATAAAGTCAAACTCGACCCTGTATTTTGTAAAGTTTGTACCTCCCACAAGATAATTTATAAAACCCCAATGCGCCTCTGCCATGTTAACAAGGTCTGTTTGCAAGTTTATATTTCTGTAAGAGGTTATCATGGTAATAAAACCACTTTCTTGATATACATTTAATAAAACTGCAAATGTTTTTTTAAAAAACACCTGCAAGGGCTCTCTAAATAGAACTAGTAAAGCTACAGATGCTGCTAGCAAAATATAAAACTTTTTGTGCAAGTACACCTTATGTCTTAAAAACAGGTGAACCACCGTAGCAGCTGCAAAGAGCAATAAAGCCTTTGTGCCTACCAAAAGACAGGCAATCAAAACCGCTGCAAAAAATAGTTTATATAGATTGTTTTTTTTGAGGTTAAAGGCTAGGTAGCTCAAGGATATAGCGTAAAAGAAAGTGGCGATACTAGGTACTATAAAAAAACCATCAAATCCAAATCGATCGCCTTGGTAGGAGCTTAACATGTCTATGTCCAATAAAAACCCTCCAAAAATAGCCGTGGTATTTATAACGATAATCCACTCAAAGGTTTTTTTCACTCTTTTGTTTATTGGTAGATTTTGTAGCCCATCATAAAAAAGCAGTATTGAAAATATAAATAGATACCTAGAATGAAATATAAAGTTTTTAAAAAGATGATCCTCAAACCCGCTGGGAGTAAAAGTATATTGACCCACAAAAAAAAATAGTGTAAGAGCGGCTATAAAAAGCAAGATGTTTTTCCTAAATCGTGAGGGAGATAAAAAACTAATTACTAGACTCAACAAAAAAAACAAACCCCTTATAAGGGCACCAAAATTATGAAAATCAAGGTGGGCATAAACACAAAGTTTAACCAAAACATCTGCCGCAAAGAAAATGAGCAATAAAGCCGCCAATGACTTTGAACTTTTGGTAAAACCAATGAGTTTTTGTTTAATCATTAGCGCCTATTTTTTTGATTACCCTACACGGGTTACCAACTACTAATGATCCTTTTTCTATGTTTTTGTTTACCAGAGTATTTGCTCCAATAACACAGTTGTCTTCAATGGTAACACCAGGAAGTATGGTGGCATTTGCCGCTATCCAAACATTATTGCCAATAGTTACTTTTTTACATGTATATCCTTGGGAATAAATAGGTGTTGAGGTATCCTCAAAGTTATGGTTTTGGCTATAAATTGTAACTCCCGGGCCTATTAATACATCATTTCCAATTTCAATTTCGCCACCAGCATGCAACACACACCCTCTATTGATAGACACATTATCGCCCAAGGTTAGTTTGCTGGGAGAATCTATATGGGTATGGCTCCAAACAAGAACTTTTGAGCCGTTTTTATAAGGCAATAATACATTTCTTAACCTACAGCCAATACGGCCAGGAATTGCTTTTAAAAAGGAAAATACCCACAACTGAATTTCGTATATCATATTGTATTTATTTTTAATTGTCTCACTGCATTATAGAACCATATCACTATTCTGGAAATCCAGATAAGCAAGATACAAAAAGCAACAGCCTCAACACTTATTAGGTGCCTCCAGCAAGCTACAAATATTACAACAATACATACCAAAGACTGTATGTTTGCATTTCTAATTATTTTTATGGACCCGATTGCCCCTAGCACAGAGGAGAGCATGCTATAATTTATACGCAAGATCCCAAGAGCTATAAAAATAATAATAATAGTAGCGCTAGAGTTAAAATCTATTGCAGGTATAATTTGTAGGTTGTTTAAAACATACGCCGTCCCGAAAATAACCACGGCAATCCCTACAGAAAGAAAATTAATACGAATTAATTTTTTTTTCAAAATGGGCAAAGAAGCATTGGTCTTAAAAAAGACCAGCTCTTTAAAACCAACATATCCTTGCAATAGCGCAAAAGGAAAATAAAAAATAGTTGATAAATAAAAATAGGTACCAAAGGCAACAGAGCCAAACATCGCCTTGATGTAAAACCGATCAAAAAATCCAATAATAGTTAGGGTGAGCATTGAGATTATAAAGTGGAAACTATACTTATATATCTCGCTAAGAGAAAAACTGTTGGTGAATTTAAAAGGAATATATTTTATAATATATACCGAGAAAATAATAGCGCTACCAATACAGAGGTATGTAAAAATCTCTATGAGTGTTTTTGTGTTTACAGTTCCATTTAAAAGAAGAAGGCCTGTTATTACTAGTACAAGATATTTCCACATATTGTTAAACAATTGAGCGGTCACAAATTGTTTTTTTAGCCGTGCAACATTGTATAAAAACATCATCAATGAGGTGCTAAAGGTCAACAAGAACAAAAGCCAAATAGCTACTTCAATTTTTAAAAATATGTTTGAAAAAACAAGGCTAAGTAATAAGCTAAACAATAAACCCACCCCTAGGGTTAGCCTTAATAATTTTTTATCTGTAAGTATTTCTTGCTTATTTGAGACCTCAGAGAGTCTTAAAAAAACTTGTTCTAAGCCAAGAAAACCAAAAGAGATGCACACTTGTAAAAAAGTGATAAATATGGAATATTCTCCATACTGGAAATCACTTAGGGTAGCTTTTAAAACAATATTTACTAAAAAAATACTTCCTGCCCCCGCTATGATTAACAGCAAGGAAATGTGCTTTTTTAGAAATTGTAAAAAAATCAATATGTGTTATTGGTTTTTTATAATAGAATATGCTTTTGCCTTTTTATAAACTCTAGAAAACCAACTAAAAACAAAAAACAAGAACACAAAAAACAGTGGATATGTTACATATTTCATTTTGTAAGAGGGTCTTTTATCTTCTACAATATTTGGATTAGTTACTTTAATAATGGCCTGGTCTGCATATACCAATTCGTTTTTTAGGCGGGTATTTTCTTTTTGCAACTTAGATTTTTCAACAAGCACACCATTATAGCTAAAGTTTTTATCTACAACGACAACCTGCTGGGATGTAGACCCCATAAAGGTGTTTTGATTGTATTTTGAAATAGTTACATCTATTTGTTCAATAGAAAACGCATTCATCGCAATATTTTGCTCTAAAACTGTTTTCCCGTTTTTTGCGGTTCTTTTTATAATCTCGTTGTCATTTAGATAGGCAAGGACCTTATCTATGGTTTTTTGATTTGCGCTGTTTGATAAAACAAAATCTACTTGATGAAACTTATATCCAGAATAAAAAGAATTTGAAATAGCTTCTTCATCTTTAAATTCTACATTTCTTAACAGCGCCTCAAGAGCGCGTTCGTTTTGCGAGAAATTTTCTGTGATGTCTTTGAAATTTATCATAGGAGTAATTTCGATTCCTCTAATTTCATTGCTCCCTGTTTTAAAACCATGTTGTTTTAAAAACGCAGTATCCATAGTTGCAGACTTAACCATTAATGTGTTAAGGGCATTATAGGTATACTCTGCAGTATTAAAATTTGTTCTTAAAATCAGTGTTGCTTTCTTTGCTGGTTTTGAGTCTATTTCAGAAAAATACCCTAAAACAATACCACCAATTAATAGGCCAATAATAAAATACCAGTTTCTTAAACAAAACTGAATGCTATTGTAAATGCTTACTGAAATGTTTTTAAGTACTTCACTAATCTTATTTATGAGATATCCTAAGTCTATCTCATCCTTGCTCGTTTGTGACATATAATTTTATTTACTGTTAATACTTTGTTTTAAACTCTCTTCCCAACCTGTATATGTGATGCCTAAAGCAACTTTTAACTTACTGCAATTTAGCACACTATAGGGTGGTCTTTTAGCAAAAGTAGCGTAATGCTCGGTTTTTGCAAGGTTTACGGTATCTATTTCTCCAGTTGCCTTAAAAATAGCTTTAGCAAAATCATACCAAGTACCTTCTCCTTGATTACTGAAATGGTACACACCATAACGGGTATTTCCTGTTTTTATGATACGCACTAACACCTGTGCCAAATCATTTGCATTGGTAGGGGTTCCTGTTTGCTGTGTTGTAATGTTCAACGCCTTTTTTTGTTTAGCAAATTGCAGCATGGAGTTTAAAAAATTATTCCCGTGCTGGCTATAAAGCCAAGAGGTGCGAATAATAAAGTGCTTGCTGCAAGAAGTGCTTATGTATTGTTCTCCTTTTAATTTTGAAGCTCCGTATACATTTAAAGGATTTGTTGGATCCTCTTCTAAATATGGCGTTTTCTTTGTGCCATCAAACACATAATCTGTAGATATGTGCAGCAATACCACATTGTGCTTTTTACATACATTTGCAAGGTTATGTGCTCCTTCTGCGTTTATTAAAAAAGCCTCTTTTTGTTCACTCTCTGCTTTTTCTACATTGGTGTAAGCCGCAGTATTAATACAGTAATCAAAGTTGTGTTCATTAAAAAAACCTTGAACTCCCTCATTATTTGTAATATCTAGATCTTCTCTAGTTGCAAAATAGCATGAAACATCAGTAGCGTTTTGTAGCTGTTGCCTCAAACACTGTCCCAATTGTCCATTTGATCCTGTAACTAATAGGTTAATCATTATGCTTTTTCCGAAATTATAAAAAGAATCGTTAAAATACTACAACACTTCATTAAGTACCCATTTATAAGCTTTATTGGCATGTAATTTTAATTGAGTACACCGCAAAAATCTAATACAATTTTATCCTCGGGTAGCTCCAAATTCTTAAACCCAGAATGAGACACAAGAAATACAATAATATCAGCGCTTTTAATTGCCTGGGCTGTATCTGTAATCTCTATGGTATAACTTTCATGTAAATTTGGCTCTACATTCAAGGTTGTAAAAGATGCTTCTTTTAAAGATTTTGCGACCAACAGCGCCGGAGATTCTCTTAAATCATCAATATCTGGTTTAAAGGCTAAACCCATACATGCAATTACAGCATCCCGACTATTTTCTACTTTAAACCCGAGGGCTTTGTTTTTTATTTTCTCTAAAACCCATTGCGTTTTATAGTTATTAGTTTCTCTTGATTTTTTAATCAAGCCACTTTCCTCTGGAAATTCAGAGACAATAAACCAAGGGTCTACAGCGATACAATGCCCGCCAACACCTGTTCCAGGATTTAAAATGTTAACCCTAGGGTGCTTGTTTGCAAGGGCTATCATATCCCACACATTAATGTCTGCTTTATCACAAATAATAGATAATTCATTTGCAAAAGCAATTTGGTTATCTCTGGAGGCGTTTTCAACCAATTTTACCATCTCTGCGGTTTTGGCATTGGTTGGATGTAGCGTCCCCACGACAAAATGCTTGTAAAAATCGATGGCTTTTTGAGTGGATATTTTATTAATACCGCCTATGGCCCTATCATTATGTTTAAGCTCATAAAGGATGTTACCCGGTAATACTCGCTCCGGGCAATAGGCAATAAATATATGTCCTTCTAGCTCGGGTCTATCTTTATAGATTTGTTTTTCAATTAATCGTGTTGTGCCTACCGGGCTTGTGGATTCTAAAATCACCAGTGCCCCTTTTTCGAGGGTAGGTGTTATTTTTGAAACCGCTGCCAAAACATAGGAGACATCTGGCACATAATTGTTTTTAAACGGAGTTGGAACCGCTATTAAATATACATCTGCAGTTACTGGATGCAGTGTTGCTTTTAAAAAAGATTTATGCACAACATGGTGCACCAAACCATCCAAATCTGGCTCAACAATATGTATTTGTCCTTTGTTGATTGTATCAACAACATGTTGGTGTATGTCTACCCCTGTTACATGTAATCCTCTACTTGCTATAAGGGCCGCTGTTGGAAGTCCTATATAACCCAAACCAACCATAACCACACTTGGTTTCTTTTCCATCTATAATGCGTTAATATAATTTATAATTTTCTCTGAAGCAGCACCATCACCATAAGGGTTATGCAGGGTGCTCATAGTATCGTACATTGTATTGTCTGTTAGTAACCTGTCTGCTTGTTCGACAATTTTAGAGGTGTTTGTTCCTACAAGTAGTACGGTGCCCTGAGTAACGGCTTCAGGTCTTTCTGTGGTATCTCTGGTTACTAGCACTGGTTTTCCTAAACTAGGAGCTTCCTCTTGAATACCACCGCTGTCTGTAATTATTAAGTAACTCTTTTCCATGAGCCAAATAAAAGCAGCATATGCTAATGGTTGTATTAAAAATATAGAATCAATACCTCCAAGTAATTCATGTACAGGTCCTTTTACGTTTGGATTTAAATGAACGGGATATACAATTTGTGTTTCGGGATGATTGGTTGCAATGGTTTTTAAGGCAGAACAAATATTATGTAATCCATCTCCGTGATTTTCTCTGCGGTGGCCGGTAACTAAAACAATTTTTTTAGTAAAATCTAGTGTTTTTTTGAGTTGCTCTATTTCTGAGTCTATAAAATTTGGAGCATTTACCTTATCAACTCCATACAGTAATGCATCTATTACCGTGTTTCCGGTCACAAGAATATTCTCTTGTGGCGTGTTTTCTTTTAAAAGGTTATTTTTTGACCCTTGTGTAGGAGCAAAATGATAATCCGCAATCTTTCCAGTAAGTTGCCTGTTAAACTCCTCCGGGAAAGGATATTGCCTGTCATAGGTTCTTAGCCCTGCCTCTACATGGCACACCTTGGCGCCACTGTAAAAAGCGGCGATACCCGCTGCTGTTGAGGTAGTTGTGTCACCGTGTACGTATACAAAATCTGGTTGTACCTTATCCAATACCGGTTTCATGCCTTCAATAATGGAGGCAGTAAGAGTGAAAAGATTTTGATTAGGACGCATTAAATTAAGATCGTAGTCTGGAGTAATTTCAAAAAACGCTAACACTTGATCCAACATCTCTCTATGTTGTGCCGTAACACAAACTTTGGTTATGAAATCATCTCTTTCTAGAAATTTTTTAACCAATGGCGCCATTTTTATAGCCTCTGGGCGCGTACCAAATACGATTAAATTTATTTTTTTCATCTTATTATTCATAGCATATGGCGCCACGTTTTTTATTCTGGTTTTATGCCTGCAAATGTAGGTAATTCAAGATCTTTTTTTGAAATAATCATAGCAGTACTACTTAGGTGCCAATCTATGGCTAAGGTTGCGTCATTGTATACAATACCTCGTTCACTTTGTTTGTTATAGTAGCCGTCACATTTATAAGCAAAAACGGTATTGTCTTCCAATACACTAAATCCGTGCGCAAATCCACGAGGAACAAACAATTGTTTTTTGTTTTCTCCAGAGAGCACAATACTGAAGCTTTTCCCAAAACTCGGGCTTTCTTTTCTGAGATCTACAACAACATCCAACACGCTTCCTTTCACTACTCGCACTAATTTTGTCTGGCCATGTACTCCTGTTTGAAAATGCAACCCGCGCACAACTCCGTACTTTGAGACAGACTCGTTGTCTTGCACAAAAGTGACTGCAATACCTGTTTGGTCTAAAAAATTTTTGGCATTAAAGGTTTCGCTAAAGGTGCCGCGCTCATCCTCAAAACCCTTTGGCGTAAGAATAAAACAATCTTCTAAGTTGGTTTTTTCGAGTTTCAAATTAATCTAGTTGCATTAAATGTTTTCCATAACCACTTTTGAGTAATGGAGCTGCTAGTGTATGAAGTTGCTTTTTTGTGATATATCCCATTTCATAGGCAGCCTCTTCTATGGCTCCAATTTTAAGACCTTGGCGCTCTTCTATTACTTCAACAAATTGAGAGGCTTGCATCAAAGAGGCAAAGGTGCCTGTGTCTAGCCATGCAGTTCCTTTATCTAGGATGCTCACACTTAGTTTCCCTTGCTGCAAATACACATTATTTACATCTGTAATTTCTAATTCGCCACGGTGGCTTGGAGTTATATTAGCTGCAATTTCAACCACTGTATTGTCATAAAAATAGATACCAGGCACGGCATAATTTGATTTTGGTTGGCTTGGTTTTTCTTCAATAGATAAGGCTTTTCCATGATCGTCAAAGGCAACAACTCCATATCTCTGTGGGTCTTGAACGTGGTAAGCATATACAATACCTCCCTTGGGGTTATTGTTTGCTTGCATTAAGGCTTTTAGTCCAGAGCCATAAAAAATGTTATCTCCCAAAATTAATGCTACTTTGTCTTTGCCAATAAACTCTTTACCAATAATAAAGGCCTCTGCAAGGCCATTGGGCCTGTCTTGCTGTGCATATTGAAAATCACAGCCCAGCTTTTTTCCATCACCTAAGAGTTTTTTAAATAAAGGCAAATCTTCAGGGGTAGAGATAATTAAAATCTCTCTGATACCCGCAAGCATTAAAGTAGATAACGGGTAATAAATCATGGGCTTGTCATACACAGGCATTAACTGCTTGCTAACGGCAAGGGTTAGAGGGTGTAATCTGGTGCCGCTTCCTCCGGCTAGTATGATTCCTTTCAAAGTGTTTTCTTTAAGTATTAAAATAATCTGTCACTGTTTTCTAGATACCAGGCTATTGTTTTTTCTATACCGCTCTCAAAATTTTCATCTGCGCTCCATCCCAACTCTTTTTCAATCTTAGAGGCATCAATAGCATACCTAAAATCATGCCCCGGCCTATCTGTTACAAAGGTAATTTGTTCTTTATAAGAAAATCCTTTGGGTTGCAGGGTATCTAGTATACCACATATCGTATGTGCAATGTATACATTTTCTCGCTCGTTACGTCCACCAATATTATAGGTTTCTCCAGGGCGACCTGTATCTAAGGCCTTTTTTATCCCTACACAATGATCTTTTACATACAACCAATCTCGCACATTTTTACCATCTCCATAAATTGGGATAGGCTCTCCAGCTACCGCTTTTCTAATGATAGTGGGGATTAATTTTTCTTTGTGTTGGTTGGGCCCATAATTGTTTGAACAATTGGTAGTAACTACTATCATACCATAGGTGTGATAATAGCTACGTACAATAAAATCACTAGAGGCCTTAGAGGCGCTATAGGGGCTATTTGGAGCATAAGGTGTTTGTTCTGTAAACAGTCCAGTAGCACCTAATGTGCCATATACTTCATCTGTAGAAACATGTAAAAAACGGTTGGTTTCACAGCCTTTTTTGTAGAGGTTAGGACCCTCCATCCATGTTTTATAGGCGGCTTGTAATAGATTAAAAGTTCCAGTGATATTTGTGGCAATAAAGGCCCCCGGATTTGTGATAGAATTATCTACATGAGATTCTGCAGCAAAGTGAACTACCCTCTCAAATTTATGTTCTTTAAATAGCCTAGTTACCAAAGCCATATCACAAATATCACCCTTTATAAAATGATAGTTTGCATGATCTGTAGCAGCTTCCAAATTTATTAAATCTCCAGCATAGGTGAGTTTGTCTAAAACAAAAATTTCATCTGTAGTGTTCTCCAAGACATATGTAACGTAGTTGGACCCAATAAATCCTGCCCCACCGGTAATTAACACTTTCTTTGACATATATTTTTTAATGCTATTGTAAAATTAATTTTAACATTTTTTCTGTAATCAAATAGGTTGGCTTTACGCCGGTTGTCCCAAGGCCACCAGAGGCTAAGGTGCTTCCAGTCTCCAAAGGATTATCACTGGCGTAATATGCGTACATTACCTTAACATCACTCCTAATACTCCCTCGAATGGTTGAGGCAGCCTGTATTGCTTTTTGATAGTGGGCACCTTCCATCTCCAGCCCAACTACATTCCAAGTTGAGGTGAAGAAAAATTGCAAAACATCTCTGTTTTGTAGCGAGGTTCCTAGCACGCTTATCATAGACCCTTCACAAACGGCAATGTCATCATTTTCAAAATCAGATAACTTTAGTTTGTTTTTAAAGGGATAATTATCTGCCGTACCTTCAAATACGTGAGCTGATGGGATCATGATATCTCCTTTTCCTCCAGCCAAAATCCCTGCCTTACCCATAATCCCGATAGACACAACGTTTAAAAAATGTGTTTTGGTATTTGTAGTATAGGGTTTTAATAACTCATCCATGGTTTCATAGGCCTGTTCACCAAAGGCATAATCCATAACAATAATAACAGGTTTGTCTTTTGTTTGTTGCCCGTTGGGCTGCATGCCGTAGGGTAATGATTTTAGTTTTGCAGTATCAAAAATCTGCACATTGATATTTGTCCCACTACTGTCTTTAAGAAAAGTCATCCCTTGTTTGTTGGCCAACTGTGTTGTTTTTTTACGCTGGGTTTCACTACTGGCATCACTAAGAAGCTCATAAAGATGCATCGCTCCTTTTTTGGCATCAACAGGCAATGCCTTTTCTGCATACAGGCTATTCATCACACTATGCATATTTGCACTAATGATATGAATGGGGCGCTCCAGTAACCCTTTTTGATCAAGGGTTTGTTTAATATTAAAGGCCCAACGCTCTCCGTGAATATGATGCCCTATACGCTCTCTTAGTACAGGACTGAAGGTGATAATTCTTTTTTCAAGTTTTACAATTTCATCAATTGCACCTTTCCCTAAATGATAGATGATACTTAAAAAACGATGCTCGTTTTGCTCACAAGAAAAAGCCGTATACACATCATTTACCTCAGCAAAGGTTCTTCCTAGAAAGTTTGCGGTATGTGTAAGTGCAATTTCTTTCTCTTTTTGGCTTAGTTTTCCTTTTTTAAGAACTGCTTGTTCTAGTTTTTTCCAGTCTCTGTTTACATCCTTGCCATCGTTGATGACTACTTGACGCATTATTTTGTGAGACTCTATATATAAAAAAGTAAGGTGCGTAAGAATATCATATATCTCTGAGCGTCCTCTGGTGACCTCAATATTCATTTGCTCTTGGTCAATACGGTAGCAATTTCTTCTTCTTTTGGCCGGGATGATTGGCAAGAAATGAGAGTTTTTATATCCTTCATCACTAGTGAGGTTTATGTATCTGCACTCCTCTATGCCGTAAGGTAATCTGTCAATTACATACAAAAGGCCTTGCAGCTCAGATTTCTCTTCAGCAATGGCACCATAAATTTCTGGACGTAGTGTAAGTAGGGCCTCCCGAAGAGATTCTCCAGAGACGCCCATAGGCTTGTAGAACCCTCTATTAAAGAGGTGTCTCATGGTAATGTATAACCGCTCAATGGCTCCTGTACTTTCTTGAGCTCTTGATCTTGTATGTGATTTTAGCTTTGTCATACCCGCAAAGATAACATATTCTTTTTGGCAGCTAGTAGCCAATGGGCGGAAACCTTGTATTTGCAGGCATTTAATCTAAAAAAAACCAGCCCACAAATAGGTATGTAATTTTTAAGCTTTAGAGTGTTGTGTTTTTTAATTTAAAGATAGATAGCTTGTCAGCAATTTTTCTGTCATTAGAGAGTCTAGGTACTTTGTTTTGCCCCCCGAGCTTCCCCTGGGATTTCATATACCTCTGGAATGCTCCTTTCTCTAGTGGGCTAATTTTGAGTTGCTGCAACATATTGCCGTCCAAAAGATCTTTGTAGTAACTGTTTTGAATTTGCAATACTGATTCTAATTTTTGAGCTATTTCTGGTAAATTATCTATGGCGTCTTCAAACTCTACAAACCACTCATGGTAGGCAAGCTCTCCAGATTTTGGACTTGTTTGCGGTGCAACGGTAAATTCTGAAATTGAAAAACCAAAGCTGTCCATGGCTTGTTTCATTGCCGTTTCCACCTCTTTTGCAATCACGTGTTCTCCAAAGGCAGAGATATAATGCTTGATGCGTCCTGTAACAATTACACGGTAGGGCTTAAGTGAAGTAAACTCAACGGTATCTCCAATATTATAACCCCATAAACCTGCACTGGTTGAGATTAGTAGGACGTAGTTAACCCCAAGTTCAACTTGAGATATGGTGTGTCTTTTTGGGTTTTCTTTAAAAAAATCATCTGCGACTACAAACTCATAAAATATCCCACCATCTAATTGCAACAGCATTCCTTTATCGTGTTGGCTATCTTGGAAGGCAAAAAATCCTTCACTAGCTGGGAATAATTCTATACTAGGTACTTTTCTGCCAATTAAGGCTTCAAACTTTGCACGATAGGGCTCAAAGTTTACACCTCCGTATATAAAGAGTTCAAAGTTTTTGAAGAGATCTCCTGTTTTTTTACCCGTGGCCTTGGTTAATTTTTCAAAATACATTTGTACCCATGGCGGGATCCCGCTTATTACGGTCATGTTTTCTGCTTTAGTTTCCTGGACAATGGCATCTACCTTTGTCTCCCAGTCTTCAATGCAATTGGTTTGCCAGGAGGGGAGTCTATTTTTTAAAAGATACTTAGGCACATAGTGGGCTACGATGCCAGAGAGTCTTCCAAGACCAATTCCGTTTTGGGTTGTCATTTCTGGGCTGCCTTGTAAAAAGATCATTTTACCATCTACAAATGCGGCCTTCTTTGTTTGATTGATATAGCATAAAATAGCATTTCGAGCTGCCTTGATATGTGTTGGCATCGACTCTTTGGTTAAAGGAATGTATTTTGCCCCAGAGGTGGTTCCAGAGGTTTTGGCAAAATACAAAGGCTTGCCTGGCCATAGTATATCTTTCTCTCCAGCCACAACACGATCAACATATGGGCGTAATGCTTCGTAGTCTCTAATGGGAACATTTTGGACAAAATCTTGGTGTGTTGTTATTTTATCAAAACCATGATCTTTACCAAAGGCGGTATTTTTTGCGGTACTAATTAATTGTTTGAAGACCCGCTCCTGTGTTTGAAAAGGAGTAGAGGCCCATTTATTGATTTGCCTTGTTGCATGTTTTGCAAATAGTAATGCTGCTATAGATTTTAGTGACACGAGGTAGTGGTTTTTAGTTTAATCAAAATCAATAAAGTCTTGCGGGTTTACAGGATATCCTTCTCGCCAAAGTTCAAAATGTAGGTGAGGCCCTGTGGTTAATTCTCCGGTATTACCCACTGTGGCAATAACCTCTCCCCCTTTAACGATGTCACCCTGGTTTTTACTTAAAGAGGCATTGTGCTTGTAAGCAGTGATGGTATTATTGATATGTTTTAAAATAATGACATTACCTGTGTTTGGGGTCCATCCTGCAAAAATAACAGTACCATCTGCAGCGGCTTTTACAGGCGCATTTTTAACGGTAACAACATCAATTGCAAAATGTTTTGTTTGTGGGTTATACCCTTCAGAAACCGCTCCTTTTACGGGTGCAAAAAACACCACCCCAATTTCTGCTGCGCTTATTAAAGGGTTGTATTTGTCTTCCCGGGCGACTCTCTCTCTTAGCAAAGAATCTTGCTTGGAGGGCGTAAAATCTATCATAGCAACATCGTTTTTTGCTGCCTCAAGGATAGAATCTTTATTGAAATTTACTGTTTCTACATCACCAGATAGCACTTTGCGTATAGAGCTGAGGTACCGCTGGTTTACATTAATAATATTTTGAAGTGAATCTGTCTTGTAGGATAATTCTGTAGCTTTTTTCTTTAAAGAGGTAGAGGAGTACCCCGGGATGTATTCTCTCAGGGGCGTAAAAGCAATAATAAGAGCTGTTAGTGCAATAACTAAAATGGCAAAAAGCGTGCTGAAAACAAAAACATTAAGTCTATTTAATTTAAAAGAAAAACGCTCCTCAAAGGTTTCTTCATTAAGCACCACAAAGCGGTACTTATGTAATAGTTTCTTTTTAATTTTATTAGATCTGTTTTCTTTGGTCACCATTTAAGTTGTATTGTATCTCACAAATATAAAATAAACCACGCAGCCAAAGGGGCTATTCTTTAATACAAAACACATAATCTAGAGATTTCTTATTACCTTTGTTGGATAAAACAACGTATTATGGAAGCATTATCATTTTTCTTAGTCATCGGATGGCCTCAAATTGTATTAATTGCAGTAGTTATTTTACTATTATTTGGTGGTAGAAAAATACCGGAACTAATGCGTGGCCTTGGGAGCGGAATTAAAGAATTTAAAGACGCCTCTAAAGAACCCTCTGACGAGGAGGACACAAAAATAGAGCCTTAAACAATTAGGTTACATACAACAAACCTCTTGCTGTCATGCTGGAGGTTTTTTTATACCAAAGATTGTTCTAGCTCCTGCAAAATTGCAGCTCTTGTAAGTTGGTTTATTTCTCTTTTATTGTCTAGGGTTTTCCCTTTTGTAGGGATTAGAGCAAGTGTTTTTACTCTTAATTTGCCAGGGCTTCCACTAAAAAAACTAAAAGAAAAACGCTTTTTATTATCGAAAAAAACCATTGGGGCAATGTCTATTTGGTGCTCTATGGCAAGTCTAAAAGCGCCGTCTTTAAAGCTGTCTAAAAGGGTACTCTGCTGTTCAGGAACACCGCCTTCAGGAAAAATACAGATACTCAATCCTTGACCGAGTCTTTTTTGAGCACTTTCAAAAACATCTCTGCGGCTTCTTGGATTTTTTCTATCCACCAAAATACAGGTGCGCTTGTAAAAAAAACCAAAAAGAGGAATTTTACTTAATTCTTTCTTACCTACAAATACAAAAGGATTTTTAGTGACATACAACATAAGCATGATATCTGTCATGGAGCTATGGTTTGAAACAAACATATAACTCTTGTTTTTTTGATAGGTAGCTTCTCTTTTTATGCTAGGAATAAGCCCCATACCATACAAAATAAAGCTCCCCCATATTCTAGCTAACTTAAAAAAAGTTGGATACCAGCTTTGCTTTAGGGTGCTTAGAAGTAGCAAGGGGAATAGCGCAACAATTGGCACAGCGACAAGGATATAAAACCAAATCCTGTACACAACAAAAAGAGGATATGTTACTAATTTCATAAGTTTCAAAAATACCAATTTGAATTACCTAATAACACGAAAAGGGTTAACTTTGTGTAATATTAAAGAAATAACCTTTCTAAGGCGCATCAATATGGCAAGAATACTTACAGGAATACAAAGTACCGGCACTCCGCATTTAGGAAACATACTGGGAGCTATCATGCCTGCTATTGAAATGGCAAATGATTTAAATAATGATAGTTTTTTATTTATTGCCAACATGCACACCCTCACTCAAATTAAAGATGCTGCGGTATTACGCGAAAACACCAACAGCACCGCTGCTACCTGGCTTGCCTTTGGGTTAGATGTTGATAAAACTGTTTTTTATCGTCAAAGCGACATCCCTCAGGTAACAGAATTGTCTTGGTATTTGAGTTGTTTTTTCCCCTATCAGCGCCTTACACTCGCACACTCTTTTAAGGATAAAGCAGACAGGTTAGAGGATGTAAACTCGGGGCTTTTTAGCTACCCGATGCTCATGGCTGCAGATATATTATTGTATGACGCTCAGTATATACCCGTAGGTAAAGATCAATTGCAGCACATAGAAATGACGCGTGATGTAGCCTCAAGATTTCATGCCCGGGTTGGAGAAACCTTTGTTTTGCCAGAGGCCAAGGTGCAAGAGCATACTAAATTAATTCCAGGAATTGATGGGCAAAAAATGAGTAAATCTAGAGACAACACCCTCAATATATTTTTGCCCGAAAAGCAACTGCGCAAACAGGTCATGAAAATACAAACAGATAGCACTCCTTTGCAAGAACCTAAAGATTGGAGCACCTGTAATTGTTTTGCTATTTACGCTTTGTTGGCCTCTGAGGCTGAAACCCTGACAATGAAAGCCAATTATCAAGGCGGAAATTATGGCTATGGTCATGCCAAACAAGCCCTTTTTGAGTTAATTATTACCAAGTTTGAAACACAAAGAGAGCGGTATAGTCACTTTATGGAAAACCCACAACTTATCGACGACGCCCTTAAAGTTGGCGCCCTAAAGGCCAAAAAAGTAGCCGATGGTGTCCTGCAAAGAGTGAGACAAAAATTAGGGTATTAATGTCTTTACAAAAAAGAACTTTAGTTATTGGAGATATTCATGGAGGTTTAAAAGCCTTGCAGCAGGTGTGGAGTCGTGCAAATATTTCAAAACAAGACACCCTAATTTTTTTGGGAGATTATGTGGACGGATGGAGTGATGCCGTGGAAGTAATCTCATTTTTAATTTCTATTAGTAAAACGCATCAGTGTGTCTTTTTGAGAGGAAATCACGATTTTTTAGCACATCGGTATTTGACCAAAAATGACCAAAACCCTTTGTGGGTAGCTCATGGGGGCGCGGCTACTATGGCCGGATACAAGAATACTTCTCAAGAGCAAAAAAATGAGCATATTTCTTTTCTAGAGCAATTACATAATTATCATATAGATCCGCAAAATAGGTTGTTTGTCCATGCGGGGTTTACCAACCAAGCAGGGCCAAAACATGAGTTTTATCCAGACTTTGTGTATTGGGATAGATCTCTTTGGGAAACGGCTTGTAGCTTAGACCCTTTACTCTCCAAAAAAAACATTAGATACCCAAAAAGACTTTTATTGTTTAAAGAAATATATATAGGTCACACCCCTACTACAAAAATTGGCGAGAAGGTTCCAGCAAGTTTTGCAAACCTCTGGAATATAGATACCGGAGCAGCTTTTAAAGGAAGCCTTTCTGTGCTTGATGTGTCTACCAAAGAGTTTTGGCAAAGCGACCCTGTGTACACTTTATACCCTCAAGAAAAAGGACGTAATTAAAAAAGCCCTAGAAGAATAACTTAGATCCTCTAGAGCTTTATATTGTATGGGTACACCAAAGAAGCCTTAACCCTTACAAGTCAAACTTAATTCCTTGTGCCAGGGGAAGCTCATCAGAATAGTTTACGGTATTGGTTTGTCTTCTCATGTATACTTTCCAGGCATCAGACCCACTCTCGCGGCCGCCACCAGTTTCTTTTTCTCCACCAAAGGCACCTCCAATTTCGGCACCACTAGTTCCAATATTTACATTAGCAATTCCACAATCTGACCCTGCAAAAGACAAGAATTTTTCTGCCTCTTTCATTTCGTTTGTCATTATTGCCGAAGAAAGCCCTTGTGCAACTCCGTTTTGCATTTCTATAGCCTGTTCTACCTCACCGGTATATTTCATTAGGTAAAGTATAGGGGCAAAGGTTTCATGTTGTACAATTTCAAAACTATTTTTAGCTTCAATGATTGCTGGCTTTACATAACATCCACTCTCAAATCCTGGACCTTCTAAAACGCCACCCTCTACTAGTACGTTTGCTCCTTCGGCTTTTGCTTTTTCAATAGCAGCAAGATATGTGTTTACCGCATCTACATCAATTAAAGGTCCTACATGGTTGTTTTCATCAAGTGGGTTCCCGATAATAATTTGTTTGTATGCTCCAACAATAGCGTCTCTTACTTTATCATACACACTGTTGTGAATAATTAATCTTCTTGTTGAGGTACAACGCTGTCCCGCAGTACCAACGGCGCCAAATACAGCTCCTGGAACCACTACTTTTAAATCTGCAGTTGGGGTAATAATAATGGCATTGTTACCTCCTAATTCTAGTAATGATTTACCAAAACGCTCAGCAACGGTTGCACCAACGATTCTTCCCATACGAGTAGATCCTGTTGCAGATATTAGTGGTATTCTGGTATCTTTAGTCATCATCTCACCCACCGTATAATCTCCATTAATAATAGAAGAGATTCCCTCTGGTAGGTTATTGTCTTTTAATACACCTGCAATAATGTTTTGACAAGCTACAGCGCATAGTGGTGCTTTTTCACTTCCTTTCCAAACACATACATCTCCACAAACCCATGCTAGGGCTGTGTTCCATGCCCAAACAGCCACTGGAAAATTAAATGCAGATATGATACCAACAATACCTATAGAGTGCCACTGTTCTCTCATTACGTGACCAGGACGTTCAGAGGGAATGGTTTGTCCGTTTAATTGTCTTGACAACCCTACTGCAAAATCACAGATGTCTATCATTTCTTGTACCTCACCATATCCTTCTTGAAGTGATTTTCCCATTTCATAAGAAACAAGTTTTCCAAGAGGTTTTTTCAGTTCACGTAATTTGTTACCAAATTGACGAACAATCTCACCGCGAAGTGGCGCTGGCATAGCTCTAAAAGATAAAAATGCTTGCTGAGAAGTTTCAATCACTTTTTGGTATTCCTCTTTTGTAGTTGTGGTAACCTTTCCAATTAAAGCCCCATCTACCGGAGAATATGAAGCGATTTGCGCTCCACCTGGATACCACGTGTTTCCTGTTGAGGTTCCTTGATTTACGGCCTTAAGCCCTAATTGTTCTAATGCTTGGTCCATACCGAAGTCTTTTGCTACTGATGCCATAAAAATTTGTTTTTATCTCTACTTGTAGAGGTTTTTTCTCAATTCAAAATTTATTAGATACTGAAGTTTTTTTTAACACTCTTGTGGGCTTATGCTATAAAGAGTGTGGCGCGAAGATACGATTTTGCTCACGTTCACAAAAAAATTAATTACAGTAGTGTTTATAGGTTTAATGTACTCTAAAGTATACTATTAAAACTCACTTAAAACCTTGAACAGTGTAGTGTTTGAATACTCTGATTTATAGCTGTAATACGCCCCGCTAGGCTTTATAATTACAAAACTACCACAGTTGAAATGTAACGGGAAAAATAAATTTTCTATTGTTTGATTGTGATCTAAATACCAATCCACACTCTTTTTGGATTGGTGGAGTCCAGTAGTGTTTTTGTAAACAAAATAAGCCGCATAATGTGCTGTTTTTTCTATTTGTTTTTTACTTGATCTATGTTTTTTTTCAATAAAAGAGCTGTTGCCACTGCTGTTGCATGGGTCCTCGCCTGGGTAATACTGGATCACAATACCTTGTTGGGGGTTTAATTTTTTTGAACTAGAAATTTCATAGCCAAGGCGCAGATTTTTAAGCTCTTTTTTAGAGAGTACGCCAGTGATTTCTCGTTTCATTTTCACAAAAACCTCTAGAGAATCACTTTGGTAAGAAAGCAAAAGGTGGCTTTCCTTTTCTATTTTATTGTACTGAGATTCAGATATTTTTTGCAACTCTGTTCCTAAATATAGTTTGGGCTTTTGAGCATTGCAAAGCGAGAACAAAATAAGGCAAAACCCTAAAAAAAACTTTTTCCTATAATCCATTTCTAGTTAGTGAACCTTTTGTCTACCTCCATTACAGTTTTACAATTGTTGCAGGTTCTTAAATCTTCACTGCCGTAAAAGTCTTTAAAATGTTTAAAAAAGTCTACTTCCACATCGTTTAAAGGGAAGTACACTTCGTGTAGTTTTTCATTGCAAGTGTCGCAAAACCAAAGCAAGCCGTCATTGACGTTTAATTTTTTTCTGTTTCGTTCTATCACAAGTCCTATAGAGTTCTCGCCACGCACCGGAGAGTGGGGCACTTTGGCCGGATGCAGATACATATCTCCAGGACCAAGTTCCATCGTTTTTTTTACACCATCTTCTTGAATGTGAACCTGAATGTTACCCTCTAATTGGTAAAACAATTCTTCTGTTTCATTGTAATGGTAGTCTTTACGCGCATTAGGGCCTCCTACAATCATAACAATATAATCTCCAGCTTCTTTGTATAGATTTTTGTTTCCTACAGGGGGCTTTAGTAACGCTCTATTGTCCTTTATCCACTGATTTAAATTAAACGGTTTTTGAATTGCCATGGCTACACTTTTTTGTTATACCATAAAAGTACATAAAAAAACTCCAACAAATAGCTTTGGGGCGGCTATGGGTTGGAGTGTCAAACAATAAATAAGTAGGTGTTAGCTTTTGTAAAATAGTTGTTTAAAACCATCAAATTTGGGACATGATGTTAGTTCAAATATAAAACTTTATACAACACAAAAACACTTTAACTGATATTTGTTGCATTTAATCGGTTTTATTGGTGTTTTTTTTGATGTGTTGAAATAAAAATAATCCTCAAAACCCTCTTTAATAAAGCGTTTGCTTATAAAAAATACAAAATGAAAAAAAAATTAATTTTTCTCTATTTTTTATGTATTTAGTCGTTTTTTTATAACATTTAATCGTGCTTATTGAGTAAAAAAAGAGTCAAGAATGTCAATTAAGGCATCTGTAAACAAGAAAATCGATGAAATGCATCATTTTTTGTTTGGAATTTTGGTTTATATGGTCAAGTATCTAATTATTTAGTAAATAAGATGCTTATTTTAGTAGCATGAGAATTATTTTTTTACTGCTTCTTACGGTGTTGTTTTCTGCCTGCAGGCAATCGCCAAATCAAACACTTTCCTTAAATGGTAGTGATTGGCAAATGCAAGAATTAGACGCTCAAAATTGGCAATTAGCAGAAGTACCAGGTAGCGTTCAGTCAGACCTACTAAGGCTGGGAAAAATTCCAGATCCTTTTTTACTAAATAACCAAGATAGTATTCAGTGGGTCTCAGAAAAAAATTGGAGGTATCAAAAATCCTTTACAATTTCTCCATCACTTTTAAAAACCAAGCAGCATATTCTAAAATTTGACGGACTAGACACCTATGCAAAGGTGGTATTAAATGGTCACCTTATCTTACAAACCAATAATGCATTTAGCCCCTATGAGTTTAACGTAACCGAAATTTTACAACTCCAAAACACCTTAGAGGTAACCTTGTATAGTCTAGATGCTATAGAGGCAAAGGCCTCTTTAAACTTGGGATACACCCTCCCAGAGGGTCCAAGAGTGTTTTCTCGCAAACCACAATTTCAGTACGGTTGGGATTGGGGTCCAAAGATCAAGACAATGGGTATTTGGCGTGATGTGTCCTTAATTTCTTACAGTGACGCTAGACTTGAAGATGTTTATATTAAAACCCAAGAAATAACCAATTCCCAGGCATTGGTAGAGGCAAATATTGAGGTGATGTCTTTTGTGGCAGATACGGGCTGTGTTATTGAGGTTACAAATAACACCACAGGAGAAACTTTTTCTCAAGGCATAGCATTAGATAAAGGCACAAAAAAATATAGCATTGGGTTTTCTATAAAAAATCCAAAACTCTGGTGGACACACAACCTTGGCACCCCCTTTTTGTATGATTTTACAGTACACCTTAAAAAAGACAACACAATTCTAGAAACCCTTCATAAAAAAGTAGGGCTTAGAACCATACAGCTGGTCACAGAAAAAGACACCCTTGGAGAAAGTTTCTATTTTAAACTTAACGGAAAACCTATCTATATGAAAGGGGCAAACTATATTCCGCAAAACATATTTCTCTCCCAGGTGCAGCCCAAGGATCGTGAGAAATTACTAGACCACGCGCTAAAGGCAAACATGAATATGCTGCGCGTTTGGGGCGGCGGGGTGTATGAAGATGATTTGTTTTATGACCTATGTGATGAAAAAGGGATCTTAGTTTGGCAAGATTTTATGTTTGCTTGCGCAATGTACCCTGGAGACAAAAGATTTTTAAACAATGTTAAAAAGGAGGCCATTACTAATGTAAAACGACTAAGGCAACACCCAAGTATAGCACTTTATTGTGGTAATAACGAAAACAGCGAAGGGTGGCACAGATGGGGTTGGCAAGCAGATAAAACCCAGGCCCAAAAACAAGAGATTTGGAATAGTTACCAAGCAGTTTTTAATGATATTTTACCCAAAGTAGTAGATAGCTTACATGGGAGTATTTCATATTGGGAAAGCTCTCCCAAGTTTGGCAGGGGAGATAAAAGATACCAGTTTGAGGGAGATGCTCATGATTGGTGGGTTTGGCATGATGGCTATCCCTTTGAGCATTTTGAGCAGGAAGTACCTAGATTTATGAGCGAATTTGGCTTCCAGTCTTATCCTGGATATCAGGCCATTAAGTATTTTACCCAAGAGGATAGTATCGATCTTTCCCATCCAAGTTTTACAAGCCATCAAAAGCATTCTAGAGGTTTTGAGATTATTAAACAGTATATGGAAAGAGATTTTCCAGTGCCAACAAACCCTGAAGATTATATATACGTGAGCCAGCTGTTGCAGGCTTATGGCATAACCAAAGGTATTAAAGCCCACCGCGCAGCAAAGCCATACAATATGGGGACCTTGTACTGGCAACTTAATGATTGCTGGCCAGCAGTTTCTTGGTCAAGCATTGATGGTTTAGGAAACTGGAAAGCTTTGCATTACAAGGTAAAACAAGCTTTTGAAAATAGAATAATCATACCTTTTGAGCAAAACAACCTATTAAAAATTAAAGTGGTAGATGATGGCCCCATTACTTTAGGGCAGCCAATGCAGGTTTTATTTTATGATTTTACCGGAAATCTCCTGCACCAAACACCCACAAAATCTGTACGCACCTTTAATGAGAAAAACCAAGTAGTCTATCAGGTAGATTTAAGTGAGATTGAGTTTGACCCAAAACAAACCTACGCAAAGGTTTTATTTGGGGATACTCAAGGGGTACATTATTTTGAAAAACCAAAAGATTTAAACCTACCAATGGAGGGCTTTGACATGAAGACCAATATAGTTTCTCAGGGTGTTGAAATTTCACTTAAAGCCACAACGTTGCAAAAAAATGTATTTTTATATACAGACACCCCAGGACATTTTACAGACAACTTTTTTGATTTGTTACCTGGCCAAAAAAAGAAAATCATTTTTGTAACCAAAGAGCCGCTATCCAAACCCCTACAATATAAAACCCTCAATGCAGTACAGCACTAACACAAGTCGCTTTTATAGCTTCCCTTTATTTTTACTATTGGTACTCTTTATTTTAACCAATAGTTGTGCTCCCAATAAGGGCAAACAACTGCTAGTTACCCAGGCTAACATTATTCCAGCCCCACAACAACTAGAAATAGGTGTAGGTAATTTCACTTTAACTAAAACAAGCACACTTTTTGCAATCCCAGAATTTACAACCGCAGCAAATTTTTTAAAAGCATACCTTCTTGATGGTGCTGGAATTGATGTAATTTCTGCTCCACAAACTGCTGCAAGTATTATAATTATAAAAGACCCCTTGTTGCAAAAACAGGGGTATACACTCACTATTTCTAAAAAACGCATTACTATTAAAGCCTCAGACGGCGCAGGCGCTTTTTATGCAATTCAGAGTTTGCGCCAGATACTACCTCCAGAGTTAGAACAAGAAAACACCACACAGTTGTCT
>CBFHMO010000017.1:0-24554 GCA_965656925.1 Patiriisocius sp.
GTTAGCAAACTTGAGGGGATTACAGATATAGGCTATATTATCGAAACTGTAAAGTAGTTTTTATACAACTATTTAAAATAAAAAAACGATTTACATTTCAGGCCTTAACACAAAAAGTAGCACAGCATGGCTCAAAAGAAAAACACCAGAAAAAAAAAGAAAACTAAAAAAAAAGGTAGCATCATAACCTTTTTTTGGCTTTTGCTATTGAGTGTTGTATCGGCCGTTGCTTTGTTGTTTTTATTGGCCTCGTTTGGTGTCTTTGGGAATCTTCCAGATGAAACAAGTCTCGAGAATCCAGAAAAAAACCTTGCCACAGAAATTATCTCTACAGATGGTAAGGTTATTGGTAAATTTTATAAAGAAAACCGCACCCCAGTGGCATTTGAGGAGCTTCCAGAGCATCTTAAAAACGCCCTTTTAGCCACCGAAGACATTCGTTTTTATGACCATAGCGGTATTGATATTAGAGGGACACTTCGTGCTGCTGTTTATTTAGGAAGCAAAGGCGGGGCTAGTACTATTTCCCAGCAACTTGCTAAGCAGTTATTTACAGATCAGGCCTCTAGAAATAAATTTCAACGAGGGATACAAAAAGTTAAAGAGTGGATTATTGCAACACGTTTGGAGAGGCGTTACACTAAAAATGAGATACTAACGATGTATTTTAATGAGTATGATTTTTTAAACCAGGCTATTGGGATAGAATCTGCGAGTAATATTTATTTTGACAAAGCACCCAGCCAATTAAGTGTTGCCGAATCTGCTATGTTGGTTGGGATGTTTAAAAACTCTTCCCTGTACAACCCTTTGAGAAACCCACAGGGGGTTAAAAATCGAAGAAATGTTGTTTTATCTCAAATGCAGAAATATGATTTCATATCAAAAGAGCTAAAGGATAGCCTGCAGGCAACTCCCCTAGAGTTTAAATACACCCCACAAGGACATGTGGAGGGATTGGCAACTTATTTTAGAGAGTATGCACGTGCCTTTATGGGAGATTGGACTAAAAATAATCCAAAGAGTGATGGCACTAACTTTAACATCTACAGAGATGGGTTAAAAGTATACACCACTATTGATGCTGGCATGCAAGGCTATGCAGAAAAGGCAATGACAAGCCATATGTCTAACCTGCAAAAAGAATTTACAAAGCAAAATAAATACAACAAAACCGCTCCTTTTAGAGATGTAGAGCCCGAAGAAATTGATAGAATTATAAAAAACTCGATACGAAGAAGCGAACGTTACAGAGCAATGACCGCAGCGGGTAAAAGCAAAGAGGAAATTTTAAAAAGTTTTGACAAAAAACGGAAGATGCGCATTTTCTCTTGGAACGGAGATATAGACACAATAATGACTCCTAGAGACTCCATCAGGTATTATAAAAATTACTTGCAGGGCGCTATGATGTCCATGAATCCTCAAACGGGAGAAGTGAAGGCTTATGTGGGCGGTATAGATTACAAACACTTTAAGTATGACATGGTTTCAACAGGTAAGAGGCAAATTGGTTCCACCTTTAAGCCATTTGTATATGCCACCGCCATAGATCAAATGCATATGTCTCCTTGTGACAGCTTGCCTAATACTCCTTTTTGTATTCCGGCGGGTACCAGAGGAAACATGAATGATTGGTGCCCAAAGAATTCTAGTAATAAATATGGAGGCATGCTATCGTTAACAAAAGCATTGGCAAACTCTATAAATACCGTTACTGCCAGGCTAATAGACCGCGTTGGCCCAGAGCCAGTGATTACTTTGGTCGAGAAAATGGGGATTGAAACAAAAAACATATTACCCGTTCCTTCTTTAGCCCTGGGGACACCAGATGTATCTTTATATGAAATGGTAGGAGCCTATAGCACTTTTGCTAATCAAGGGGTGTATGTAAAGCCATCACTTATTACTAGAATTGAAGACAAAAACGGTACTGTTTTATACCAGCACACTCCCCAAACCAAAGATGTTATAAGTAGTGAAACAGCGTATGTTACCATTAATTTATTACAGGGGGTTACCGAGGCTGGGTCTGGATCTAGACTGCGTCATAAAACTGGCGCCAATAGTGCATATAAAACTACGGTAACAGGGTATCCTTATGAGTTTAAAAACCCAATAGCCGGTAAAACAGGAACCACTCAAAACAATAGTGATGGTTGGTTTATGGGTATGGTACCTAATCTTGTTACAGGAGTTTGGGTTGGGGGCGAGGATCGCTCTGTTCATTTCGAGTCTACCATGTATGGGCAAGGAGCCACCATGGCATTGCCTGTTTGGGCCTTATACATGAAAGATTGCTACAATGATGAGCGTTTAGGAATATCAAAAGAAGAATTTACAGTTCCGCCAGACCTTACAATTGAGGTAGATTGCGAGAAATGGAAGGCACAAACGGTTCCTGAAGATATAGACCAGGTACCAGATGAATTTGATTTTTAAGTTCTTAAAAACATCAAACAAAAGCCAAAGTATGTGAAATGTACTTTGGCTTTTGTATTTTTATGAAAAATTAAAGACACATGATTAATAAAACAGTGGCAAATGTTCAACAGGCTTGTAAGGGCGTACAGGACGGGATGACTTTTATGTTAGGGGGTTTTGGTTTATGTGGTATTCCAGAAAATGCAATTGCAGAATTGGTGCGCCTTGATGTTAAAGAAGTAACCTGTATTTCAAACAATGCTGGGGTAGATGATTTTGGCCTTGGTTTATTGCTTCAAAAACGCCAAATTAAGAAAATGATTTCCTCTTATGTAGGAGAGAACGCAGAGTTTGAGCGCCAAATGTTAAGTGGAGAACTAGACGTAGAGCTCATACCTCAAGGAACCCTAGCTCAGCGATGTTTGGCGGCACAAAGTGGTGTGCCGGCTTTTTATACGCCAGCTGGATACGGTACCGAGGTAGGTGAGGGTAAAGAATCTAGAGAATTTAATGGAAAAATGCACCTGCTTGAGCACGCATTCAATGCGCAATTTTCTTTCGTAAAAGCATGGAAGGGAGACACTGCAGGAAATTTAATTTTTAAGGGTACGGCAAGAAATTTTAATCCAAATATGTGTGGAGCTGCTAAAATCACAGTAGCTGAGGTTGAGCATTTGGTCCCGGCAGGAGAGTTGGATCCAAATCAAATTCATATCCCCGGTATTTTTGTGCAACGAATTTTTCAAGGAGAGCAGTATCAAAAGCGCATAGAGCAGAGAACAGTAAGACAACCATAGCAAAAAAAGGACGCACACATCAAGGCCATACATTAAACAATAAATTATGTTAGACAAAAATCAAATAGCACAACGCATCGCCCAAGAGGTAAAGGAGGGCTATTACGTAAACCTTGGAATTGGTATACCTACTTTGGTGGCAAATTTTGTGCGAGATGATATACAGGTAGAATTTCAAAGCGAGAACGGGATACTCGGTATGGGACCCTTTCCCTTTGAAGGCGAGGAAGACGCAGACCTTATAAACGCAGGGAAACAGACCATTACAGCCCTTAAGGGTGCTTCTTATTTTGACAGTGCAACTAGTTTTTCAATGATAAGGGGCCAACACGTAGATTTAACTATTTTGGGAGCCATGGAGGTATCTCAAAACGGAGATATTGCCAATTGGAAAATCCCGGGAAAAATGGTAAAAGGGATGGGCGGCGCTATGGATTTGGTGGCCAGCGCAGAAAATATAATTGTTGCCATGATGCACACCAATAGAGCTGGGCAGTCAAAGCTATTAAAACAATGTAGCCTCCCTCTAACGGGTGTAAATTGCGTTAAAAAAATTGTAAGCAATCTAGCTGTTTTAGAAGTTGTAGATGGAAAGTTTAAGCTACTAGAAAGAGCCCCTGGGGTGAGTGTTTCAGAAATTCAAGAAGCTACTCTAGGAGATCTAATTATAGAGGGGGAGATTCCTCAAATGAAATTCTAATTCCCTTTTTTAAATTCCTTTTGGAATAGAATCTATAAGTTTTTTGGTGTATTGTTTTACAGGGTTTGCATAAATTTCATCTGCATCCCCTAGCTCTTCAATGGCTCCTTGATTCATTACCAATAATTGATCTGCCATATATTTAACAACTGCTAAATCATGAGAAATAAAGATGTAGGTAAACCCAAAATCTTCTTTAAGCTCATTTAATAAATTAAGAACTTGTGCTTGCACAGAAATATCCAAAGCAGAAACACTCTCATCACAAATAACTAGTTTGGGCTCCATGGCAATGGTTCTTGCAATTCCAACCCGTTGGCGCTGCCCTCCAGAGAGCTCGTGTGGATACCTATGAAAATAAGTCGTCTCTAGCCCAACGCGAGATAGCAGTTTCATTGCTTTTTCTTTTTGCTGTTTCTTGGAGCCTCCTATATTATGAACCTCCATAGGCTCCGTTATAGCCTCTCCAATAATTTTACGAGGGTTTAAAGAAGCGTATGGGTCTTGAAAAATAAGCTGAATATCTTTGCGCAAAGACCTTAGGTCTTTGCTTTTAAGCGAAGTGATTTCTTTTCCTTTATAGAAAATAGCCCCTTTTGTGGCTTTTTCAAGCTGAAGGATTACTTTTCCTAGGGTTGATTTTCCACAACCAGACTCCCCTACAAGCCCCAGGGTTTCTCCTTCAAAAACATCAAAACTAACTCCGCTTACGGCTTTAATTTCTTGTGTTTGACCAAAAAAACCAACCTTAGAAAAATAAGATTTAGCAATATTTTCTACTCGCAACAAAGGAGTTTTGGTGTATATTTTCTGATGTTTTTTTGCGCGTTGTTGGGAGCTTATGCTTTTTGGTGTAAAGCTGTTATCTGCTATTGAGGCAATGGTTGGCAGGATTTTATACCGCACATCAAGAGTAGGTCTTGAGGCTAATAGCGCCTTGGTGTAAGGCATTTTTGGCGCCTCAAATATTTCTTTTACAGACCCTTTTTCTATGATACTTCCTTTATACATCACCACCACTCTGTCTGCAAGCTCACACACTAAGGCTAAATCATGAGAGATAAAAAGCACACTCATGCCGGTTTGCTTTTGCAAATCTTTGAGAAGTTGTAAAATTTCTTTTTGGACAGTAACATCAAGTGCCGTTGTTGGCTCGTCTGCAATTAATATTTTTGGCTTGCAAGCAATAGCCATTGCGATAATTACACGCTGCATCTGTCCTCCACTTATTTGGTGTGGGTAGCTAGTGTAAATATCTTGGGGCCTTGGAAGCTTTACTTTTTCAAAAAGCTGGAGTACTTCTTTCTTTACCTGTGAGGCAGCTACTTTATTGTGATGTAATAATATTTCAGCAACTTGGAAGCCACAGCTTAATGAAGGGTTTAAAGCGCTCATTGGCTCTTGAAAAATCATGGCAATATCGTTGCCCCTAAGCCCAGCAAACTCTTTAGGACTTAAAGAGAGCAAGGAGGTTTGCTCAAACGTTATATGGCCTTTAATATGGGTGTTTTTGTCTGAGAGCAAGCCCATAATAGCCTTTGACGTGACAGATTTCCCGCTTCCAGATTCTCCTACAATGGCTAAAATCTCGTTTTCATACAACGAGAAGTCTACATCGTGTACAACGGTGGTTGTCTTTTTGTTTTCCCAAAAAGAAATGTTTAATCCTAAGACGTCAAGTATTTTTTTTGTAGCCATTGTATCAAAGATAGTTAAATCACAGATGGAGACAACACACAACTTTTATTTCGAGAAACAAAAAAATGACATCTACACAGATAAAATCTCAGAAGCGCTCAACAAGTCCTGGTTTCTTAATTTTAAGATAATTTGCGCCACCGTTACGGTGTCTTTTTCACAGTAGGTAACAATCCTGGAAATGTTATTTTCTTTGTAAAACACATCCCGCACCTGATCTCCTGAGATATCATTTTTTGGAGATGGGATTCCTAAAACGTGGGCCATAAGCCCAAGAGAAGTGAAGGTTTTATAGTCTCCAAACTTCCATAATTCTAGGGTGTCTAGATGTGGGACCTCCCAGGGTTTTTTGCCAAACAAATTGAGTTTTTCCGGCAAATCTAATCCTAGAATAACCATGCGCCGCGCAATGTATGGGAAGTCAAACTCTTTTCCGTTGTGAGCGCACAACAAGTGGTTAGATTTGTTAAAATGGGTTTCTAGCAAGGTTTTAAAATCTTTTAAAATATCACTCTCTTCTCCATAGAAACTGGTGACCCTAAAATTTCTAGGGGCTTCTTTTTGCTTGAAGTACCCTACAGAAATACAGATTATTTTACCAAACTCTGCCCAAATACCAGCCCTGTCGTAGAACTCTTTGGGCGTGAAGTTTTCTTTTCTCTGGTATTTTGTTTTGGCCTCCCAAAGTAGTTTTGTGTCCTTGTCTAGTGTGTCGTAATCAGCAAATTGAGGAACAGTTTCAATATCCAGAAATAGGATGTGCTCTAGTTTTATACGTTTTATCATGTTAATGTGAGCGGGGAGTAGACTTTAAAATTACACTATTATTTTTAAATAATAAAATAACAGGGCACTAAAGAAGTCTTACAGCGTCTTTAGCGAAATAACCAGCAATCATGTGTGCTCCTGCCCTTTTGATGCTTAAAAGTTGCTCCATCATCACTGCGTCGTGATCTAGCCATCCCTTTTCTGCTGCAGCTTTTAGCATGGCGTATTCTCCACTTACCTGATACACCGCTACAGGCACATCAACGGCGTTTCTTACCTCTCTTACAATGTCTAGATAGCACAAGCCAGGCTTCACCATTACTATGTCTGCTCCTTCCTCGATATCCATGAGGGTTTCTTTTATAGCCTCCTTCCTGTTTGCAGGGTCCATTTGGTAGGTTTGTTTGTCTTTGGGGATGTTTTTAAGAGCAACAGGTGCGCTTTGCAGAGCGTCTCTAAAAGGACCGTAAAAAGCGCTTGCATATTTCGCGCTATAACTCATAATCCCTGTGTTGTGATAGCCTTCTTGTTCTAGCAATGACCGGATATCAAAAATACGCCCATCCATCATATCGCTTGGGGCAACAATATCTGCTCCTGCCTGGGCGTGGCTCAGCGCCATTTCTGCTAAGACACTATTTGTGGCGTCATTTTGTATGATCCCATGCTCAACAATACCATCATGACCATATTTTGAGTACGGATCTAATGCCACATCTGTCATTACAAGCATATCTGGGCATACGTCTTTTATGGTTTTAATAGCTCGCTGCATTAACCCTCGAGCATTTAAAGCCTCTGTGCCTTTGTTGTCTTTCAACTGCTCAGCAACTTTTACAAATAATAAGACACTTTTTAAACCCATAGACCACAACTCTAGTATTTCTTTTTGCATTAGATCTAACGAGTACCGGTAGTAATTTGGCATAGATGGAATCTCTTGCTTTATCCCTTTACCCTCAACGATAAACACAGGAACTATAAAATCTGTTGGCGCAATACTTGTCTCTCTCACTAGGCTTCTGATGGCCTGTGTTGTTCTAAGTCTTCTGTTTCTTCTTAGTATCATTTTTTTTGAGTCTTGCGGCATTAGAAACGGGTTCTATTGCCAAATTATTACTACACCCAATTAACGGGGTCTTTAAGCACTTTAATTAATTTTTCTTCCTCACTACCTGGTTGTGGTTGGTGGTCATAACGCCATTGCACGCGTGGCGGTAGGCTCATTAAAATACTCTCTATGCGGCCATTGGTTTTTAAACCAAAGAGGGTGCCTTTATCGTGCACCAAATTAAACTCTACGTAACGTCCCCGACGTATTTCTTGCCAATCTTTTTGCTCGGGGGTGTAGGGTAACTCTTTTCTTTTTTCTACAATAGGAGTATAGGCATCAAGAAAACTATCTCCAATTTGTGTAACAAAATTGTACCAGTCTTTGATTTGCATCTGTGGAGACTTTTTACAATAATCAAAAAACAAGCCTCCGACTCCTCTGCCTTCTTCTCTGTGAGGATTGTAAAAATACTCATCACAGCGCGCTTTGTATTTGGGATAAAATAAAGGACTGTGAATATCACATGCAGCTTTACACGTTTTGTGAAAATGTTTGGCATCTTCCTCAAACAAATAATACGGGGTAAGGTCTTGACCACCTCCAAACCATTGGTCTATTAAAGTACCTTGTTTATCATACATTTCAAAATAACGCCAATTGGCATGCACCGTTGGCACCAGAGGGCTTAAAGGATGCAACACCAAACTAAGCCCACAGGCAAAAAAATTAGCTTCTTTTACACCAAAATAGGCTTGCATGCTTTCTGGCAATTCTCCAAAGACCTCACTGGTATTCACGCCGCCTTTTTCAAATACATTTCCGTTTTCAATAACTCTTGTGCGCCCACCGCCGCCCTGGGGCCGCTCCCAAAGATCTTGCTTAAAAGTAGCCCCACTATCAATAGCCTCTATTTTAGAGGTAATGGTGTTTTGAAGATCTTTAATATAGGCTACAAATTGTTCTTTCATTTTTTCTCTTTAATAAATCTAATAGTTTGTGAGCTAGCAGCCGTTACCGACAAAGGCAGTACCAGTAGCACCCCAATAACAGGAATAAACAGCATAATTGTAAATATAATACCATTACCAATGGCAACGCCTTTGTGTCTTTTTACAAACCGCACGCTTTCTTTATATCCATAATGGCGCTCTAGTGTGTAATCCATATTACCAAAACCAGCATAGTATGCCTGTACCAAGAATATTAGTAGCGTTGTAATAATATTTAATACCGGAACCAGACTTAAAATAAGTAGTGGTATTGTAATGAAAATCTCCATGGTTAAATTCCTAACATTGATGCGTATACCGCGCCATAATTGAGAGGTGTTGCTGGTATCTCTGTGGATGTGTTGTTCTCCCAAAAAGTGACGCTCAATTGCAGTAGATACTGGGCTCATAAAAGGAGCGCTCAAAGCCATTACAATATGTTTGTAGATAATTAAACCTAAGACAATGATGAGTACCCCTCCAAGTATCTCTGCAACCCCATAAAACCAATCAGCTCCCCATTCCCAAACCCAAAGCAGGTCTATGATGTTGGCAACATTATCACTCCAGCCCCAGGCAGATAGCGCTATTAGGCCTGCTGTAACAAAGCTAATTAAAACAGGAATAGCAAAGTATTTCCACAAACTCAAAGTACTAATAAGCCCTAATGCGCCTGCGTATGCCTTAATGCCTTTAAAAATATTTTGCACCATAGGTTATTGTTTTACTGTGTCAAATATACCAACTCATTTTTATGCTGGTGCATTTGTTCAATTTTCTTTGTTTTTTGCGCTTTTTGACTCATTTTTTGCAATAAATCAATGATTTTCGCCTCTTTTTGCTCTAAATGGTTCAAAAAAAAGATTCTGCCAATGGTGTTATTGTGTAAATCCATTTCTTGGTCTAAAACTTCATTTTGAGTCACTTTTTCATACAAATCAGCTACTTTTTGGGCCCAAAACACACTTTTTTGCTTGTTTTTGGCATATTTCATTACTTTTCTACAAATTAATACATTCCAAAGGGCATGCCTAAATGCATTGGCTTTATTGCTTTGGTGATGGGTGTCTTTATATAGCCTATCACAAACAAGCAGTGTTTTTTTTGTTGCACTAATGGTTGGTATAATATAATGCGGGCGTGACAAAAATAGCAGCGACAACTTACATAGCTGCCCAAGATTTAATTTTGTTATGCGCCCCCAGATACTCATTGCTCTTGCTTATATTCTTTTACCGCCTCAATAAATGCGGCAGCGTTTTCTATTGGGACATTAGGTAAAATACCATGTCCTAGATTTACAATATATCTGTCTTTTCCAAAGGCGTTAATCATTTGTTTTACCTGTTTTTTTATCTCCTCAGGCGGGCTAAAAAGCCTTGTTGGATCAAAGTTACCTTGCAGGGTAATGTTTCCACCTGTTAATTTTCGTGCATTTTTAGCAGAACATGTCCAGTCTATACCCAGTGCGCTTGCACCACTTTTTGCCATGGTGTCTAAGGCAAACCAACACCCTTTACCAAAGGCAATTACAGGAGCATGGTCTTTTAAAGCATCAATAATTTGTTGGATATATTGCCAAGAAAATTCCCCATAATCAACGGGAGATAGCATGCCACCCCAACTATCAAAAACTTGTACAGCATCTACTCCTGCATTTACCTTCTCTTTTAGATAAGCAATGGTCGTATCTGTAATTTTTTGAAGTAACTCATGAGCAGCAACAGGTTGGGTAAAGCAAAACTGTTTTGCCTTGTCAAAATTTTTGCTCCCTTGGCCCTGCACGCAGTAACATAAAATAGTCCAGGGGCTCCCTGCAAAACCAATCAGTGGAATTTCATCATTGAGTTTTTCTTTAGTCATTTTAATAGCCTCCATCACATACCCTAGGCTTTGATGAATATCTGGAACCATTACCCTGTCAAGATCTTTTTGAGACCGTATCGGGTTTGGAAGCCAAGGCCCAATATCTGGTCTCATCTCCACCTCTATATTCATTGCCTGAGGGATCACCAGGATGTCGCTAAATAATATAGCGGCGTCCATGCCATATCTACGAATAGGCTGAACGGTAATTTCACTGGCAAGCTCTGGTGTTTGGCAGCGCGTAAAGAAATCATACTTTGCCTTAATTTCCATAAATTCTGGCAGATAACGCCCCGCTTGTCTCATCATCCAAACAGGAGGTCTATCTACTGTTTCTCCTTTTAAGGCTCTTAAGAATAAATCATTTTTAATCATACTGTAGTTTTATAAAGCTTCTATGGTTTTTTCCAACACGCTTTCTATTGTATTTGTATTTGCAACAACAACTCTTTTAAAATATTTTTTTGCACTAGATGCTGTTGTTTGTCCAATGCAAAAAGCATAGGTGTTTGTTTGGTGTTTGTTTCCTGAAATATAACTCGCTACCCCACTTGGGCTAAAAAACAAGATACCGTCCCATTTTTGATCAAATTTCTTTGTTTTTAGTACTGTTTTGTATGTTTTTACCTCAAAAAGGGTCATTTTTTCACTTTTTAGTGCATTTGGGAGCTCTTCTCTTCTGATGGTTCCGCAGAAATAATAAAAAACCTTGTTTTTGTAGTTTTTTACTATGTTTTGCGCCAATTCTGCTGCATTTTGACCAATTTCTGTCACATTTAGCCCATTTTGCTCTAAAAGTGTTTTTGTTTTATTTCCAACACAAAAACAATTTTTAAGACCTAGATCTCCTTGGGTTTTTGCTAAAAAGGAGTGTACCGCTTGTTGGCTAGTAAAAATTGCATTATCGATTGCCTCAGGAATTTTAAATTTTAAAAATTCTATAGCAATGGCGTCATAATCTACCAGACACAACCCTTTTTGAGAGAAAAACGCTCTTTGCTCTGGGTTTAGTTTTTTTGTAGATAAAATGTTTTTCATTTTTAGCTATAAATTCATGGTCTCTTTAATTTCTTTGAGAAGTACACCTGCTCCTTTTTGTAGCAACTCTTTTGCAATACTCTCGCCTGCTGTGCCGGCTAGATGAAGAGAAATATTTTTTTCTATTGCTACTTTTTTACTGCCATCAAGGGAAAATAGAGAACCTACAAATTGTATGGTATCACCTTCTATTTTTGCAAGCGCCCCGATGGGTGCAGTACATCCTCCTTCAAGAGTTCTTAAGAAATCACGCTCTATTTGCGTGCATATTTGTGATGGGGCGTGATTTAATTTTTCAATGGCTTGTAAACAAAAAAGATCGTCTTGTAAACCAACAACTACCATGGCTCCTTGAGCTGGCGCAGGAGTCATCCAATGTAGGTTGGTGTAATTTTTCGGCAAAACCTTTATGCGCTCAAGTCCAGCTTTAGCAAAAATGGCCCCTTGCCAAGGATTGTCTTGTAGTTTTTGTAAACGGGTATTTACATTGCCGCGTAAATTTACTACGGTGTGGTTTGGGTATTGGTGTAGCCACTGTGCCTTGCGCCTTAAGGACCCTGTTGCAATGGTGCAGGGTTTTGAGAGGTCAATAGCTTGTTTTGTAACTAAGATGTCTTGCGCGCTCGCCCTGTTTAATACAGCTCCCTGCACAATTCCTTTGGGCAGCGCAGTAGGAACATCTTTTAAAGAATGTACCGCAATATCAACGGTGTTGTTTAACATGGCAACATCAAGTGTTTTGGTGAAAATACCTGTAATTCCTAGCTCGTATAAAGGGGTGTCTAGTTTAAGATCTCCCTGAGATTTTACAGAAACTATTTTTGTGCTGTATCCCAAAGCCTGTAATTTGTCCTGAACCGTATGTGCTTGCCATAGGGCAAGTTGGCTATCTCTGGTGCCTATTTTAATTACCTTATTCATGATGCTCCTGGTTTAATTTAAAAATTTGCTCAATTAAACCTGCCGTTTCTGTGGGGTTGCTTGTGGTGTTTTTTAAGTGGTTTGCAACCTGAGTGGTTATTTTCTGGATAATTCTATCGCTAATAATTTCTGCCTGTTCTTGATTAAAATTAGAAATTTTACGACGTTGATTATCAATTTCACCGATTTTTATTTCACCAAGTTTATTTTTTAATGCTTTTATTGTTGGTGCAAAACTCCTGTGTTGTGCCCAAGTATCAAACTCTGCCTCAACTTCTTTTATAAGGTTTTGGGCTAGCGGTATTTGTGATTGTCTATGGGCAAGGGTTGCGTCTGTCACCTTAGAAAGCTCGTCTAAATGTACAAGTGTAACGTTAGGATCTTGTGTAACGTTATTGGCTACATTTTTTGGAATAGATAGGTCTAAAATCAAAAGTGGTTTTTTTAGGTATAGCAGCTCTTTACTAATGGTGGGCTGCTGTGCTCCTGTTGCAACAATCATAATGTCACTTTGGGCAATTTCGCTCTGGATATTGGCATAATCTTTCACCACCAGATTAAATTTTCCAGCCATCACCTCTGCCTTAGTCTTGGTTCTATTGATAAGGGTGATGTGATCGTTTTTGGTGTGTTTTATAAGGTTTTCGCAGGTGTTACGGCCAATTTTTCCAATCCCAAAAAGCAGAATATTTTTTTCACTCACATACGGTACTCTTGCCATAATGTACTGCACTGCGGCAAAACTAACAGAGGTTGCACCTGTAGATATTTCGGTTTCATTTTTAATGCGTTTGCTTGCTTGTATTACCGCATTTCCAAGACGTTCCATATATGGGTTTAACATACCCATTTTTTTGGAGCGACTAAGGCTTTTTCGTAGCTGGCTTATTATCTCAAAATCTCCTAAGATTTGACTATCAAGACCAGTACCAACTTTAAAAAGATGCGATACCGCCTGTTGATCTTGGTGTACATAGGCCACTTTTTCAAACTCAGAAATACTTCCAGTGGTATGCTCACATAATAACATAACCAAGTCTTTGGCCTTGTGAGCAAAACCATAAAGCTCTGTTCTATTACAAGTAGAAATAAGGGTAAGTGATTTTACTGCAGATTGTTTGCTGGCAGTTAAAATGGCTTTTTGAACATTTTCTGAAACACTAAAACGCCCTCTTACTTCTGCATCAGCCTTTTTGTAATTAAGGCCAATGGCAAAAAATGTACCCTCAGAAGATGCCTCAAACGGGCTTTTAGCGTTGTTTTTCATAGACCACTAGTTGCTCCTGTAATATATAGAGCGCCTGCACGGCAAAAATAGATGCATTGACAATCAAAAAACAACGCAAGAAGCATCATTAATATCGATATCCGTTATTTTTACTTGTTATTCTATGAAAAATCGCTGTAAGTCACTATATTGCTATCGTTACAAAATAATGACCTTTTGTTATTTATATCAATTCTAAATAAAATGATCCCACAAGACATCTCAAACCCATCAAAAAGTATCGCTCAAGGTATCTATAAAGAAACCATGATAGAGCCTGGGTTTTATATTTTAAAATTCAACAATGAAACAACTGAAAATCAACTATTTAAAAGAGATGTAAACGCAGATTTTATCCAATTTCATTTCTGCGTGAAAGGCTCAGGATCTTTTGGTTTTAATAACGGGAATTACAGGTTGCCCATTCAAGAGAGTGGTTCCTTACTTTTGTACAATCCTCAAAGAGATTTACCTATTGAGGTAATGGTGGCCCCTAATTCTTGGGTGATTTCTGTTCTGCTTCCAATCAAAAAATTTCACACACTATTTTCTAATGAAACCAGCTATATTTCTTTTTTAAGTGGAGAAAACAAAGACAGGAAGTATTATAAAGATGCCCAAATTTCTCCTTCGATGGCCATTGTGCTTAACCAACTTATGAACTATAACCTACACAGCTCTATCAAGCCCTTATATTTTAAAGGAAAGGCCTACGAGCTGTTGAGCCTTTATTTTAATAGAGAGGAGGATGTAGATGTTGAGCAGTGTCCCTTTTTGGCAGATGAGCTAAATGTTGTTAAAATTAAAAAAGCCAAACAAATTATCATTGCCCGCATGGCAGAACCACCAACGCTTCAGCAGCTGGCCGATGAAATACAGCTTCCTATTAATAAATTAAAAGAGGGATTTAAACAAATCTATGGTGACCCTGTTTTTGCCTTTTTGTTTGATTATAAGATGGAAGTTGCACGTCAATTATTGGTTTCGGGGTCCCATAATGTAAATGAGGTTGGCCTTAAAGTAGGCTACTCAACAGCAAGTCATTTTATTGCAGCCTTTAAGAAAAAATTTGGAACAACCCCTAAAAAGTTTATTGTCGCTCAAGGCGCTTAGAGGTTATAAAATGTCAGCACCTATTTTCTTATTATTATGTTAATCTACGCGGGCTAAATACAAGAACCCATTTTTTAAAGGTATTTTTGTTAAGAGTCTAAATACATAGGTGCTTGTAGGGATTTTTTCCTGCATTATTAAAATATCAAAACAGTCTCAAGCTTTAGCCTAGAGAAGTTATTAAAAATTTTATGAAAGGAGTTCTTTTAGTAAACCTAGGGTCACCAGATAGTACAGATCCTAAAGACGTAAAAAAATATTTGGGTGAGTTCTTGATGGATGAGCGCGTTATTGACGTGCCTAGATGGGCAAGAACATTACTTGTAAAAGGTATTGTTTTAAATACAAGACCAAAAAAATCTGCGGCGGCCTATGCGAAAATTTGGTGGGAGGAAGGATCTCCTCTTATTGTGCTTTCTGAGCGTTTGCAAAAAAAGGTGCAAGAAAAAGTAGACATTCCTGTTGCCCTGGCTATGCGTTACGGCTCAATGACCCTTAAAAAGGGATTACAAGAACTGGTAGACAAAGGGTGTACAGAAATTAAAACCATCCCATTATATCCTCAATTTGCGATGGCTACCACAGAAACTATTGACGTAAAGGTTGATGAGTTGGTTGCAGAACATTTCCCAGAGCTAACCATCACTCGCACTGCTGCTTTTTATCACAAACAAGACTACATTAAAGTACTTTCAGAAAGTATTGGAGAGCAGCTTAAAACATTAGATTACGAGCATTTATTGTTTAGCTATCACGGAGTTCCAGAGCGTCACATTAGAAAAAGTGACATCACTAGTGGTGCCTGTAAAATGGACGGGAAGTGCTGCTTTAAAAAAGGATCCAAACAACATGAGTTTTGTTACAGACATCAATGTGAAATCACAACGGTTAACGTTGCAAAATATTTAAAACTAGAACGCGGCACCTACTCTACCACCTTCCAATCTCGTCTTGGTTTTGACCCATGGTTACAACCCTATACAGACAGAACAATAGAGCGCATGGGTAAAGAAGGCCTCAAGAAAATGGCGGTAGTCACTCCGGCTTTTGTGAGTGATTGTTTAGAAACACTAGAAGAGATTGCCATGGAGGGAGAAGAGATTTTTCACGAAGTTGGTGGAAAAGAATTTAACACCATACCGTGTTTAAATGACAGAGACTCTTTTGCTCAATTGTTGGCCAATTGGGTTGAAGACTGGCAAACAGTAAACATGGATACCGCCATTGTATAAATTCTCCTTAAAAGAGAAAAAACCTTGAAAAAAAACTCAGATTTATTAGGGACTCAATCTATTAGTAGTTTACTAATAAAGCAAGCAGTTCCTGCTTCTATTGGTATTTTGGTCATGTCATTAAACATGATTGTAGACACCATTTTTGTGGGGCGTTGGATTGGCCCTTTGGCCATCTCTGCCATAACAGTTGTTATTCCAATCACTTTTTTTATAGCAGCACTAGGCCTTGCCATTGGTATAGGAGGTAGTTCTGTTTTGTCTCGTGCACTAGGGGCTGGGCAACAAACCAAGGCTCTTGGTGTCTTTGGAAACATGAGCACCTTAACTTTTTTATCTTCAGGGATTCTAGCCATTGTTGGACTTGTTTTTCAGGATACGTTAATAAATTTTTTCGGTGCAGATGATAGTTTTAGAGACCTGGCATTAACCTATTACCGGATTGTGTTGTATGGCATCGTGATGCTAGCCATGTGCATGATGGGTAATAGCGTAATACGCGCAGAGGGCAAACCCAAGTTTGCTATGTATGCTATGATGCTTCCTGCCATAGGAAATATTGGTATGGATTATGTTTTGATCAATGTCTTTGGCATGGGCATGGAAGGAGCTGCCTGGGCTACTTTTATTAGTTATGGTATTTGCTTTAGCTTTATTTTATGGTTTTTTATCTTTAAAAGTGAGCTACGTCTTACACTTCAAAGTTTTTTATTAAACAATATAATTGTAAAAGAAATTAGCGGTCTTAGTTTTGTCACCCTAGCCAGACAAGGGGTTATTGCAGTGTTAACTATTTTAATAAACAACATACTCATTAGAGTGGGTGATGCTATTGATGTAGCTAGTTACGGTATTATTAGCAGGGCACTAATGTTTGCGCTGTTTCCTGTTATTGGCGTTAATCAAGGCTTTATGCCTATTGCAGGCTATAATTATGGCGCTAAAAAACTGCAAAGAGTACGAGAGGCCATTAACATCTCTATTAAATATTCAGGGATATTGGCGCTGCTTATTTTTACCCTTATCATGCTTTTTGCAGAATCTTTTGTAGGCGTTTTTATTAGCGACAAAGCAGTAGAGGGCAACAATATTAGCGATAACATGGCCCTTCTGGAAAGAACACCTAATGCACTGCGCTGGGTGTTTGCAGCCACGCCTGTTATTGTAGTGCAGCTCATTGGGTGCTCTTATTTTCAAGCCATAGGGAAGGTAACACCGGCATTATTACTGAGTTTAACAAAGCAAGGATTTTTCTTAATTCCGTTAATTTTAATACTGCCAACCTATTTTGGCGTTTGGGGTGTTTGGGTTTCATTCCCTATTGCAGATGTTTGTTCTACACTAGTAACAGGCTATTTTTTGCGCCGCGCAATTAGACAAGATTTGTCAAAAACGTAGCTTTTTTTAGTATCTTTAATCTTCAAAAAAAAGCTATGAAAGCCATTAAAACACTCTTACTGCTTATTGCGGTTCTTTTTTTTAGTATACAAAATCAATCTCTTACAGCCCAAGAGTATGACCAGGCGCTTTATGACGCCTTAGAATATAGACTTGTTGGCCCTTTTAGAGGTGGTAGAAGCGCCGCTGTAACAGGAGTGCCTGGTAAACCAAATCTTTACTATTTTGGCGCTGCAGGGGGTGGTATTTGGGAAACCAAAAATGGCGGAAGAAGCTGGAAAAACATTAGCGACAGCTTTTTTGGCGGTTCTATTGGAGCCATTGAAGTTGCTCAAAGTGATGCCAATGTAATTTATGTGGGTGGTGGCGAGAAGACCGTACGCGGTAATGTATCTTCAGGATACGGTATATGGAAGTCTGAGAATGCAGGAAAAACTTGGACCCAAGCAGGTCTTAAAGATTCCCGTCATGTGCCAAGAATAGTAGTACACCCCACAGATTACAATACAGTCTATGCAGCTGTTATGGGAAATATCTATAAACCAACTCAAGAGCGTGGTGTTTATAAAAGTACAGATGGCGGCACCACTTGGCGTAAAACTTTATTTGCCAATGAAAACGCAGGCGTTGTAGATTTAATTATGGACCCCAACAACCCAAGAATTTTATACGCCTCTACCTGGAATGTAAAAAGAACTCCTTATAGCCTTAGTAGCGGTGGTGATGGTTCTGCTCTTTGGAAAAGTGAAGACAGCGGAGAAACTTGGAAAGAAATCTCAACCCACCAGGGCTTTGCAGAGGGTACCCTAGGAATTATTGGTGTAACGGTATCTCCAGCAAATAGCCAGCGCGTTTGGGCTATTGTAGAAAACGAAAAACAAGGCGGGGTTTACAGAAGTGATGATGGAGGAGATTCCTGGACTAAAATTAACGATGAGCGTAAACTGCGCCAACGGGCGTGGTATTATACCCGCATTTATGCAGACCCTAAAGACCAGGATGTGATGTATGTTTTAAATGTACGCTATCACAAAAGTACTGACGGCGGAAAAACATACAGCACCTATAACGCTCCTCATGGAGATCATCATGATTTATGGATTGCCCCAGAAGACCCTAATAGAATGATCATTGGAGATGATGGTGGCGCTCAAATAACTTATGATGGCGCCCAGACTTGGAGCACCTATTACAACCAGCCCACTTCACAGTTTTATAGAGTAACCACAGATAACGCATTTCCTTACAGAATATACGCAGCCCAGCAAGACAATAGCACCATCCGTATTTCTCACCGTACAGAGTCTCGAAGCATTGGAGAAGATAATTGGGAGGCTACTGCAGGAGGAGAAAGCGCTCACATTGCGGTAGACCCATTAAACAATGATATTGTATACGGCGGAAGTTATGACGGGTTTTTAACGCGGTACAACCATCAAAAAAATACGGTACGTAGCATTAGTGTTTGGCCAGATAACCCAATGGGACATGGTGTTGAGGACATGAAATATAGGTTTCAATGGAACTTTCCTATTTTCTTTTCTTCTCATAATCCAAAGAAATTATACACCGCCTCAAACCATTTGCATGCCTCGACCAACCAGGGAGAAAGCTGGGAATTGCTTAGTCCAGATTTAACTAGAAACGATCCAGAGAAACAAAAATCTTCTGGAGGACCCATTACCCAAGACAACACCTCTGTAGAATATTACTGTACGATTTTTGCTGCAGCAGAGAGCCCTCTAAAAGAAGGATTGCTCTGGACCGGAAGTGATGATGGTCTTATTCATATTTCTAAAAATGGCGGTAAAGACTGGAGCAATGTTACCCCTAAAGGCATGCCAGAGTGGATGATGATAAACAGTATTGAACCTTCTATTTTTGATCCTGGAACGTGCTATGTGGCAGGAACAAAATATAAAACGGGAGACTTTAGCCCCTACTTATATAAAACCACAGATTATGGAGCCTCTTGGCAAAAAATTACAAAAGGGATCAACAAAGAGCATTTTACAAGGGTAGTAAGAGAAGATCCAAATCAAAAAGGGCTGTTGTATGCAGGTACAGAAACGGGCATGTATATTTCTTTTAATGATGGAGCTACTTGGCAAAAATTTCAGCTCAATCTTCCCATTGTGCCTATCACAGATTTAACTATCAAAGACGGGAACCTGATTGTTGCAACACAAGGGAGGAGCTTATGGATCATAGACGATTTAAGCGTGTTGTATCAATTAAATGATGCAAAAAGTAGTGCTACTTATTTATTTGCACCCAAAGACACCTATAGAATGGGCGGAGGCTCAAGGGCAGGAAGTTTAACAGAGGGAGCCAATCATCCAAGCGGAGTGATGACCTATTTTAACCTTGCAGATAGTGAAGGTAAAAAAATAACTTTGAGTTATCTGTCTATGGCCAACGACACTATTAAAAAGTTTAGCACCAGTCCAGATAAAAACAAAAACATTGACGCCCTTAGTGTTTCTGATGGAGCTAATTATCATACCTGGAATATGCGCGGCAAAGGAGCAAAGCGCCTTGCGGGAATGATTTTATGGTGGGCTAGCACCAGTGCGCCACAAGCAGTTCCTGGAGCGTACAAAGTAGTTTTAGAGGTAGAAAATAAGCCAGCCCAATCTAGAGTGTTTACGATCCTAGCAGATAAAAATGCAGAGACAGATGTGGCGGGTATGCAAAGGCAATTTGACTTTATCACAGATGTAAACACTACGGTAGATAAAGCGCATACCTCCATAGAAAAAATACGCGCAATAAACAAGCAGTTAAAAGCATTTAAAAAACAATACAATAGCAATGAGGCTATAAAAGAGTTAATAGAAAAGGCAGATACACTGAGTAAGCAGTTTAGTGATATAGAAAAAGCATTGTATCAAACCAAAAACAAGAGTGGGCAAGATCCTTTAAATTTTCCTATTAGGTTAACCAATAAATTAGCGCATTTAAATAGTTTGGTGAGTATGGATGATTTTCCGCCAACAACCCAAGACATTGCTGTAAAGAATGAATTAACAAAGGCTATTACTAAAGAGTTAGACACCTTAGAGGCACTTATTTCTGGAGAAATTAAGACCTTTAACCAAGAGTTTAACAAAAAACAACTTAACTATTTATTTATAGAGCAATAATTGTTTGCTTCTATTAGCTTTGTGGTATGGAATACGATTATATTAAATCTTTGCACTTAATTTTTGTGATCACTTGGTTTGCAGGGTTGTTTTATATTGTGCGCTTATTTGTATATCAAATAGAGGCCCAACACAAAGAATCTCCCGCTAAAGAAATTTTAGGTGATCAACTCAAAATTATGGCAAAGCGCTTGTGGTACATTATTACTTGGCCCTCTCTATTTTTGGCTGTTGGGTTTGCTATTTGGCTTTTGGCACTCCGTCCTTTTTACATTGAAGAACCTTGGATGCAAGTGAAGCTTGGTTTTGTAGTGGCGCTTATCTGCTACCACATAAAGTGCCATCTTATCTTCAAAGACCTGCAAAACGATGTGATTAAGTACTCCGGAAATTTTATGCGTATTTTTAATGAGGGAGCTACCTTTATTCTCTTTGCCGTGGTGTTTTTGGTTATTTTAAAAAATGCAGTGAATTGGATTTACGGTACAGTAGGCATCCTTGTTTTTGCCCTACTACTAATGCTTGGTTTTAAATTATATAAACGCATAAGAGAGCGATAAGCCATTTTTTTGCAGAAATTATAGGCCTATAATTACAACCCGTATATATAAAAGCGGTCTAATTATTGTTATCTTTCGGTAGCATAACATTACAAAACCAATATCCTTGAAGTTTTATACACAATCTCTGCGAAATAGAATCTTTCTCTCCATGTTAATCCTGGTGGTGTTGGCCTCTATTTTAATTGCCGCCGTAACGGTTTATCAGTACCGTGAAGAGGCAGAAGATTACCACCATGATAGGCTAGAGCGGAAGCAGCAAAATATTAAAAAGCACATTAACTACGTCCTTAATGATGCCTCTTACCCTATACAAACAAAGTACATTGCCCTGATTTTTAAAGATGAGATTTATGAAATTAATCGCATCCATAACCTGGAGCTCAGCTTCTATGATTTAAAAGGGGGCTTGCTAAAAAAATCTAAAAACTCGATTGGCAAAGACACAGTAGGCAAAAATTTGCAACCTTATGTGCTAGATGCCTTACTGGCCTCTTCTGAAAAAACCTTTATTGAAGAATTTAAAGCAGCAGATCAAAACTATCAATCCTCTTACAGTTTTATTACAGACAGTAACTCAGCGCCATTGGCTATTTTAAATTTGTCTTACATAGAAGAAGATGGGTTTATAAAAGACGAACTAAAAGAGAGCCTCTCTAGATTAGCAGTTGCTTATCTACTTATGTTGGGCATTGCCATAATTTTAGCTTACTTTTTATCAAAGTATATCACAAAGTCTCTCAATATAATTTCTCAAAAAATCATTGACACCAGGCTTGATAAGCGCAATAAACGCATTGATGTTTCAGAAAATACAACTGCAGAAATCACAAATTTAGTAAAGGCCTACAATGGTATGATTGATGAGCTAGAGGTTAGTGCTGCTCAATTGGCTGCCAGCGAGCGAGAAGCGGCGTGGCGAGAAATGGCAAAGCAGGTGGCTCACGAGATTAAAAACCCTTTGACGCCCATGAGACTCACAGTACAGAGTTTTCAGAGAAAATTTGATGCTAATTTGCCAGATATTAATGAAAAAATAGAGGAGTACAGCAACACCCTTATAGAGCAAATTGATACTATGAGCTCGATTGCTTCTGCTTTTTCAAACTACGCTCAGATGCCAGCCCAAAAAGACGAGCGCTTAAATATTGTAAAAATCACCAAGCTAGCACTTGATATTTTTAATGAAGAGTATATTCACTTTACCCCCGAGCACGAGCAAATTATTGCCAGATTTGATCGTTCTCAGCTCATACGAGTTATCAATAACCTAGTAAAAAACAGTACCCAAGCCCTAGAGCAGTCTACACAAGAAAACCCAAGAATTGATGTGCGTGTTTTTATGGAAGATCGCTTTGCTGTTATTAGAATTGAGGATAACGGTATTGGCATAACTTCAGATAATAAAGACAAGGTTTTTGAGCCTAAGTTTACCACAAAAAACAGTGGTATGGGTCTAGGTTTGGCAATGGTTAAGAGTATTGTGGAGGCTTATGGAGGCAGCATTTCATTGATATCCTCTCAGGGACAAAACACGATTTTTAAAGTGGCAATACCTGCCTTACCCTAATCAATTTTAGTATTTTTACGACGCTATTTTATACCAACACAAACTATGAGTTACATCAATATTATATCCCAAAGCCAGAGTGGTATTACCACCATCACCATTAACAGGCCTTCAAAATTAAATGCTTTAAATAGTCAAACCATTGAAGAATTACACGATGCTTTTCAACATGCTGACACAGATACTCAAACCAAGGTAATTATCATTACCGGAAGTGGAGATAAAGCTTTTGTTGCTGGGGCAGATATTAGTGAGTTTGCAGATTTTTCTGTTGCACAGGGAGAAAAATTGGCCGCTCAAGGACAAGCGTTATTATTTGACTTTGTTGCAAATTTGCAAACACCGGTGATTGCTGCCGTAAATGGATTTGCTCTAGGAGGCGGTTTGGAATTGGCAATGGCCGCACACTTTAGAGTTGCAAGCGATACCGCAAAGATGGGTCTTCCCGAGGTTTCTTTGGGGGTTATTCCTGGCTATGGTGGCACACAGCGCTTGCCCCAATTAGTTGGTAAAGGGCGCGCCATGGAGCTTATCATGACTGCGGGTATGATAGATGCAACAAAGGCCCATGAGTATGGCCTGGTAAATCACGTCACTTCTCAAGAAGAGTTGCTTGTTCTTGCTCAAAAAATAGCAAGTAAAATTGCTCGGAATTCTTCAGTGGCAATTGCCGCAGCAATTAATGCAGTAAACGCAGGTTTTGAGGACGGAAAAAACGGTTTTGATTCTGAGATAACAGAATTTGGAAAATGTTTTGGGACCGCAGATTTTAAAGAAGGCACCCAGGCGTTTTTAGGAAAAAGAAAACCAGTTTTTCCAGGAAAGTAAAGCATCAAAATTACTTTTCCCCGTTCCACTCTTGGTAGAACTGTTCTAGAAATTTCTCCATAAACACATGGCGCTCTTGGGCAATTTTTTTACCTGAAGAGGTGTTCATTTTATCTTTTAAGAGCAGTAATTTTTCATAAAAATGATTAATAGTAGGAGCCTTAGAGGCTTTATATTGAGCAGCGGTCATGTTTAAATCTGGCTTTATTGACGGATCATAGATGGCTCTATTTTTAAACCCTCCATAGTTAAAAGTACGGGCAATACCTATGGCTCCTATTGCATCTAGACGATCAGCATCTTGTATTACTTCCAGCTCTATAGAATGAAATGTTTTGATGGTATTTCCTCCTTTAAAAGAAACGTTTTCGATAATTTTTATAATGTGTGTGATGGTGTCTTGAGATACGGCTTGAGTTTGTAAAAATGCTTTTGCTTTTTTAGGGCCTATGGTTTCATCGCCATTATGAAACTTGCTATCTGCAATATCGTGTAGAAGGGCACCAAGGGCTACGATGGTTTTATTTGCGTTTTCATTTTCAGAAATTAACAACGCATTTTTGTATACTCTCTGTACATGAAACCAGTCATGACCGCCTTCGGCATCGTTTAATTCTTGTTGTACGAAGGCAATGGTATTTTGGATTAAAAAATTAAAGCTAGAGTTGTTTTTCGGCATAATATGTGATTAATAGCACTTAAAAAGTATTTAACATAAAATTGACGTCAATAATTGAAACAAATGTGTCTATTTGTCGTCTAAATATAAATATCGGTAATTTTTACTTAGAACCAAACAAAACAAAACCCATGAAAAGTGTTTTAATTTCAGGCACAAAATCGTTTATTCAGTTATGTCTTTTTTTGAGTGCAACAGTGCTTGCTGCACAGCAAAAAGAAGTTGTTACTGGCGTTGTTAAAAATACAGACGGCCCGATTCAAGGAGCTGTCATAACAGTAAAAAACACCTTTAATGAGGCAGTAACCAATCAAATGGGTGAGTTTTCTATCAAGGTAACTCCAGATGATACTGTTTTTGAAATTACCTCATTTGCAATGCAGTATAAAGAGATGTCTATCAAAAGGGGTGCTCCAATGACAATTGAACTAGATTATGACGGCCAACTCCTAGATGAGGTGGTACTTAAAGGAAAATCAAAATCTAAAGACCAATACGAAGAAACG